>JANLIJ010000014.1 GCA_024653575.1 Candidatus Kaiserbacteria bacterium
CCTCCTGATCGACATACTCTGAGAAGATGATTGCGTTGTTTACCACAATACCCACGAGCGCAATGAAACCGATGAGTGCGGTTGCAGTGAGGTAAATACCAAACACCTGATCGAGGAAGAGGAAACCAATGAGGATGCCAATGAGCCCAAGCGATACGGTCACCATGATGAACAACGGCTTCTTAAATGAGCGATACTGCGCAACAAGCACGGCATACACGAGTACGAGTGCGACACCCATAGCAAGACCCAAATCTCGGAAATTTTCGAGCGTCATCTCCCACTCACCTCCCCACGTGAGTGTTATTGTCTCACCCCTCTCTCCCATAAGTGAAAGTGAGAAGAGATTGAAGTCCGATACCGAGTATCCTTCAAGTTCCCCACTGACAAGCTGTGTCATTACATCGATAACGACGTATATGATCGGGCGCTCTTCAACCTCTCCAGTGATATAGGTAATTCGCTCTCCTCGTTCAAGGTACGCAGTGGGCACACGAGGTGCATACGTTGTCGTGAGTACCGAAGTGACCGGCACAAACTCCTCCGACCGTGTACGCACGGAGAGTTCGTGGATATCGGACGAAGCATCCATTTGATTGCGTGCGAGAGATATCGTAATCGGTACAAATTCAACAGACTTCTTATTCATGTATTCACCGACTGAGATTCCACCACTGTAGAGCTGAAGTAGGGCAAGAACATCAGACTCTGCCACACCGAGCTGGTGTGCCTTTTCGTAATCGAATGTATACACAACATCTCCCACCCGATCTTCCGATGAGGAGTACGTGTCCACAACACCCTGAGTACGGGCAATGAGTTGAAATAATTTCGAAGCAAATTTCTCAGCATCTTCCGTAACTGATGAGGACACCTTGGCGACAAGCGTCGCGCGCACCGGCGGACCCGGAGGTTCTTCTATAAGACGAACCATGGGAACGTACTCAGGGTACAGCGCCGAAATATTCTTTCGAATATCGGTAGCAATATCCGTTGAGCTCTGGTCACGATCTCCCGCATTTACAAGATTAACGCGAAAAGTTGCCTGATGCTTCCCGTTGCGGTACTGGGCCCCTTTGAACATCCCATTAAAATCAACGATAGGCGGAGTGCCGATGAATTGCTGTACTGAAACAACATCGACATCATCGGTGATGATACTTGAAATTGCCTGAGCAACTTCGCCTGTTGTAGTAAGTGCGGTATTAACGGGAGTATCTATGTATACATAAAATTGATTACGGTCTGCGCGAGGAAGCATCTGGAAATGCTCCAATCCAACAAGTGGAAAGATGAGGGAAACAAAGAACAGTCCTGAGACACAGAGAAGCACGCTCTTTTGAAGTGAGCGTGTAGCGACAATGCGCTGGATGAGTCGCTTGTACCCCTCAATGAAGCGCTGTGTAACGGTATCCACATACACCGTGAGCCGTGTTGGCTGTTCATCTCCACTGAGCAGGTGAGATGCAACAAAGGGGATAATAATCACCGCAACAAACATTGATACGGTAAGTGCCACCGGTACGAAAAAGGCAATTGGGCTCATGTACGGCCCCATCATACCGGTGATGTAGCCGACGGGGAGAAACACAACGACCGACGTTACGGTAGAAAGAAAGAGTCCCACACCAATCTCATTGACTGATCCTGCAATGATAATCTCTCGGGTCGCCTTGACCACATCAGCGGATGCGCGTTTGAAGTGAACGTGTATATTTTCAACAACAACAATTGCCGAATCCACGAGGAGTCCAAGCGAAAGAATAAGTGCAAATAACGTAATACGATTGATGGTTTGGTCAAATAGAAAACCAAGTCCAAACACAATAAGGAGCGTGGTGGGTATCGCGATGAGCACAATAGAAGCAGACCGGAGTGATAAAAATAAAAAGAGCACAACAGCGACAATCCCGATTGACTGCATCAGATTTATTGCAAGCCCACGAATTTCATTTGTGGCAGTGGCACCATCATCACTGACAACCTTATAGGTGAGTTCCTTATACGTATCCTGTACAAGAAGTGTAGTGAGCTTGTCGAGAACCGCACGCGTAACAATTGGTGCACTCGACCCCTCAACCTTTGAAACGGCGAGCATCACAATATCGATAGGATCACTTTCCTTTGTATCGTAGAGTGTATAAGAACGTGATGGAAGCGCCCCTTCATAGACCACCGCGACATCCCGAATGCGTACGTGAGGAGTAATGTACAACGACCCAATCTCTTCAGGAGTCATCACCCGCCCATCAAATACAACCCCCGTTACCTGCTCTGCATCTTCATATCCAGACAAAACTGCACGCACCCCTCCTTGTGTAAGAGCGTCTTTCAAATCCTGCACCGTACTATGAGCACCGCTGAGACGGAGTGGATCTACTTGAACAACAAGAAACGGCTCATATCCACCGGTCACAGAAGCATCACTCACCTCAGTAATGCTCGTAAGCGCATGACTGAGCTCAATGACACGAGCACGAACATCAGCGGTTGAAAGCGTTAGTGAACTGAAGGCAATCTGGAGTACCGGAATGGTCTCAGGGTTCACCTCCATAATTTGAGGCACACCAATAGTTCCTCGTGCGAGGTACCCATGCTGTTCAATCTGTGAGATGAGATCTACTTTTGCCTTTGTTTTATCATACCCAACGTCAAAAATAACGGTCGTCCCGATACGCCCACCATCGCGTACCTCTGTAAACACCTCATCGACCCCAGGGACAGCTGAGACTTTCTCAGTAAGTTCATATACTACTCGCTGAATCGCTTCTTCTGTGGTTACACCTGCGTATGAGAGGGTGACAATGAACGCAGGCCGAACAATCTCTGGGTTGTATTGTTTCGGTGTAAAAATGAATGCAAAGATGCCAAGCGAGAGCACGCCCACAAGGACAAGCATGGAGAGCGGTTTATTGAGGGCAAAGAAGTGTGCCGTCTTCCCTACGATATTGAATGCGGTGTGATGTATTTTCATAGCATCTTAAAAGATAATGCCAGTTGCTCTCTGTAATGGTTCAGTGATTTGAGCTGGAGAACGTACGATGAATGTGTTTCCTGTATCGTAGAGAATGACCACACGGACAACAGTTCCTCCATCGGTGCGAATGTATGCACCTTCGGTATCGAAGTGTACATACGCTCGAGGAAGTGCCATGGTAGTAGCATCGGTAAGCTCACACTTGATTTCGCCACGGAGGGTATCCCCTACCACATATCCATCACCAACAAGTTCAATAAATACCGTGATACTGCCACCGGTGAGCACGGGCGCAAAGTGAGTAACGTATCCGTGGACCACACCATCGATTGTAAATTCAAGCCCCTCTCGAAGATACGGGAGCATCGAGTGAGGCACCGTGACCACAAGCTCGCTTCCACCTGTGCCCATAAGTCGGAGGAGTGGTTCGCCCTGCATGAGATACGCACCCTCATCCACAAGCACTTCACTCACCACGCCTGCAAAAGGAGCTCGAGAGGTACCGAGTAAGCTTTCCTCATGAAGAACGTTGAGTGATGCCTGTGAGACTGCGTCTGACTGACGTGCAATATACTCCTCGTTCTCAGCTATTTGCGACGCGGTCGTGTAATTGATGCGACCGAGTTCGCGCTCCGTTTCTGCTGAATGATTTCCGACGGTTCCTGAAATTTGACTCACTCGGACAGATCCAATACTCGACCTGAGATTTGTCTGTGCACCGATAACTGCCTCTCGCTGTGTGAAGTATGTGCTGTATGAAGAATTATCTGTACTCATAATTCTTCTATCAAGAAAATCTGACTCTCCACTCACAAGTACTTCCCGCACCGCAGAAAGCTCACCATCAATACGTTCTGCGATGGACATAAGTTCGGTGCTCTGAGGATACAGTTTCCCGTTCGCTACAGAATCAAGAAAGACAAGAATGTCATCATGCGAGTCAAGTCGTCGCACTACAGTACCCGTGAGGTATGTTCGCTGACCCCCATAGAGTGCCTGAACGGTCTCACGGAAAACACGAAGGTTTGTGCTCGAAAAATAGCTCTCGTGCTCATCAATAAAATTAAGCGCCGAGACGAGTGTCGTCACCGAACTATACATCTGCACCGCAAGAAGTGTCGTGCTATTTTCTATTTTTATCTCTGAGTCTTTTCCAGTAAGGATAACACTTGTCGATGCCGATTCATCTACGATGCGCGTGCGTTCCATCTCAGCCCCGCGGGAGATAGAAGATGCATTCTGCTGAAGACTGATGAGGCCATTTTGAGTATCCTGTAGAGCGATTCGACTTTCAATAAGTGGTACCTGCTGGGTAACCAACACCTCGCCAGCCCCTACCACAGACCCCTCTTCAACGAGGACCTGTGAGGCAACCCCCACTGTCTGCGCCCGTACTATGACTGAATCGGTTGCCGAGACGACACCAGACACCGAGAGACCAAATGTTGATGTTTTCTCAGGAATAAAAGATTCCTGTTTTCTCTCCCGAGCACTGCCTTGATCACCCTCTTCTCCGTCATTCCCAAATGAAGTTGAAATGAAAAAACCAAAAGACAGGACAACGGCGATAACGAGGAAAACACGTGTCCAACGTGAATATTGTCTATATATATGCATCGTGGTAGTATACCCCATGGGGTATACGGATGCAAGCCCAC
>JANLIJ010000019.1 GCA_024653575.1 Candidatus Kaiserbacteria bacterium
GCACAGGTAATAACCGCAAGTCGTGGGGCACGCGAAAGCCCTGAGACACGCGTACGTATCTCACCGTAAATCATCGTCGCTATTTTTTTCCCGTCAACAGAAGACATGCGCATCTATACAAGACCGAACTGTACCTTCAATTCATTAATACCATCTTCGAGTGAAACAGTTGGCTCCCACCCGAGGGCTTCTCGTATTTTCGTTGAATCTGCCTGCGTGTGTTTTGGCTCAAGACGTGCGGGGACGTACTCGACTGGTCCGCCAATAATTTCTGCGATTTTGTTTATGGACGTATTATTCCCAGCGCCGACATTAAAAACTTCCCCCTTCCCAACATTTTCATCCTGGCTTGCTCTGATGACTGCATCAATAGTGTCTCGAACATGAGTGAAGTCGCGTGTCTGTTCCCCGTCGCCAGTGATCGTCATCGGCTGGCCTTCACTTCTCTGTTTCAAAAACTTTCCAATGACGAGCGCGTACGCGCCGTTGGGGTCGAAGTGCGGACCATACACATTGAAGAAACGAAGTGAGACTGTCTCGATACCATGAATTTCATTCCACACCTTCATCATGAGTTCGCCGACATACTTGTGAAGCCCGTACGGACTTTTTGGTTGCGCAGGCATCGTCTCCACAAGTGGCATCGTGGTCTGATCACCATACATAGAACTCGATGCTGCATACACGATGCGTTTCACTCCTGCGATACGTGCTGATTCAAGCACTGAGAGTGTACCATCAACATTCACGTGCTGTGTCTCAAATGGGTGCTCAATCGAAAATTGCACACGCGGAAGTGCGGCGAGGTGCACAACCACGTCGACCCCGCTCATTATTTTCGTGAGCTCTGCAGTATCGCAAATATCAAGTTTATGAAAAACAACTTCTTTCGGAAGACGTGCTGGATTCACACCACTACTCAAATCATCTACCGCGACGACGGAGTGCCCTTCTTCCACGAGTCGTTCAGAAAGATTTGTACCAATAAAACCCGCTCCCCCAGTAATTAAATATGTTGACATAGGAATGTATTATACGAATATCTAGAAGAGTAACAAGTGGTACGGCAATTAAGTTCCGCTTCGCATGAGGAGTGTATTGACCGTCTTCAGTGCGATTTCGATATCAAGAAGAAGCGACCGATGCTTCAGGTAATAAAGGTCAAATGAGAGTTTATCA
>JANLIJ010000020.1 GCA_024653575.1 Candidatus Kaiserbacteria bacterium
GCACAGGTAATAACCGCAAGTCGTGGGGCACGCGAAAGCCCTGAGACACGCGTACGTATCTCACCGTAAATCATCGTCGCTATTTTTTTCCCGTCAACAATCATATGTATTTAGACAATTCCAAATTGTTTTTTGAGTTCACTGATTCCATCTTCAAGTCTAACTTCTGGTTTCCAACCAAGTACTTGTTGTATCAATGCTATATCAGCTCGAGTATGTCTTGGTTCAATACGTGGTGCTATATATTCAACTGGACCACCAATCATGTGTGCAATTTCATTTATTGAAGCATTCCGTCCTGAGCCAACATTAAAGACTTCACCATGCCCAACTGATTCATTGGTGCTTGCTTTATATAGTGCGTCGGCAATATCTCGAACATGAACAAAATCACGTGTCTGTTCTCCATCACCTGTAATGGTCATCGGCACTCCTTCACTTCGTTGCCTCATAAATTTCCCCATAACAAGTGCATATGCACCCTTTGGATCAAAATAAGGACCATATACGTTAAAAAATCGAAGCGATATTGTTTGGATACCATGAATTATGTGCCACATGCGCATCAAATGTTCACCAGTATATTTGTGGAGCGCATACGGGCTCTTTGGCTGTGCTGGCAAAGACTCACTCAGTGGTAACGTCTCTTGATCCCCATATGCAGCGCTCGACGCAGCATATACAATTCTCCGAATACCAGCTTCGCGCACTGCTTCGAGCACTGAGAGTGTTCCATCGATATTTACATGTTGTGCTTCAAATGGATGGTCAATTGAGAATTGAACACTCGGAAGTGCTGCAAGATGTACAACAATATCCACTCTCTCGTTCTTCATACATGAAGTAAGTTTTGTGGTATCACAAATATCAAATCTATGGAGTACCACCTCCTTTGGAAGTCGTGCAGGATCAGTACCCGCTCGCAAATCATCAACAATTACCACACGATGTCCTTCATGTACAAGTCGCTCTGAAAGATTGGTTCCAATAAATCCTGCTCCACCGGTAATGAGATACGTAGACATAATATTATGTATGAAAATAGATTATACCTTTCTTTAACGTTATTGCGAGTAAAATAGTTTAATGTAAAAAATATAGAAAATTGAATATGGAATATAAAAACAATTTATTTCATATCCTCGATTTCTTATGTGCCACTTCGCATGAGGAGTGTATTGACCGTCTTCAGTGCGATTTCGATATCAAGAAGAAGCGACCGATGCTTCAGGTAATAAAGGTCAAATGAGAGTTTATCA
>JANLIJ010000080.1 GCA_024653575.1 Candidatus Kaiserbacteria bacterium
CTTTTTTGAGCCCTCAAGATTCTTAAGCACCCTCCACTATACCCATTAATGGGTATAGTGGAGGGTGCTTCTAACAGAAGTCCTTCCTATTTATTTGGAGATGGTCGACTTACGATGTCGACCATTTTTGCGTTCCTGTGTTTCTTCACAGCACCAACCTCTGCTATACTTTGCCACATGGAAACGTTCGACACCGAGCACCCAACATCTCCCGAGAGCATGTCTTTCCTCTTTCACGTGAGTATGTGGTGGAGAATTTTCTATGGTTTTCTCCGCCTCATCCTTGGCACAACTCTACTTAAGATAACTGGCCAGCCACTCAGTGAATTCATTTTTACTCTTATGTCCCACGAAATCACGGGCAAGGCCTCAGACAGCATTCTTGGCAAACTCTACACGCTCTTTGAAATCCATGATTTCACCATTACCTATTTTCTTGCACTCTATTTCATCTTTTGGGGGACAGTCGACATCATTCTCTCTCTTTGCCTCCTTCACCACATAAAGAGAGCCTTTCCAATAGCGATGGCACTCATCGTACTTTTTATACTCTATGGAATCTTTCGATTCACCTACACGCACTCGCTTATGCTCCTCACAGTAATCGCACTTGATATTGGCATCTTATACCTCATCAACTACGAGTATCGGGAGCTGAGACGGATTACGGGAGATATTTCCAGACCTTCTGATCCTCTTCTCCATCAATCTTAAAGAGTGCAACGCCACGGAGGTTATACTCCTTTGCAAGGTCAATCTTTTGCTTCATAGATTCTGCATCTCCATACCATGCCATGTTGAACGTCACCTCTTCTCCCGTCTTGTCAGCATGCGCAAGTGCGCGTGCAGAAATGATGTTTCCCTTTGGTGTATTTTTAGGAATCTTGAGTGACTTTGAGAGTTTCACCTTTGATGATTTTGGGAGATAGGTAAAGCTCATTTCTCCCGACTTATTCCGCGAAGGAGTGACTTTATTTTCTTTCGCAACGTCGAGAATGTCAGGGACGTTGAGCGCCCCAATTTTTCTATAGTCACGATACCAATTTGGTGCAACAGTTACTGCGTAGTGATGCCCATACGACGAGATGCCGAGCATAATCTTTTCCTTCGGAATGTCTTCGAGTGCAAGCTCAACCACTTTCCGTACCCAATCCACGTCAGAGACGGGCATGTACGGCTCACCGGCTTTTTCTGCATTGAGCTTTATATCTGCACGTTGCTGGTCGTATGCCATTATTTCTATACGGTCGCAGTGCTTTGCAATTTCACTATAATCGTTTGCGTAGTTGATGAAAGCGGGGACCTCTTTATAGAGTGACTCTGGCGGAGTTCGTGCTTCAATGGTGCAAGTGAGTAATTTCTTACCAAGCTCCTTCTTGAGTTCCTTGAGGAAGAGTGAGAAATAGTCGATGGTCTTTGACTCTTTTGATTCATAATCAATATCAACTCCATCGTAATTCCCTTTCTCTACCATAGATACAATTCCGTCGATATGCTCGGCGCGAAGTGCAGTACTACTGAGAACCTCATGAATGTGGTTCCCCTCAGCCCACATGACCGTTGGTACTACGAGGGTATTATTTTTATGCGCCAGCTTCACAAAATTTTTCCATTCTCTATCACCGAGGCCAGCTTGGTCGCGAAGCTCTCCCTTCGTAGTCACCGTAAACGCAAAGGGATACACGATGTCAATGTTCTTAATATGCTTTTTTGCATCTTTAATTCCCTCAGAATCACGCCAATATGGAATCCACCCCGAGACTTCGAGCGCAGTATCATTTGCATATGTATTTGCAGGAACTCCAATGACGCAGAGGAGCGTTAAAATAATGTAAATTCTAAGTTTCATTATGTACATATCTTATCGTATTAGTGACGGATTTGGGAATAAGAGCTTACACAACAACAAACAACATCAAAACACTCAACAATCTCGTCATATGTGCGACTTACGAAGTCGCACATATCTGTACACAAGCAGTATGGACAAAAAGCGCTTTCTATCGTATATTATTCAAGTCCTGATTTTGGGGGACTTTTGTTCACAGGAGGAAGCATGGCACAGAAGGTAAATAGTGGGATAAGCAGTGGCGAATCCCTGTTGCAACAGCTGGCCGAGATGATCGATGGATGGCTGGACACGAATGGCTTGCAGATGCGAAAGGAGGTAACGACCTACCCCGGAGGCATCGCAGTACGTCTCGTCGCCTGGGAATCCAAGCTTGAAGAGCATCTCAAGGAGATGATCCGCGAATTTTTCGTCAGCTTACGCGACATCATCGGCCTCGGGATCAAGGCAAGCAGTTTGTCCAACACGGGCTCGGGGATGTACTTCAATCTCGTGCCCATCCGCTGACATTTCTGCGTCGGCCACAGACGGCGACTTCCACACACGTGGAGGCGCCGTTTTAATTTTTTAAATATACAAAACGTAGTATTCTTTTAATACCATATGTCCACTTTTCCAAAATATATAACTAGCGAAAAGAGTGTCGGTGAAACTCCACTCGTCGTTCTTGAACGACTGCGGATATCTCAGAACATCCCAAACGACATACCCCTTGCCTATGCGGGGCGACTCGACCCGATGGCTTCAGGGAAACTCCTTGTACTCATTGGTGACGAGTGTAAACGACAAGAGCAGTACCACTCCTTTGATAAGGAGTATATCGTCGAGGTACTCCTCGGCGCTTGTTCTGATACCGGTGATGTACTCGGGCTTATAGAACTCAATGCATCACAGCAATTGGTAACTTCTCACGACATTAAAAATATACTTCAATCACTCCGAGGGACTATCGAACTTCCCTACCCTCACTTCTCATCAAAGACCGTCCGCGGAAAGCCACTTCATACATGGACCCTCGAAGGGCGACTCGATGAGATAGACATCCCCATTAAAAAATCGACACTCCACTCGCTCACCTTCCGTGGACTAAGGACACTACCCCAGAATGAAGTGCTCAAAATCGTTCGTGAAAAAATCGAAACTATACCTCCCGTTACTGACGAGCGAAAAGCACTCGGTGCAGACTTCAGGCGGGATGATGTACGAAAATCGTGGGATCAGGTTGCCGAATCTGACATACCCACATTCCAAATAATTACATTCTCCTGTATTGCCTCATCGGGAACATACATGCGCTCACTCGCTGAAGTGATTGGTAAGCGCCTCAACACCTATGGGCTTGCCTACTCAATACATCGCACCAAAATCGGCACATATATCCCCATCTTTAAGAACATAGGTTTTTGGCTGAAGCAGTTTTGATGTGCTATGCTCTTAGCATCATGAAACTCACCCTTGAACGACGTATTTTGAGACTCGTTGGTATGTTTTCCCCGTGGCTCAACCATATGCTATACCGACCCTATAAAGGCGCGCGTCGAGGCTATTGGTACCGTCTCCCGTGGAATAAGATACAGGCAGAGGAATATGCGTCACTTTGATAAGACTATAATCCGTATAGAGTCATTGACTTTCATGGCTTGATTTGGTACTATCTCCCCACTATGTCACAGGATAAACTCATAAAGCTCGTTACACAGGGCGATTCAAAAGGTGTCGGAAAAGGTCATACGTACTACACACGAAAGAATAAGAAGAAGCACGCTGATAAGAAATTCGAATTCAAGAAATTCAATCCAGTCGCACAGAAGCACACTGTTTACAAAGAGAAAAAATAAATAAAAAGACGAGGTCAGTACCTCGTCTTTTATTTTTTCTAGCCGGAGCGATGGTTCGCCTATTCATAATGGCGAATCCGCGAGGCCGGGCAGAAAGTTCTTAGCAAACGTAGTG
>JANLIJ010000039.1 GCA_024653575.1 Candidatus Kaiserbacteria bacterium
GATCAGCAGTGGCTCATTAAAGCAGCGGCAGTCCGTGGTAAGTGGATTGACCAAAGCCAGTCACTCAATATTTTCTACTCAGGTACGTCAGGGGCGGAACTTGCAAACGTCTACATGTACGCATGGCAGGCAGGTTTGAAGACGACGTATTACCTCCGTACGCTCGGTGCATCGGGCATTGAGCAGAGCACCGTGTCGCTTGATAAGCAACAGAACCTTGAGAAGCGCGACGAGGAAGTGCTTGCCGCGGTTGCTGTTGCAGAAATTAAGGAAGAACTCGCATCACACGACGTAAAACCTGAATCTGTTATTGTTCAGAAGACACCCGCTCTTACATTGTGTAAGATAGATGATCCGAACTGCGAGTCTTGTCAGTAGAAATAGAAGATAGGAGATGGAATATAGAAGATAGGATAAAAGAGAAGAAGTAAAAATAAAAAACTATGGCCCAAAAACAAATTCTCAACGCGTCAGGAGTTGATCCCAATAAAATTCTCCCAATGAAGTATCCGTGGGCTCGTCAGCATTATAAAAACGGTGTCGCGAACAACTGGGTGCCGGAAGAAGTATCCATGCAACTTGATGTGGAGTTGTGGAAGAAACAGGGCCCCGGAGCACTCTCAGAAGATGAGCGTCACATGATTCTCTATAACTTGGGCTTTTTCTCAACGGCAGAGTCTTTGACCGCGAACAACATTGTTCTTGCTATTTATCGGCATATCACAAATCCAGAGTGCCGCCAGTATTTGTTGCGTCAGGCATATGAGGAGGCTGTCCACACTGATACATTCATCTATTCATGTGACACACTCGGCCTTGACCCCGATGAGATATACAACATGTACCTCACCATCCCTTCAATCAAAGAAAAGGACGACTTTGTTATTGAATTTACAAAGTCAGTATTTGATCCTAGATTTGAAACGAAAGGAGTTGAGAATATCCAGCGCTTTGTGCACGACCTTGTCGGGTATTACGTCATTATGGAAGGCATTTTCTTTTATGCTGGATTTGCAATGATGTTGTCGCTCTTGCGTCAGAACAAGATGGTGGGGGTAGGGGAGCAGTTCCAATTTATTCTCCGTGATGAAACAGTACACCTTGCATTTGGTTCAGACCTCATCAACACGATTGTTGAAGAGAATCCAGAAATTTGGACAACTGAATTCAAAGACAATCTTGTGACAAAAATTAAGCGTGCTGTCGATCTTGAAAAGCAGTATGCTCGTGAAGCATTGCCCAAAGGCATCATGGGTCTTACAC
>JANLIJ010000044.1 GCA_024653575.1 Candidatus Kaiserbacteria bacterium
TCGCATGCGCATGAGTGCTTCGCCAGTGTTTGTACTTCCCCGCTCTTCCTTGGGAGCAATCGTAAGTTTTTCAATAACATCCATTACCCGCACATTTTCGTGAGTAAGATTTTCTACCACAGACCCTTCGGTCGCATAGGTCACTACACCAACTTGGTCCTTTGTACTCAATCCTGATACAAACGATTTTGCTGCAGAGAGAACCGAGGTGATTGGTTCGGGAGGAGTTCCTCCGTCGTCATTCATACTTCCCGAGAGATCAATTGCGAGAACAACGTCTGTTGGTATCTCACAACTTCGGAGTGTCTTTGCAATTGGTTCTGGCCATGTAAATACCACACGCTCTGTGGCCCTCCCCGCGAAACGATCGACGATTGTTCGTGATGCCGTGAGTGGCTTCCCCTCTGCGTCAAATATAGTCGCAATGATTTCAACATTCCGCGCCTCATCGAGAGACGTGTTGCGGAGCTGTGCAAGGAGTCGTGGCTTACTGTCTACACCTTCAAGCTCTCGCTTCTCGAGTGAAAATTGTTCAGTTCCCGTCTGTGCGGGGAGCCATACGGTATCGTCGTTGAACTCTATCACCGTCTCTGTGGGCACCCGAGTACCCGTGATGACCCTTCCCTCAAAAATAGGGTAGCGCCCATCAGGGGGAAGCACGGTGTTCCCTTTTCGTTCAACAATGACGCCGTCCTCATCGTACAATCGCATGGTATACCCGAGTTCTGGTGAACCGACTTTCTCATTCCTATTCTCGATATATGCAACGACGTTATACTGTCCATCTACAATTTTAAAGGCTTCAACCCAGAGTGTCTGGGGATTCTCAATATCGAAACTACATACCCGCTCACATACACCACCACAGTCCACCGCACGTTCATCAGCGTTTTGAATACCATCAAAGCACGTTGGCTCCTTGTACCAATACGTATAATAGGCTCCCACAGAAATCAGAGACACAATGAACAAGAGTCCGGTAAGGTACTGCACCCGTCGCCAAAATGCCCACCATCTCATCCCGTTAGAAATAGGACGCGGACTCGCACGAGTTTCGTCCCATAAGATTAGTGTGTGTTAATTCGACCATGTTACTTTTATATATCATATAAACCGTGTCCGCTATTTCTAACGGGACTCATATAGGTAGTATTGTACCAGACACGAAGATGACACGCG
>JANLIJ010000047.1 GCA_024653575.1 Candidatus Kaiserbacteria bacterium
ACACAGCCTCGACGAATGCGAGATGGCCGGTGTCGGCATCAGAAATATACTCCATGATTGAGCCCATCTTCGGTACAACCCCCACATGTACATGAGGAACGCCCTTAAGAATCTTATGCCAAAGCCCCGGTACGCGCGGTCGTGTCTCTGGCCAATGAATCGTAATTCCCTTTTTCCAAAGTTTATAGAGCACATACTCTCCTGCCTGAAGTGGAAACTCTGACCGCCCGAGGCCAAACACGTCACTTAGAATTGCACGAACATGAGTTGTATTGAGGCCATCGACGAGATTTTCTTCACCGACAACGAACTCTGGATGAACCCGCATCGCTCGGTCTGCAATATCATCTCGAAACACCCACCCCTCAGTCGTATGCCACATAATTCTATAAAACCTCCCCTTTGGTTCAAGGACAATGACCATTTCACCATAGGGTATTTCTCCAATCTGCGCATCAAATTCAACCGTTGAATTTTTATAGACAGGCACGCGCACTGTGTTTGCGTACATTACTGTATTCTTCTGAATTATTGATTGCGCAGGGGCATCTGCATGCAATATTTCGTTCACAGTCTTGAACGTTGTGTGCAAAGAATCATCCAAAGCAATCTCTGGTTCATTTATTGCGTTTTCCGAATTCTGTTCCAAAGGCGCACCAACGGTCTCACCCGCATTACAATAAGTCTTTGAACACCACACAATAAAGTCGACGCTTATTGCGATAACTTCCCTATACACCGCATCAATTGCCATTCCTGCCATATTCATATATGACACTATACCACCACAGAAAAAATGTGTTACTTGACGAGCCTTCTGCTTTTACGTCATATATCAGTGTGCCCTCGGCCACAAGGTGTTTGCCTTCGGATATATGAGCGTCAATGGATGCTCACTGCAATCGTGTTTTCGCGCAGGACACACGTACCTTCCATAGAGAACAAGGCGGTGATTAAACCCCCACCACTCTTTCTTCGGCATTATTGTGACAAGGTCTCGCTCAATGCGAACTGGATCGGTATAATCACTCAAATCAAAGCGTATTGCAAAACGACGGACGTGTGTGTCAACGGCAATCCCCTCATGCTTTCCGTAAGCACAGGAGAGCACCACATTCGCCGTCTTCCGTGCAACGCCGGGGAGCGTAAGGAGCTCCTTCATGGTGTCGGGA
>JANLIJ010000053.1 GCA_024653575.1 Candidatus Kaiserbacteria bacterium
ATCAGTTGAACACACGGCCACGCAAACGACATGGCGGATTGACTCCGTGTGAGGTATTCTTTAAGGCAACAGGCGTTGCATTATATTCTTGAATGTACCATTTCTATCCCTGCATCACCGCAGGCAAGGAAGGCACACACACTCAAAGGGTCGACCGTAGGCCGACCCTTGATATTAGTTTCGGAGGCATTTATGCGATTGTCGCCTCCTTCAGGGACCCCATGGCAATGCTGTTCCAGCCCGATATGGAAACACCGTGAGAGGAGTAAACTTCTGGAAGATCGAACCACGGATCGCACCCTACCAGACTGACGACACCAAGCGTTACTGTGGCTATGTATGTCTCCAAAAGAACCTCGTGTGGCGTCACCTCCCGTGATTGAAATGGGCCAAACTTCCATCGGGGTACATGGACGATGGTGACCCCATCAACACGGTAGACCGAAGCGATATAAGCTCGGTCATGCCACATCGGGCTATATACATTTTTCCTCCGCACCACAAACTGGGGTGCGGGGAAGTGCTCCAAGAGAAGCTTGCAAAGAACCCCTGAATGTTCAGAACCAGTAATTCCTGCCCGAGTAATTTGGGCCAAAAGTTCTACTCTGTTCACGTTTTTCTCCCGAATGAACGCCTTGAAAAGCAAGGTAACTTAATCTGCCCACACACTATCGAAATTTTTGTGGTTTGTCTATGCGATAAATTGGTTTAATGTTTATACTTACAATGATTCTATGCCACAGGCAGACTGTCCGCCCTGAACTTAATTATATTTTCCCCTCATTCATCTTGAGCCAAAGATACTTTCGAAGATAATTTCTATTTTCTGATTCGCCACTCCCTGGTAATTTTGCACCTTCGTCATGGGATAGTAGCTTCTGAATGAAAGGTGTTGCATTCGGATATGGTACGGAAGGACTGTGTACCCGTGGGATATTTTTGTTTTTACCTTTTTTACTTTTCTTTTCTTTCTTTGGCTTTTCCTCTTTAAATATTTTTCTAAACAAATTTGGACTCCCGTTATACATTGAGACAAGCGCGAGTTCTATTTCGTCATCTCGGAGGCGTGAGAGGGTCTTTCCTTTTACCAAATAGTTATCGTAACAGAGGTACAACGCAATAATCGCAGACATAAGTGGGTCTCTTCTTCCTTCGTTTGCATCCTCAGGGATTTCATCAGGCAAAAATATCTTTCGCACAATGAGACGTGCCCGTATATCGGTGTATGTCTTTCGCATTATTTGCATCATACCTCCCGCACCAACAGAATTTATGAGGTGGTTGAACGATGTGTCTTGATTGAGTCCATATTCTGCATACATCTTTTGGTAGAATGCCTTTCTTCGTGCCTCGACATGAGCATCTGTCTCCTTTCCTTCTTTTTTCTCTGCTTTCACAAGCGCAATTGGATCAACATGTTCCACTATAGCAAGCCGTTTACAAATGTCGTGACATATCTTCAGGACCTTTTGGTTTGATTGTGTCATACGATGAGAGAGTACTGTGTGTGCAGATTCAAGTACCACGCTGACATATTCTTTACCAGACCCAACAATCTCTTTACTCACCAGATGTTCAGCCGGTGGTGTGTATGTCACATACTCCACATAATCTCCGGTTACTTTTTTCTCTATTTTCTTTTTGTTCTTTTTATCAAGAACTTCACTCACGAATAGCTTTTTCTCATAGCGAGATCTCTTTACTGCATATACAGGCAAAGAATCGCTCAAACTCCCATTGCCCAAGTGTTTCCGTACATCAAACCTATTCGATACACCAATATCAACAGCCGTATCTTCAAGTGAAACATGATATCGACTGTCTCCATCCCGATGTACATACACTCCAGCACCTTTTCCATTTCGAAGTTGCTTCGCAAGTTCTTGAATATTCTGGATGTGGAGTGTCTTCATCACACCATCTTCTTCGAGGCCAAGTGCGACTGATGTTCGATCAGCACTCACAGGGACGTGTTCGAGTGCCTCCTTCGCCTTCGTGGGTTTCTCCATGAAAGGGCGCTTCCGTATACTCTCGACACACGTACGCACTTTCCCGCGCGCGATATCGAGCTCATGCATCTTCTCAGGTGTGGGGAAGGGGGGCTTTTCTTCGGAAATGCTTTCATCATTTCTGCTCACAAAGTACGTTCCGACCAAAGCAGAGCCCAACAGCGCCGCACCTCCTATCAAAAAATTTCTTCGAGAAAGATTCGTTGGCCCATTACCACCTCCCGACGTAGATCTTTCAAGCTTTGGCTCTTTGTCACTATTTAGTGATTGTTTGGGAATGCCTTCGTTCATGGATAAATCATAGCATGGTGTTTTGTTTGTTGTTATGAGACGAGAGAAGCAGATTTAAAAAACCTTCAAACATAAGAAAAGCCGTCCTCCAGGGGCTTTCCCTGTTGAACGGCAGGCTTTAACTATCTCCTCAACTACTTTCCTCGTGTAGAGCATCCTGCCAAAACCCGTAAAAAATACAGCTTAGCCCGAAGCAAACTAAACCGAGTACGAATCCTTCGACTTTTGGCAAAAGTGCTTGTGCGCTCATCAAAAGTATTGCTCCTGATGTTACCAGAAGCAACAACCAGACAGGGCCCCAAATTCGGTCTGCATAAGAGACGATGCGTACATTCACGCTTGAGATCCACTCCCAAACCCGCACAAAAATAAACATCGCAGTTAGTCCAAAAGCAACTTTTACTATGTAAAGAACTTCCATTTCCAATCCTCCATAAGTTGTTGGAATGAGTGTAGTAAACAGGTTTTGAATTGGAAAATCAAGCATTTATAGTCTTGCGGACACAAACAAACCCGGAGGGGCTCGGCGTCCGCTAGTAATTCGCTGACGCTCATAACTATCGACTTACAGTCGCTGTACACTTTTCGCAAAAACTGCTCAAAGTCTTGCGAAATGCTCCCAGCATTTCTCACCTGCCCGCGGTTTGCTGGTTCGTCTCATTATGAAAGAGACTCACATCACGAACCGTTCGAGTCCCTCCGGGTGCACCAGCGTCGTAGGCAATATTTATTGCCTACTAAACCAAAAGTCCTCTCTTTTTAAAAAGAGAGGACTTTTGGTTTTTGCTGGTGCACCCAGAGGGACTCGAACCCCCGACGACGGTTCCGAAGACCGTAATGATTATCCACTTCACCATGGGTGCAATGCATAGGAGTCTACTATGATTTCGAATGATATTCAATGAGGAGCTTAGTCCATCCAGAAATCTTAAGAAATAGACTAGTGCTTCGTGGAACCTCGAGACGCAAACAACCTTCATAACTTGGTCTTTTCTTATATCCAAGATTTGTAGGTTTAAATATTGTTTTTTTGAATTGAGTGAGTGGTACACCGAGTCTTTTAGCCCACACCTTCTCATATTCAAAGTGAGCGTATGGTTTATGTATGTACAATCGGTAGCCAAGATCTTCTCGTTTATACTCCGTAAATCTTTCTATCCACAAAAGCATGACATTCACCATATCGATGTCAGAATTTGTAAACTGAAACGCATTACTTCGTTTTGCGCCTTCACCCCAATAGAGTGCAATCCCCGTATGAAAAAGTGGGTCACGAACGTATTCCTGAAATTCTTTGTGTGCTTCCGAGATTATTTTCTTGTCACGTTTCAATTTGTTCTCGTGATTTGATGTGGCAGCCTTGATTCTTCCGCGTGAAATATTAGAGTCGAGTCGCTTTCGCAAGTATCGTTTCTCATCTGTAGTAAGCGGGAAATCTTTAAGCCATGATGAAATCGAACTCTTCGCTACTTTCACCTCCTTCATAATATCTTTATACGAATACCCCTTCTTACGAAGCTCTATCGCTCTTTCTTTTTCGTGAACCAGCGCCTTCATGTTACATACCATTATATCATGGTTTGAATAATACACGGCGCAGTTGTGTACATTTCTATGTAAAACCAATACAATAGACACCATGATAGTCCGAAGTGAAATTCCAAAGGAAGTACAGCATGTTGCCGACACCCTCGAGGGCAGAGGTTTTGAAGCGTATCTTGTGGGTGGCTGTGTTCGTGACCTTCTCATTGGAAAGGAGCCAAAAGATTGGGATATCACGACGAACGCTCACCCTACAGAAATAGAAACGTTTTTCGGAGAGACATTCATTAACAACGATTTTGGTACTGTCGGTGTTGTGACCGAGTCAGAAGACCCTCGTCTCAAGGTGATTGAGGTCACCCCGTACCGCACAGAATCAGAATATTCAGATGCACGTCGTCCTGATTCAGTGGAATTTGGTGTTTCACTTGAGGAAGACCTGAAGCGCCGTGACTTTACGGTAAACGCCATTGCATACCGACTCAAAGATGAAAAGGTGGTGGATTTATTTAACGGGGAAGAGGATATCAAGAAGAAGCGAATTGTTGCAGTAGGGAAGGCGACGGAACGTTTTGCAGAAGACGCGCTCCGCATGATGCGCGCGGTACGACTCGCTGTTGAGCTCGATTTCATCATTGATGGAGACACGATGACCGCAATTGCAGAAAATAGTACTAATCTTGGCCGTATTTCAAAGGAGCGTATTCGTGATGAGTTCTCTCGCATCCTCGAATCAAAACAGCCGATGCAGGGGGTTATCTTCCTTGAAAAGCTCGGGCTACTTGAGTACGTCGCGCCCGATCTCCTCCGAGGAATCGGCGTCGAGCAAAACCAAGCGCACGCATTCGATGTCTATGAACACCTCCTTCGCACCATGCAACACGCCGCTGACAAGGATTGGGAATTCGACATTCGCCTCGCGGGACTCTTTCATGATATTTCAAAGCCAGAGACACGCCGTTGGTCTGACGAAAAAAAGGATTGGACCTTCCACGGACATGAAGTAGTCGGCGCTCGTGTGGCAAAAAAGGCACTCCAGGAGCTTAAATTCCCCAAGGAAAGAATCACCCGTATTGTGACGCTCATTCGTTGGCACATGTTTTTCTCTGACCCCGAGCAAATATCGCTCTCAGCAGTACGAAGAACAATTGCAAACGTGGGCGCAGAGAATATCTGGGACCTTCTCAAGCTCCGTCGGTGCGACCGCATCGGTACCGGAAGGCCAAAAGAACAGCCATTTCGGCTCAGGAAGTACACCGCGATGGTGGAAGAGGCACTTCGTGACCCTATTTCAGTGAAGATGCTCAAGATAGATGGCTCACGTATTATGGAGCTGACGGGGGAGAAGCCGAGCAAGAAGCTCGGTGATACCCTCAATGCACTCCTCGAGGAAGTGCTCGATGAACCGCTCAAAAATACCGCTGAATATATGGAGAAACGAGCGCTCGAGCTCATGCAAATGACCGAATCAGAGCTCGACGCCCTCGGAAAGAGTGGAAAAGAAAAGCGAGAAAAAGAAGAAGCCGAAGCCGTCGCCGAATTACACAAAAAGCATAAGGTGGACTAGGTGCACATAGATAATGTTCACAAACAACTCAAAAACCTTTCAATCAATTGAAAGGTTTTTGTGTTTCTGTGCAAGACTTATTTTCTCCGAGAATTTAAAAACACCCTTATGAGGAGAAGGGTTGCGCCAATTTGGAGGGAAAAGACGATGAGAAACATTGATGCGAAGCCGTATCGGTAGGTGATGAAGGTGCCTATGAGTATGCCTATACCTGCGAGAATCTTGCTTCCTCCGCCCTGTAACGCCCACATGAGCCCAGATTTCTCTGCATCAATATGTCGAGCAAAAATGGCTTGAAATGGCGCTGAAATGAGTGCTGTGCTTAATGCAAAGAGAATTTGCAGGAGATAGAGCTGTGTTGGTGTCTGGATTATAAGATATGAAAGTGTTCCGATTGCTCCAAGAGCGAATCCGAGGACAATAAGCAACTCTTTGCTTAGGAAATCTGAGATTTTACCAAAAATGATAATGAGTACACCCGTGGTTATTGAATAGATAGCAATAGAATTACCAATATCGAGGACTCCTCCACCGATGTTTTGCACATACACGGCATACAGTGGACCAAAAAGACTGTCTGCGAAATTTGCGAGGAGGGACGCGCCGAGAAGATATATATACATCAAAATAGTGTACCACGCACCCTATACAATAAAAAAAGCCCGTGGGATCGAGTGCCGACTGTGGTGTGTGTCGGTGCCCGATCCTACGGGCCTTTGTTTCTTCTGGTCTGGTCTCATCCTTCTCTTCTGGTCTGAGTCTAGATGGAACATAAGGTTCCAGTGGATGAGCAAGATGCTCAATTCCTATGTGTGACTCTTTTCTTCTGTTCTTAAGTTTGGTGAATTGTGTCTGAATCAATGTGATTCAATCCAGCCCTCACCTGTGTGATGTACTTAGAGTTTTTTTGGAGGTATTAACTCAATTTTATAATGTGCTCTTTAAGGGGAATCTCTCGTGAGAGAGTTTCCTGCTCGCCCTTTCTGGGCCTATCACTATAGTATGTCCTTTATAAATTAGTGTAAAGGACAATGCTGTGTATAACTGGGGATAACACTCTTGTGAATGTCCTTTATAAAGGACATGTGCATTGTATGGCTTAATAGAGCCGTCTAAAGTGTAACTGAAAGTTCTATGGAGACGGGACAGTGATCACTTCCGAGTGCCTCTGCATGGATACTTGACTTTTTTATGATTGATGTGATTG
>JANLIJ010000054.1 GCA_024653575.1 Candidatus Kaiserbacteria bacterium
CACAAGGACTTCGCGATGGGAAAGGATTGATTCCTATGCTTGTAATCAAACTTGTCGAGGCGGGTGAAAAAACCGGAGGACTCGATAAAGCAATGCAGGAAGTTTCGGAACACATGGATTATGAAGTCCAACGCTCGCTTAGCGCACTTACGACTCTTCTTGAACCTATCATGCTCCTTTTTATTGGAATTACGGTGGGAGGAATGATGCTTTCGATCATTGCCCCCATCTACAGTCTGATTGGTCAAGTTGGTCAGAGATAATTATGTACATCTACTCCACGTCGAGAAACGGTTTTACTCTGATTGAGATTCTCCTTGTGATGGCAATCATGCTTATCCTAGTCAGCGTTTCAACGGTTAGTTTGACACAAGTTCAACAGTATTCGTATCTTTCAAAATCGCTTGAACTCCTTCTTTCAGATATAAAACTCCAACAAGCAAAAGCAATGAATGGCGTCACAGACACAGGAACTCCCTACCGATACGGCATGTACTTTGGGCAAACAAGCTACACTCTCTTTCGGGGTGATACCTATGATCCTGCAGACAGTACGAACTTTACCGTGACACTTGATGGACAGCTGTCTTTTGCAGGAACTGGTTTTACTGACGATCAATTTATATTTGACACGGGAAGTGGCGAAATTTCCGGCTTCGTCGATGGACAAAATACCATCACGATTGCAAATCCTGGTTCCGCAACAGACACAGTTATTGAATTGAATAACTATGGCATTTTTACACAGATTAACTAATACGTGCGGACAATCCCTGATTGAGCTTCTCATTGTCATGGGGCTTATGGCGATGCTCCTTCCTGTCCTTCTCGGTGGACTTATCTCCTCACGTGAAGGGAGACCTCAACAGATCAAACGCGCCCAAGCTACACAAAAACTCATGGAAGCACAAGAAGCGCTGAGAAGTATTCGTGAAGCAAGCTGGGATAGTATTTCAGTAAATGGAACGTATCATGTGGTAAACGACGGAGCGGCATGGTCACTTACCGCGGGATCTAGTACTGAAAATGATTTAACAACCGAAATTGTGATTG
>JANLIJ010000070.1 GCA_024653575.1 Candidatus Kaiserbacteria bacterium
GAAAGCAATACTTATACCTGATCTGCCGTATTTTCGAGCACACCATAATAAGGTCTTCATGGAAGTGTTACGGGATGTGATTGGAAATAAGGAGATTCAGAAATTCTCGTCTCAGTCTTTTGGAACATACGAAGAGTACAAGCAATTCTTCGTCCAAAAAGGTCTTCCTGTAGTCTTGAAGCCGAGTGCTGGTTCAAAGAGTCGAAATGTATCTGTCGCCCATAACAAAAAGGAAGTGGACAGATATGCTCGTAGATTATCTGCTACACCATCGTTCTTCAACCTCATGCTATGGTGTCGAAACTTATTTGATGGGCGAGGATTCTCTCGTATATCAAACAATCGTCGTAAATTCACGATTCAACCGTTCATCCCAAATTTGTTAGGAGACTATAAAATCGTGGTGTATGGCGAGAAGTACTTTGTGCTCTTTCGAGAAAATCGTCCTGGGGACTTTCGGGCAAGTGGAAGCGGAAGATTGAGTTTTCCAAAAAATGTTCCACAGGAAGTACTATCGTATGCGAGACAGGTTTTTGAAACCTTCAAAGTCCCTTTCATCTCAATTGACGTTGGTTACGACGGACAACTATGCTACTTGTTTGAATTCCAGTTTGTACTCTTTGGACAGTATGTGATAGAGAAATCACCGCGATACTTTCACTGGAACGAAAACAGGTGGAATTGTGTGGAAAATAGAAGTGTCGTTGAAGATGAGCTTGTTCTCTCTACTCATTCCTACATTCAGAAAAGAAACAAGGAGGTCAGTGATGGCTCTTAAAAATCTCTTACTGATTCGTCATGCGGAGTCGTTGGAGGTTGTCGATGCAACTTTACACACTGCCACAGACGAGAAAATTTCATTGACAAACAATGGCCGGGCACAAGCTAGAAATCTTGGGGAAACGTGGTCCATACGGTTCACCTCTGATAATACGCTAGCAGTCTATCTATCCACGGCAAACCGAGCAAGAGAAATGTGGGACATCTTGTCACCCTACTTTTCGCAACCTAAAAGTGTGG
>JANLIJ010000115.1 GCA_024653575.1 Candidatus Kaiserbacteria bacterium
GCTGCTGCAAACCAGAGGCTCGCTGCTGTGGTTAGATTTCGTACTGTTGTCCCATCCTTAAGAATGAGCCCTCCACCAAGAAAGCCTATCCCCATAACGACTTGTGCAGCAATTCGAGAAGCAAAGTCTGGTTCGATATTTGCAGAGATAAATGTAAAGAGCATAGACCCCATAATCACAAGCGTGTGGGTGCTAATGCCTGCGTCTTTGTGCCGTGCCTCTCGCTCAATACCAATAGCAAATCCCGCAAGTACCGAAAGTGAGACGTTGAAGGTGAAGATCAAATTGAAGTTGTCTGTCGACAAAAGGCTTTCTAACATAGTAAAACTATACGACAGTGGCAGGATTATGCATAGCGATTTTACTGCATATCTCCGCGATATATTTGACATGAAATGTTTTGTGTAGTACCATAGGTGAACCTTAAGATTCTCGTGTAGGGCTCTCTGGGTACGAATATTCACTTCGGTTTATTACCTGCACAGCCCAACATATAAAAGAAAGAACCCTACTATGAACAACGAATACCGACGACCTCGGGATGCATCTTCTGTGCGTCAGAGCCATGCTCGAACCGGAAGTCCACGCAAACCACACTCATCATCAGATAAATCTAAAACTTTTGAATCACGGCGCCCTGCACGAGGGGGGTCTTCTAGTTTTTCACGAAGTAGCGAGAGACCAGCTCGAGCTCCCTACCGTGGCCAAGGTGGAAGTCACGGAGGAGACCGCCGAGGAGGAACACCATTTGCACATCGTACACAAAATCAAAAACCACGAGGACGAGTGCGAACCACGTTCGACGTATCAAAATTTATTAACAAGAATCCTGTACAGCCAACACACGTGGAGGCGTTTACACCAACACATACGTTTGGCGACTTTGGTCTCGACCATAAAATTGCCCAAATTCTCGAGGCAACCGATTTAACCTCTCCAACTCATATTCAAGATGAGATTATCCCGCACATCCTGAAGAATCGTGACGTTATTGGTCTCTCAAATACGGGGACTGGAAAGACTGCTGCGTTCTTGATTCCACTCATCGACAAAACGGTGCGTGACCTCAATCACCAGACACTCATCCTTGCACCAACTCGTGAGCTCGCAATTCAAATTGAGACAGAGCTCAAGCGCCTTTCACACGGATTGCGCATGTATGCAACCGTTTGCGTCGGTGGAACAAACATCCGACCACAGATATATGGTCTCAAGCGGAAGAATCATTTCATTATCGGAACCCCCGGTCGTGTCATTGACCTCATCGAACGTGGTGTACTCCGACCAGCATCTGTAAATGCAGTCGTCCTCGACGAAGCAGATCGAATGCTCGACATGGGATTCATTAATGACATGCGAAGAATTCTCGAGGATGTACCAAAGGGTCATCAAACACTCTTTTTCTCTGCAACAATGTCTGATGCAATCAAGAAACTTGTCAGTGACTTCCTTCAGGACCCCGTTACCGTCTCGGTAAAAAAGCAAGACATTACCTCAAGTATTGAACAAGATGTTATTAAGTACACGCACGTTCACAAATTTGAGACCCTTACAAAGCTTCTCGGCGAATCATCGATGAAGCGTGTCCTCATCTTTGGTGCAATGAAGCACAGTGTTGAGAAACTTGCCCAACAGCTTGTGGTGCACGGTATTACCGCTGAATCAATTCACGGAAATAAGTCACACCAACAGCGACAGCGTTCACTGAAGCGATTCAAGGATGGTCAGGCTCGAGTACTCGTTGCAACTGACGTTGCAGCACGAGGAATTCACGTCGACAACGTATCGCACGTTATCAATTACGACCTCCCCTCAACCCACGAGGACTATATACACCGCATCGGACGAACCGGACGAGGTTCTGAGATGGGCAAAGCACTCACCTTCGTCGAGGGATAAAATATTTATGCCCGCAAAAAAGCCACACCTCAGTGTGGCTTTTTTGTACCCTCAAGATTTTTAAGCACCCTCCACTATAC
>JANLIJ010000144.1 GCA_024653575.1 Candidatus Kaiserbacteria bacterium
GAGAACCTTGTTGAACGCCTCACGAGTCTCGGTGCCGAAGTTGCTTACCTCGAGGAATATTAAAAAATAAAATAAGCAAAAATATAACTATGATGCAAAATAAATTTCTTCAAGGCCTGCTCGTCTGCTATGCAATAGTATTTACCGTTCTTGCGTTTAATCCAATCGACAGAACAACATGGTTTGTTGAAAATCTTACCGTTTGGATAATTGTAGGTGTAATTCTTATCCTCTACGCACGGAATATACGTTTTTCGAATCTATCATACGCAATGATGTTTGTGCTCATATACCTCCACACCATCGGCGGACACTGGACATTTGCTGAGGTGCCCTTTGGCTTTGTCACTGACCTATTTGATTTCGAGAGAAATCACTTCGATAGGATTGCTCATTTTTCGGTCGGGTTCTATGCATTCCCCATTGTTGAATTCCTCAAGAAGAAAAACATGGTCTCAAACAATTTTCTTCTTCTTACATATCCCGTCTTTGCCATCGCCACAGTTGCAATGAGCTATGAACTTATCGAATGGATATACGCAGCGTATTCAGCCCCAGAAGCAGGTATGGCGTATCTCGGAAGCCAAGGAGACATCTGGGATGCTCAAAAAGACATGCTCGCGGACACGCTTGGAGCAATTTTTGCAGTGACGGTCTTCTCAAGACTTAAAAAATAGAATTTTGTTTAAAACTTCTAACTTCACGCACTATTTTGGGATTTACTCGGTATTTTGCTAGAATACCGTCATGTTTGTTATCACCGTCATACCACTTCGACGCGGAGTCGTCGTTGATAATCTCTCATATTTCTCCAGTAAGGAATACCCTGCAGGAACACTTGTCACTATCCCCATTCGAAATAGCTCAACAATAGGAATCGTCACTGAATCACATGAAGTCAGTACCGCGAAGACTGCGCTCCGCGCAGCAACTTTTTCCCTCAAAAAATTACCCGTACAGGAAGGCAAACATGCACTTGGGGATGCATTCATAAAGACTGCGAAGGAACTGAGTTCGCTCTACGCGTCATCTATCGGTGCAGTCTTGTACAACCTCCTTCCACCCGACGTACGGACAGGCGATGTGGATATACCCCATACACACTATGTCACCCCGACCATCACTCACACTCCGCAAGTACTTCAAGCAAAAAAGAGCGAGCGGTACCTCGCATACCGTTCTCTTGTACGCGAGACGTTTGCGCACAGCGGTTCCGTACTCCTTGTGGTACCGTCTTCAGTCGAAGCTGACGAAATCAGAAAGGCACTTGAGAATGGTATTGAGGACCGAATAATTATGTGCACATCCTCGAGCACGAAGTCCGAACTCAAGAAAGCCTTCTTGGCTCTTGAAGACTTCAGTAGGACAAAGCTCATTATCACAACACCTTCATATGCGGTCATCGAGCGACATGATATCACCCATGTGGTTGTAGAAAACGCACGCTCTTCCTATTACAAGGAACTCTCTCGGCCATATCTTGATTATCGCGATGTGCTCAGAATCCATGCAAAGTACACAGGAAGAAAGATACTCTTTGCAGACATGCTCCCTCGGTCTGAGGAAGAGGACCTCCGACGTTCTGAAACCTACCAGACATACAATGAGACGCTGAAGCGTATAGAGCTTCCAGGCACACTCACTTCGATAGACATGAACAGTGAAGAATCCAAGGAGGTATCTTTCAAACTTTTCTCTAAAGAAGTCGAGAAGACTATCACTGATATAAAGAAAAAGAAGGAACGAATATTTATATTTGCGGCGCGGAGAGGCCTTGCTCCTCTCGTCGCGTGTATGGACTGCAAATACATCTTCAGATCGAAAGAGAGTGGTTGTCCGTATTCACTCATACGGACGGTGCGCGACGGTGTTGAAGAGCGTTGGTTCGTCTGCAGTACCTCAGGCGAGCGCATCCGTGCTGTGGACACCTGCCCCATCTGTGGTTCGTGGAGACTCCGTGAGCGCGGTATCGGTATTCAACAAGTGTACGACGAGCTCCACAAGCTCTTTCCGCAAACACCGATTATTCTCTTTGACCACATCACCGCAAAGACGTACAAAAAAGCGACCTTCCTTCGCGATACATTTTACGCAACGAAGGGGGCGATCCTCCTCGGTACACACATGGCACTTCCCTACCTCAGTGAACCAATTGACCATTCGGTTGTGGTGAATATGGACGCCCTCCTCGCGACCCCTACATGGCGACTCGAAGAGGAGAACCTCGCACTCCTTCTCAGACTTCGTGAAGTCACGAAAGGGACTGTATTCGTACAAGCCCGTTCAAAAGAGACTGGTGTTTTTGAATATGCACGGCATGGTTCCGTAGAGAACTTTTATTCTGATGAACTTGAACTTCGAAAGAAATTTGGTTATCCACCATACACAACCTTTATCCACCTCACGTGGCAAGGTACTCCCCAAATCGTGGCAAAACTTGAAACAGACATTAAAACACTCCTCGCTGAGTACAACATCTCCCTGTATCAAAATCCAACTTCGACAAAAGACTCCCCCATCATGTATGGTCTCATTCGCATTCCACGAGAAGAATGGCCAAACGCAAAACTGTATGCAATCCTCCGGGCTCTCCCACCAACCGTCCGAATAATCATCAACCCAGACAGAATAGTCTAGAGCATACTTAAAAGCCCTTCATACTGCATTGTGCTTCAACCCAGACACTCCTCGTAATTTGTATTATATCTATCATATGATAGATATAATACAAATCTGATATTTCATCACTACCCCACAAATGACAACTCGGGGCGTGTAACAGTTCATTTGGCTCGTATTTATTTTTACTAGTTTATACGCTATAGTTGATTTCACTATGGCAAAATTAGTCCCCCAAAATCATCCGGCACTTCATGCAATAGCAGATGAGGTTCCGCTCGATGAAATAACCTCAAAGAAAATCCAGAAGGTACTCGCTGATATGCGTACCGCACTCGACACCTATAACATCAACGGCTTCAACGGTGTCGCTATCGCTGCCCCACAAATCGGAGTGTCCCTGAGAATCTTCCTTGTGCACAATACAAACAATGAAGAGAAAGATGTGACCCGAATCCCCGACCTTGTCGCTATCAATCCTCGAATTGTGAAGCTCTCCAAGCGCACACACATCGTCGGTGAGGGCTGTCTCTCTGTAGGAGAAGACTATGGCGCGGTACGGCGATCAACCCACGCGACACTTCGTGCCTATGACGAACACGGGAAGGAATACGAACGTGGTGCAAGTGGACTCCTTGCACAGATTTTCCAGCATGAAGTCGACCACCTCGATGGGACACTTTTCATCGATAAGGCAGAGGATGTCTGGCACAAAGATGATGTACATGCACGTAGACTTAAGGAGGCGCGCGATGAATAAATGAGCACACTCCCGAACATAGCGCTTGCCCCGTTTGGATTTTCAAGAGAGTAACGGAGTGCTGCAACGGATTCTATTCTAAACTTACACATGAATTCACAACTTGACACAAACTTAAAAAATCTCAAACTGGGGTTTTTTGGTTCACCACAGATTGCGGTGTGGGTTTTGGAAGAACTTGAGAAAAGTGGGTTACTTCCCTCTCT
>JANLIJ010000157.1 GCA_024653575.1 Candidatus Kaiserbacteria bacterium
ACACAACATCATGAATGACAACACACACAACATCATAGAAAACGTCACCGAGAAAATAAAAGCGGGTAAGGTGAGTATGTATCCACGGGCGCGATTTGTCTTTCGTGCAGGTGTCCTTGTTGTACTTTCGGTAGTGACATTTTTGGCCTCAATTGCCATTGTGAACTTCATATTCTTTTCACTACACCTGAATAGCACAAACGAACTTCTTGGATTTGGTCCGCGGGGGTGGGGTGCATTCTTTCGATTCTTCCCATGGGGACTTCTTGTTGTCGATATAGTGAGCATCGCGCTTCTCGTGTCCCTTCTTCGCACCTTCCGCTTTGGGTACCGTACACCACTTCTCTATGTACTCGGCGCACTTATACTCTGTGTAGTCTTTCTCGGGCTCACTCTTGAACGTCACACACCAATGAACATGTTGCTTGACCGAGAGATGCAGGGGCCACACATGCCATATCAGGTTGGTGGCATGTGGAATCGTATGCATATGCCACCACCTTCCGGAGAGGGCGTGTGTCGCTGTGAGGTGGTCACCATAGAGGACAGTGAACACTTTACTGCACGAGATGTATTTTCTGGTGAAGCGTATCGTGTGGTCGTGAGTAGTGACACTTCATATGCGACGACAACAGGACTTGTTGTGGGCGACCGTGTGTACCTCGCAGGAGAAGTGGAGGACGGTACGTTTACTGCCTTTGGACTTAAAAAAGGTGGCGAGGGTCGCCGGTGGGGAATGGACAGGTAATCCATATTTCTTTTCATATTTATATTGTACGTGGTGAATGTTTGACGTATACCCCCTAGGGGGTATACACTGAGGGGATGAAAAATGACACACAAAAATTAGTTCGACGTCTTAAGATTATTGAGGGGCAGGTTCGTGGTCTTCAAGAGATGGTTGAGAAGGGGGTATATTGCATTGATGTGATTACACAGGCCTCTGCAGTAAAGCAGGGTATTTCAAACGTGGAAGATAAGCTTCTTGAACACCACCTCGGTCACTGTCTCGTGAATCAAATAAAAAAGGGCGAGACGAAGAAAGCGACTGATGAAATTATTCAAGTCTATCGTCTTAAGAGAAAGTAATTAATTATATGGTATGAAAATTTCAATATATCTCACTCTCGGTTTTATCGTCGTCGCACTTTTGGTCGGGATTGGTGTCGGGTATTCACTGACTTCAGAATACAAAGTCTCGATGTATGACAAGAATGGAATGACTCTTGGTTCTGCAGACAGGACATTTGATTTACGTTACATGAATGCAATGATTGCGCACCACAGAGGAGCAATGCTCCTTGCTGAACAGCTTGGAAATGAAACTACACGCCCAGAAATGGAGGCTCTTGCAAAAGACATTCTCGCCTCTGAGCCGAGCGCTATAGCCGAGCTGTATGCGTGGAAAAAAGATTGGTATGGGGATACAAAGACGGTTCGCGATCCAATTGTCGCCAACCTGGGACCTGCGGGAGAGAAATTTGATCTCAGGTTCCTCAATGCCATGATTGCTCATCATGAGGTTGGAGTAGTAATGACTGGAGAGACCAGAACAAAATCGAGTAGAGCAGAAGTGCTCGATAATGCAGACGCGGTCGAGGCCTTTCTTAAGGGAGGGATTGAGGCACTCAGCGGTTTGAGGAAGGGCTGGTATAACATTTAAATGTATATGACTACACATATTTTTAAAGTTACCGGGATGCACTGTGCCAGTTGTGCTGCAATTATTACGAAAAAAGTTTCTTCGCTTCCGAATGTTGCTTCGGTATCGGTGAATTATGGAAATGAAAAAGCAAAGGTTGAATTTGATCCTGCACAAGTATCCATTGCTTCAATAAATGAAGAGGTTGAAAAACTTGGATACACATTTGTAGACGAAAGTGTATCGAATGGGGGAGGGCATGATCATGCATCTATGATGAAAGGGTCTGAACTTGAAGATCTTCGGGATAAAACAAATTTTATCTTTCCAGTAGCACTCGCCGTCTTCGTTCTTATGCTGTGGGACATTTCTGCGCGAACCACAACGATTGTACCAAACCTCCCCATACCAATGACCCTTTTTAATGCTCTATCGATGGTTATTGCTACGGTAGCACTCTTTTGGGTTGGAAAACCTTACCTCCTCGGGGTGGTACGTTTCCTTCGTCATGGAATCGCAAATATGGACACCCTCATTGGTATTGGTACAGGAACGGCATACATATACAGCATTACGATTACACTCCTCCCACAATTCCGTGAACTTTTGAGTCTGCCAGAATATACGTACTTTGATGTCACTATCGTGGTGATTGGATTTATTACGCTCGGAAAATATCTTGAAGCGCGCTCAAAAGAAAAAACAGGGGATGCAATTGAAAAACTTCTTAGTCTACAAGCAAAAACAGCGCTCGTGATACGTGAAGGTAAGGAAATTGAGGTTGCTATAGCCGAGGTTATTCATGGCGACGTAATTATCATAAAGCCTGGTGTAAGAATTCCTGTTGATGGGGTTATAACAGAAGGCGTATCATTTATTGACGAGTCGATGATAACTGGTGAACCCATTCCGGTGGAAAAGACTGCTGGAGATACTATTTCAGCGGGGACGATAAACACGAATGGCTATCTCACCATGAAAGCAACCAAGGTGGGGTCGGAGACCCTCCTTGCACAAATTATCAGGATGGTGGAAGATGCCCAAGGAAGCAAGGCCCCGATTGAAGCTCTCGCAGATAAAATTTCTGGAATTTTTGTTCCAATCGTTCTCGGTATTGCGGTCACGACACTCGTCCTGTGGCTTACCGTAGGTTCATCATTTCTTGGATTTAGTGATGCTGTCTCGTTGGGGATACTCTCGTTTGTGAGTGTGCTCGTCATTGCGTGCCCCTGTGCTCTTGGACTCGCGACACCTACAGCGATAATTGTTGGTGTCGGGAAGGGGGCGCAGAACGGAATCCTTATAAAGGACGCGGCGACACTTGAGCACTTACACAAGGTGGATACGGTCATTGTTGATAAGACCGGTACGATTACCGTTGGAAAGCCAACACTTGTTGATATTGAGAATGTCTCGGGAATGCACGACAATGAATTTATCGGCATTCTCGCATCGCTTGAGAATAAGTCTGAACATCCGATAGCATATGCGGTAGTAAATTTTGCAAAAGATAAAGGACTCTCGCTTGACGATGTGAGTAACTTCGAGATTCTCCAAGGCAAGGGGCTTATGGGCGTTGTGAATGATACAAAGTATTTCGTCGGTAATACAAAATTGATGCGTGAATTGGGAGTTGCTTTTAGTGAATCACTCATTGAAAAATACACCGAGGAAGGGAAGACTCCGGTAATTATTGCAACAAAGGAAAAAGTCCTCGGTTTCGTAATGGTTTCAGATGAGGTAAAAAGTGAAGCGAAGAAGGCAGTTGGCGACCTCCATAAACTTGGAATTAAAGTAATTATGCTCACTGGTGATGATGAACGGTCTGCAAAATATATTGCAAAGCTTGTTGGTATTGACGAGGTCATCGCCCATGTATTGCCGAAAGACAAGCTTGAGAAAATACAGACCCTTCAAGCTGAAGGGAGGGTTGTTGCAATGGCGGGGGATGGTGTGAATGATGCTCCGGCTCTTGCGCAGGCTGACGTTGGTATTGCGATGGGGACTGGCACGGATGTTGCGATTGAGTCGGCAGGCATCACACTCCTTCATGGTGACATCTCAAAGCTTGTAAAAGCTATTAAACTTTCAAAAATGACCATGCGAGGAATTAAACAGAATCTTTTCTGGGCCTTCATATATAATGTTGTGGGAATTCCTCTCGCGGCAGGAGCGCTCTATCCAGTATTTGGTTGGTTACTCAACCCAATCTTTGCGGGACTCGCGATGGCGTTCTCAAGTGTTTCTGTCGTAATGAACTCACTTCGAATTAAAGCTAAGAAACTATAATTTTTATGACAACACACACACAGAAATATATCTTTCATGTACATGGAATACACTGCAATGCCTGTGTTCTCATGATTGAAAGCGAGCTTGGAGTTATGCAGGGTGTAACGCATGTTGAGGTAAGTCTTGCGAACCATACTGCTACGGTAATTGGAGATTTTGGTGATAAGACCAGCGAGCAGATTGCTGATGAGCTTTCTCTCCCACTAAAGGCACATGGGTATCGGTTCTCGATAGAGAAACAAAATAAAGAAAAAAAATGGACTGATTTCAAAGTGGCCATCCCTGTAGCACTCGCATTTGTCGCTGTTTTTATTTTGTTGCAGAAAATGGGTATCGTTA
>JANLIJ010000092.1 GCA_024653575.1 Candidatus Kaiserbacteria bacterium
CTTACAGAATCTACTATGACCCCCTCCCTCAAACTATTTCTCGCCACATTTTCACGTTCTCTCATGTGTTCATCCCGCATTCCACCCTCTGCGTACACCACGAAGTATGTCCTCGTCTAGAATGAGGTTGTGTATTGTATAACTCAAGCAACTATCCGCGCTCTGTGGCGCATGACGTATATACGTGTTTCCGAGTGTCTCAGGCAGTTCAACGGTATCTATGTACCAGTTCAACGGTATCTATGTACCAGAAACTGTATCGAGATCACTCACGTTCGTCGTGTACGCAGAAGGGAGAATGTGTGGTTGGTACGGTGTGTTTGATACAACCATCTTCCACATAATGCAGAGTATCTTTCGTGCAAGTGCGACTCGTGCTTTCTTTGCACCACAGATTGGTGCAAGTCGATGCACGAATGCATAGAGCTCTGGTGCGTTACTCGCTCGAATACGCATGGCAGTTTCCACGAGTGCAGTGCGGAGTGATGCAGATCCTGCATGGGTAATTGCACCATAATGAATAACGTCTCCCGACGACCGCTGTCGTGGTACGAGTCCTGCAAAGCTCACGAGCTTCTTGCTGTTTCCGAATCGTGTGAAGTCATCGACTTCTGCGACAACGGTGAGCGCAGTGACCATGCCTACCCCAGGAAATGTCATGAGGAGTTGTGCGATTGGACATTGTACAAGCTCTTTTTGCAGACGTTCATCAAATGGTATGACACGCTTCTCAAAATCTTCCACTAAATGATGCAGTTGCTTCAAAATGAAGTTCTGTCCTGCCATGATATCTGCCTTTCCTTTCTTGAAGAGTGGATTGCCACTCTTTATCTCATGCAGTCCTTGCGTGGTCGCGATACCATGTATCTGATTCTTAATACTGGTACGTTGGCGAATAATGAATGTTCGTTCCCGAAGCAAGAGACGGAGTTGGTATATATCGTCTGACGATTTGTGTGCTTCAGGGAAGTACCCTGCACACAGGAGGTTCGCGAGTGTTCGTGCATCTTCTGTATCGGTCTTCTTCGTACTCTTTGCGATGAGCTGTATCTTCCGTGGATGTGCAATGTGCACATCCATACCGACATCCTCAAGCATTCCTGAAACCCATCGCCATCCGGCGACTGGTTCAATGGCCACCTGTATCTCTCGGAGTGGTACAGGAATATTTTTAACTGCAGTGGTAATATGGTCTGGATGGCAGAGAACATCTTCTTTCCAAAGTTCTGTTCGTTGTTCATCAATGAGCATCCACACGCTTGATTTCTTGTGGAGATCGATGCCAAGGGTATACATAATATTCTTGAGCTAGACTAATAAAGGCGATGATGTTTCCGCATCATCGCCTTTATGGTAGCAGGAGGGGGTCATGGCGTCAGTACACCTTTCGCA
>JANLIJ010000170.1 GCA_024653575.1 Candidatus Kaiserbacteria bacterium
CGCATCTAAATAAGGGATCGGGTAGGAATGGTTTCGTCTGCGTTCCTCGCATCCTGCCTTAGACAATAACGCTGACTACGCGTCGTAGACTCTCTTTCAGAGACGGATTCGGACTCGGGTTCGATTCCCGACACTTCCACATCAATGAACTTTTCGCATAGGAATCCTTAAGATGCCCTTTGTCTTCCTCATCTTTGGGAGGTTCTAAAGTATTCCTTATGCGAACAGTCTCGGAAACCACTTCTTGAAGTACAAGGAGTGGTTTTTCCGTTTGGATATATAGGTGACGACCTTTCATGATATGCTCCGTTCCCAACGCTGTGAGAATTTGCCTTCGTTTCGCTATGTCACCCTTCGCAAACTCCTCACGAGCCCTTTCAGCAAAGGTCAGAGTACTTTCAAGCTTCTTCAACCAGTCATCCACTCGCTTATCATCACCATCGAGCAACCGCTTTAGTCCTGTCTTCTGTTCGATGAGTGATGTTTCCTTCCGTTTATACATCTCATTAGACACATTCCCCTCCAGAAGCATGTCTGCTAACTTATCGAGTTTAAGAACACACTCATCATAGTCCTTCTGATGGACAGAAAGTAGATTGTTCCTATCAGACTTCTCCTTTTCATGGAGTTGCTTCAATTCGCCAATCGCCCACTCATGAAATTCTGGTGGAATTTGAATTGTGGCTAGAAATTCATCAATCTCTTTTTCCAGCACTTTCACTTCTACCGACTTCTCCGTACAGTCAGGAGACTTACCGCCCGTACACCGATAGTAGACATAATGATGAGTGTTCCCGTTCTTGTGATGTTTCCATTTCTCCTCACAGGTTATACGAGCACCACAACCCGCACACCGCATAAGCCCCGTGTAGGCAAAGATGTGAGTTTTTGGGCGAGGTTTCCCCGCACGACCGAGAAGGAACTGAACTCTATCGTACTCGTCCTTAGTAATCATGGGTTGATGTGTCCCTGTGTACCAATTTCCGCTTCCTACTGGAAACTCGAATTCCGCATAATAGAAAGTGTTGGTAAGCACACGATAAATATTGCTCTTAGTCATTGGCTTATCTGGACGTCTTCCCCAGCCACGATTTCTTAGCATTAGTTCCTTTTCCGCAATCTCGACCAACTGAAATGCTGAATATTGCCCCGTTAGCATGAGATCGAATATCTTCCTTACTTTCGGGAATCTATCCTCGTCTACCAGAATTTTTTCCGTCCTCTTTACCCCATAGTGACTGTTTGAATAGCCAATGGGAGCCATACATGGACGGAAGCCCTCCATCACACGACTTTTCAAACCCCTTTTGATGTCTTTACTCAGGTTGATACTGAACTGATTCGCCATTCCGAAGTGAATGTAGAGCATTATCATGTCGCTCCCCGGTGTGTAGATACCGTCATCAGTCCTAATTTCCTTGATGACCCCATTCTGAAGCATCCAGATTATTTGTCCTCCGTCTACAGAATTTCTCGCTAGACGATTCAACTTCCAACAAATAATTCCCTCTACCTTCTTATCTAGAATCATCTGCAACATTTCAGCAAAGACTGGTCGACCGAGAGTTTTTGCACTTCTCTTTTCCGTCAATGTCTTGACTATAATACAATCCGCACCGATACGCTCGATTTCTCTTAACTGGTCTTCAATCGAAGTAATCTGCTTCTCTCTTTGGTCCGTACTTTTTCTAGCGTACGCTACAAACTTAATACCTTTAGTTTCCTTTTCCATAGCCATTTAGCAACACATCCTCGTCCAGAGACTCTATTTCAGCTGTTTTGAATTCAATCAATTCTTGAACAAGTTCGTACCTTGTCAGCTTTTTGATTCTGATTAACTCATCAGCTATATAGAAGTCCCGGAGCGAGGATATGTTGTCCATGACCCGTATATTTCTTTGAATTGCATCATTTCATTCATGTATATATTATACAATATAAGTACACCAATGTACAGGTACACACTGTTAATAACTAATAATTTGTGTCCACCTATCGACTAGATGAACGACTATACCCACAACATAAGTTAACAAGTTAACGTGTTAACTTTACGTACTCTTACCCGACGTCTCGTCTGACTCCTTCAGCCAACTCTTCTCCGCCCCCGCTGGAGGATTGTTGTCGCCAAAAATATCTTCGTCATCATCGTTCGCCACTGTCGCTGGACTCTTATCAGGAATCGCCTCCTTACTATTCTCCTCTGGCGCACTCTCCGGCCTCTGTTCTACTTTTGATTGAATGACTCGTTTTATCTCTAGCAGATTATCTGGAAGGGTGAAGAGTGAATCCAATCCGTATCGCTTCGCCAACGATTGAATCTTAGGGTATTCCTTGAAGACTGGGATATAGAAGCCCTCTCTATTTTGTTCGACTCGAAAACCAATCGTCCTTACATGCCACCCAATTTTCTTTGGTGACACTTGGTATGCCTGATGTTTCATCACATCAAACGCAGAATGTGTGTCACGATTTTTCCTATCTGAGTATTCTTCATACTTGGAGAGATTGAACGCTGTGGCTAAATCGAGACCAATCCGAATTCTCCCTGATTTTTGAATTTTCTCACTCATTAACAACTCTAAGAGACAAATCAGAATATCGTTCTCGACTGAATCAGCCTGCTCAATGTGGAGAGCTTTCTCAGACTCATTGAGGAACTTTAAGACGTCATCGAGTGGTTCCTGCCCAAGCATCTTCGCCACACTTACGATCGCCAGCCCCGTCTGCTTCAAACGAGGTAATTTCACATTACTGAGAACACTTTCATCTGCTGTTGTTAGTGCAAAGTTTTTGAACCGAAACATCAGCAACTTATTTCGCAATGCTAACGCCTCTCCTCTGAATTGTTCCGCCAACTGGATAGGCCTTTCAGTCTGCATGAGTGGGAACATGTGTTCCGATAGACACCGAGACTCCAATGCCGCATCCCGAAACTTCGATTGAGAGGCCATGATTTTTGGACCAAACACATTGAAGGTTTGCACATAGAATTTTCCATTTGCTGCTTTCTCAGTTCTCGTAACTGGGGCATCTGCACTGTATCCCTGCCGTAGAACCTGTCTCATATCTGATGAGTTCTCTCCAAAAAGCTCCGCCTCGTCATACACCAGTGAGGGGTTGAACGAATTGAGAGTCCGGAACAGAGCCGACATACTCATGGAACCGCCCGCAAGCACTGGTTTGTAGCAGATATTACCGGCCGCTTGCAAGACACGAGTTTTTCCTGTTCCAAAAAGACCGACTACTCGCAAGTAGGGGATGCTTTGGAACCTGTCATATAACCATGTCATCATCACATACGCAGACACCACCGAGAGGAATGTTGGAGTAAGTTGCACATACCGATCAACGAATGCTCGCACCTCCCGATATAAGACTTCATTACTCTCATAGTTACCGACCTCCGAAGGAAACTGGATGAACCGATTTTCAAGAATGCTCTGACCGGGAGCAAGAGGTAGAAACATTGTTGTGTCACTGATTTTCACTTTCTCTTCTAGAGTCACCTTACCGTCTTTGTACACAGCTAATATTGATTTACGCTTTTGTGAATCGTACAACATCTCAATCAATGTTCCGTCTTGAAGCACATACGATGTACCCCGTCTCTCCCTCTCGCCATCTTCGTCATCGTCATTTTCTTCCTCACTCTCATCTGTCCCTGTCTCCACTGGAGGAGTATCAGCAGGTGGAGGAACTTTTTTATCTTCTTCTTTCACATCACGAACTGAATCCTTGATAGATTTTTTTTCCATAGTCAATGTTGCTGAGAGTGCTTATACAACACCCGTACAGCTTGCTTAAAGGTTAATTTTTCTAATTTCCGAATGAATGTGATGACATCACCATATTCATGGCACCCGAAGCAGTAGTAGTGGTCATCATTGGTGTAGACCACGAACGATGGTGTTTTCTCCGCATGGAATGGACATAGCCCTGCCAACCGATACATGCCACCCCGTCGCAATTTGACGTACTCCCCGACTACTTCTTCGAGATCAACTTCTCTCGCTACCTCTAACTGAACCTTGAACCTCTTTTGAGACCGAAACGCTTTCTTCACCAGATGTTTCGCCTCTGGAAAGACTGCTAACCAGTCCGTCTTTGAAAGTTCACGCAACCACTCCCGATGTTTGATTTCTTCTTCACGAGCCACCGCAAGAAATTCATCATCAATCCGTTCAATCTCACTTAACTCTTCTCCCGTGTATGCACCGTCTAGCCATAACCGCCGCAACCACCCCGGCTCATGTGATGTCGCAATCCAAACTGCATATAATTCACTACGATTTTTCATCGTCTATTTTGTTGTCAAAGAACTCGCTAAGCGGCGACCCGCACACGACCCGGTACACTTCGAGTAGATATGTCGCTTTTCGTACCGCTTCGTCATCAGAGAGACCTTCCCCGAAGTGACGCAGGTACAACGCTTTGAATCTTTCGAGTGATCGTTTCGTGAATTGCACTAGTACTCACATTACGCGCCTGCTTTCCCTTGTAAACGTGGAAGAATATGTCGTTATATAGAAACCTCTACTTTTAGAAAACGCCCGGCTCTTATTTTAAGCCAAAATTGACAGTGGTACATTTCATTGTTGATTCTTTTCTTGTGTTTTGAAATGCCTCAACGAGGGTGTTTACACACTGTAGATATATAAATCCATTACTGTGATAGTTGAAGGGCTTTAGATGTGAACGCAGAGTACGAGAGAATGGTCGAAGTACCTATCCTATCCTAAACATGGGCACTTATTCTATTCGTCGCTCACTCAGTGCTTATTTTCTTTATTTCTTCAGTGCAAATGATAAAAACAGTATGAAGCTCAGAGAAGCATCGCGTTAGTTGTCGCTCAAAGCGTCGTAAACGACTTTTCCTGCGATTACCATGCGCGTTGGAATCCAGTGCTCCTTAACCAACATCATTTCTACCGTCCACTCGTTGCGAGTCATGGCTCCGAAGCTGTTTTGTGAATCAACATATGAGCGCACTCGATACACCCCGTCGCTGTCTTCAGCACCCTCTGGCGTATTTATTTTGACCGCTTCGTATGGGAGTGGAGGAAATTTCGCCGTTGAAGGAGCTTTGAGTGCTTGCAAAAGAAATTGCTGTGCTTGGATGTGTAAATCCATCTCATCTGGCACATAAACACTTTTTGTTTGAGGAGAGGGTGAGGGAGAAGGAGTGTTCGATGATGAACTCGCTAACGCGAAAAAAATAAAAAATACTGAGAGTCCGATGAATAAATCTCGAATCTTATACTTCCCCTTTTTACTATTATTTTCCATAAAATCTGTTCGTTATCTGATAACGACAACGGATTTCGTGAAAACACAAAACCCGCTACCAGGAAGGCCTTGCGACCTCTATAGGAGTTTCCCCCTATAACATGAAGCATGCCCTGATAACGGGTTGTCTATGCTTCATGATTTTCGACCATGCTCTCCGGTTTTCACACCGTCGAGTTTAGGTCATACAACTTATGCAGTTGTACCTGTATGGTAATACTTGTTGGGGGTTCTGTACACTCACACTTCTATTATCCTTTCATCCGATTTGATATCTACTCGTCTTTGTTCAGAATAAAGGAAATCATTGCAGACGGCACTTCGTAGTCAGCAAGTGTGAGAATATATGGTGTTTCTTTCCCATCTTTGAAGATGTACATCGCTCCGGGACGAAGCTCGAACGAAAGGATTTTATTGAAAGGTATAGAAAACTGCTTTCTTGCTCCCATATAACCCACACGCTGGTCTGTGATATAGAAAGTACCAGTGTCTTCTGTAGCCAAGATCTCATCTGATTTCGAACTAACCCCTAGTGACCCAACTCTATAGCGAATTCCTTTGGCAATCTTTATAGAACCAGTGAGACCACCATAGTTAATACGAGTAGTGGTTCTCCTTAGCTTTCTTAGTTCAGCTGCTGTGCCAAAATGCAACACCTCTCCCTTTTTAAAGAGCACATTGATGTTGTGATTTTCTCGACTGACTTCAGGTAAGATTCCTTTATCAATAAGAGCAAGAGAATAGTATTTATTGAAAGCTTTTTGGTCGAACTTGATATCACTGGTCTGAAGCTTGAAATGGTTGAGCAATACTTCTAATGATTTTCGCTCATCTTCTGTAATGCGTTGGTCAGAAGAGATGTTCTGGAATACACCTGAGAGCCCTGCTTTTTGCAGTCTGCTTACATCCTCAGTTGTCAGCCCATGTTTCTGGGCTATTGTTTCCAATTCATTTTCTTCTTCTTTGGTTAATTCAGAGTCAGACAGAACAGCAGTGAGCTTTTCTCGATACTCTTTTTCACCCCCATTCTCTGAAACCAGTGATTTTATGAAGTTAAGAAATGCCATATTTATTTATGATGATGCGCATCAATTATTTCACAAATAATCACAACCGCTCTCCCTATAGATTTTTATGGAATTGCCTTAGTAGCTCTATCCCATTTTCGTATCGACCGTATAAGTTGCTAGCCGTTCTCTCTAAGTGCTCATTTAGAGTTGGGAATACTGCTAAAAAATTCTCATGACTTATATTGAAGTCTCCATTTCTATAAGCTTCACTAACGAAGTCATTAAACCTTTCAGTATCAAGTGGATGGAAACTTGACCATGTGTCGAGAC
>JANLIJ010000175.1 GCA_024653575.1 Candidatus Kaiserbacteria bacterium
TACTCGACTACCACCGAGGTGTTGTGCAACCTCGAGTGTGAGCACACGACCATCCTCATGAGTCACCTCAAGTGCATGGCTCAGCATTGGAATATCATCACTGAAGTAGACGTCAATGATTGGACCAATGATCTGTGTAACGGTACCCTCTGTGTGTGTTGTTGTAGTCATGTTGTTTGTAATTAAATTCTGTAATTATTGCTAAGCTTCTTGTTTTTTATCTAAATTGTACTTTTCAATCAGCCATTCTGATATGTACCGACCTTCCATATACTCATCGACTATTTCCTTGGGTAAAAATCTAAAACCTTTGATCGTCTTTCTGCATCGCTCTGTACCGCACCTGCACTCTTCCGGCATAACCCAAACGCTATCCTCCATGGTGTCATAATCGAGTGTAAGTTCTTCTCCCTGTGCAATATCCTTCATCGCAACAAGCTTAAATCTCCCATTCCAACCACAATTGGCTGAGCATGAGTGATTGATATTCCTCCCCTCCGGGTGATCTATCCATTCGTTCTTATTACACTGAATTGCATGATTCGCTGCTATTGGGGGAAGATCAAAAACACTTTCTAGATTATATAGAGTCCCAGAACCATCATTCCAATCAATGACAAGATCATTCTTTTTGATATCGCAAACAGCAAACGAACCGGTTCCAAATGCTGAGTTTTTGATTTCAAAATTTTTCATATTAATTCTTCATCGCTTCGATACCTCCGGTAATCTCTGACACTTCTGCCGTGATGACACTCTGTCGCTCCTTGTTGTACTGAAGTGTGAGAATGCGCGATACGTCGCGTGCCTTGTCGGTCGCATTTTTCATGGCGACCATACGCGCAGAGTGCTCACTCGCCTTTGACTCGAGGAGTGCATGATAGAGCATGATTTCCACCAGTGAACGGAAGATTGAATCGAAGAGTGATTCATAACTCTGTTCGATGGTGTAGACCTTTGAAAACTTCACCTTGGTGTGGTCGCTGTACTTTCCCTGCTTTGGGAGAATGTCTCGAATCATGAAGCTAATGTCTTCAAGGTTCACAGGGAGT
>JANLIJ010000197.1 GCA_024653575.1 Candidatus Kaiserbacteria bacterium
TGTCCTGCACAATGGTCTCTTCAGTTCCGAGTATTTGGTTGAATTCGCGCTGGTTAAAGGCCTCGTAGAAAAATCCTCGTTCATCGCCGAACACCTTTGGCTCGAGCAATAACACACCATCAAGTCTCGTTGGTATTACATTCATTGGTCTCTCCTCTTCTCTGTTTCGTTTCGTAGCGAACTTATTATGTCTGAAATGAGTGTACTATTCAATTCTAAATCTGTCAATTCCTTATAGCCTGTATTTGTTGGTCAACTATGTAGAATGTGCACTAGAGGTGCATGAAACGATATCGGAGTATCTGGAACACCATTTTAAGTCCTATCTTTGCGGCTTTAAACACGCTCTCGCCCGAATACATAGAAACGCCAACGCGCTGTTTATAAATCACAGGAATCTCTATCGGTTGCCACCCGCGATGCATCACCCATATCATAATCTCGATAGAGAACGAGTCTTTACCCGAGGAGAGATGGAATAAATCGAAAACGCTGTTCAGCACTTCCCTAGAAAAGAGCTTGTAGGAACAGCTCACATCAGTCATGCTTGGGCCGTTATGCAACACTTCTAGAAATTTTGCTACCGCCCAATTGCCGAATCGCACTGGAAAGGGCATAAAGGCCCCAGACCATATAGCAGCCCTAGAGGTTCGCGTTCCGAAAATGACCTCGAACTCATCGGTGTATGAGAGAAATTTATGAATATCTTTCGGCAGAAATGTCCCATCTCCCTCTGTTGTTATGACGAGGTCGCCTTTTGCCTCTCGGAGTCCGCGCATCATGGCGTGGCCGTAACCCTGATGTTCTTTTTCCTCAACGAGTCGGGCTTTTGTTTGGGTCACTTCCCCCCTCGTATTCCCGAGTGCGTTATTATCAATTACTACCACTTCGTCAACGACTCCGGTCTCAAAAAATTCGTTGATGACGGCACGAATGCTCCCTTCCTCGTTATACGTTGGGATGACCACGCTTACCGTTTTGCCCTTATACATAGTGATTACAAAGTAACACGAGATATGAGGTTCTGGTATGATGCCTGTATCTTATGGTC
>JANLIJ010000009.1 GCA_024653575.1 Candidatus Kaiserbacteria bacterium
CCTCTGGGCGCCGTGGCCTATGTTAAACATCCCTCGCACATACATATATATGTATGTGCAGACGTTATTTTGTTGTGATACTAAATTCCTCATTTTTTATTTAGACTTGATTGTCGTTGACTATTTTTTACTGACTGGTATTATATATGGACAAATGGCTTCGGCCTGCACCCCGCACTGCAAAGTGCGGGGTGAGAACGTTTTAGGGTGGACAATTCATATTTATCTCAACGAGATTTGCTATCAGTTCCTTATATATACCTTTTTCGAGAGTGCAAATTTTTTCCTCCAATCTCCTTCTATCGATAAAGCGAATTTGTGAAAGTACAGCTACCGCATCTCTTCCATTAATTTTTCCAAGAGAGAAATAGTATTTGCCAGTTTTTGTTTTTGAGGTAAGTGGGACAATGAGGCACGAATCGAGATTAAATTTCTTAATAATTACAACAGATCTACCGAAATCTTTTTGACCTCCATCTTGTTCAAAACCAACATTGACGCCAAGCAGACACCACCATATTTCACGTTCATGAAATAAAGCAGAGCCAATCACATTGTTAATGAGGGGTTTCTTTATATTCCAATTTGTAAAATCTTTTTGCATGTTGTTGTTTCTCTCTATTCTCTATTCAATATCTTCATTTTTCTATCCTCTATCCCTTATTCACTCTCTTTTATATTACTGGTGGTTCAGGTGTCGCCTCGGGTACTGGTGTTGGTTCTGATACTGGTGTAGGTGCTGGGTCTGACGGTACTTCTTCTTGTACTGGTGTGGGTTCTGAGGATGGTGCCGTTGGTTCTGGGTCTGACGGTGTTGGCTCTTCGGATAAGGTCTCTACCGGCGGTTCTTCTACTGGGGTCTCGGCGGTCGGAGCGGGGTCTTCAAGTACCGGACTCTGCGCTTCAACAACCGGAGTTGACTCAGGAGAAGACCCTCCGGAATCAACCGCACTTCCCCCTCCTCCTATCATCGTATCCACTGAACCAGTACCAGTACTTGTATCTCCCGAAGCCTGTGCACCTCCCGCGTTCTCTACCATTCTGAGGAACGTCGCCTCATTAACGCAGACGTCGCCAACACAAAGCTCATCGGTCTTAATACCCGCAACGCGAAGTACTCCGTCCACAAAGTTTTGAGCAAGCTCCTTCACACGACTCCAAAGTGTCTCAGTGCCATTACCATTTAGGACACTTGAGGTTGCAGAAAGTTCTGTAAGGATATCGCGACTTGATTGCGCAATAAAGTCATGAAGGTGTACAAACATAATAGCCTGCCCGATAGTGACCTCTTCCCCATCCTTCGTATACGCGACCTCGGCAACTTCTGATTTCAGTTCATTGAGCGCAGAGGTCTTTGTGTCGACAGAAACCGTCACTGGCTTTATTGGCTTCACTCTATCCTTCACACATTGTGCTTCGCCCTGTGCGCTTCCACCTCCATATGAACATCCATCCTGTGTACGTGTGTCGGTTTCTTGATTAAGTGGTCGCATTTTACGCTTCACCAAATCATCACCAAACTGATTGAGGTACGCAGGTGAATATGCGTACTCACCGGTATAATCCTCGAGCGCAATACCAACGACCACATCGCCATCATTTGCCTTCATTCCCACACCAGGAATTGACGAGAGCGCAATACGGTCACCCTTCACGACTGGGCCGTTCTCTGTCGAGAGCTTGATTGGAACACGTCCCTTAAGGGCGACGGGGTACGCCCCCTCACCCGCAACGAGTGACGTGTCGTCGAATCCCATGATGAGACCTGGTTTCGTAGAAACAACGCCAATGATATTTTGTGAACTTTCTTCGCTCGCGCGCTCCATCGAAAGTCCACCGGTGAGCGCAACAATTTCACCCGCCTCGAGTTCCTGACTTGAGAAATACATTTCAGCGAGGTCTGAATTTCCACTTGCTGATGAAACTGAGGTGATGCGTCCCGTTGTTGAGGCTGTACATGACCCGTCATTATCGACACAAAGTCCTCCATATCCAATCTGAAGTCCTGCCTTGTAGGTGGTTGTGCCGTCACCAATTGTTGTAGTTCCTTGTGCAGTAACCGTAAACTTCGATGTTCCTCCTACTTGAAAATCGAGGAATTTTGCCGTGCTCGTTGAGGTAAAGGTACCGCCTGCATTTCCAAAGTTCATCGAGAGGCCGGTACCCGTGAAGTTGCTCGTATCATGGAAGAGTGAGACAAGGTCTTCGGTGGTGATGGTGCCAGAGTATGCGCGAAGTGCATTTCCCTGTGTGGTACCCCGCGTCTCCGCAAAGACTCCGGCTGGGAGATAGGTCTCGCCCGCATCGCCGAAGGTCGTTCCACTTACACCAAAGGTACGCGCAAATCCTGAGAGCGCAGTATTTTCACCAGAGGTATTCGTCCCTCTGTGTGCCTGCACTTCAAGACCTCGCACGGTATTGCCGAGCACACTCGTATCTTCGACACGTATCATCTTTCCAACGAACGTACTCGTCGCAGTTGGCGCGTTCACGAAGTATGATTCATCCCCGTAGTACACCGCGCTCACCGTTGAGTTTGCAAAACTCAAATACTGCTTCATGCCACCAACGACTGAGCCAGTGAGTGCTCGCTTGTCGAGGTTGAGAAGTGCCCCAGGTGTTGAGGTGCCGATGCCCACGTTACCCGTCCCAAGGACAGTGAAGAGAGTTGTATTTGATGAAGAGGCGACGGCAAATATAGGAGACGTAGCACTTCCGGCACCCGTGACAGAAAGTCTTGCGGATGGTGAGGTGGTACCAATTCCAATGTTACCCGTAGAGAGTGTGGTGCCTGTGCCGTCGATACCCGTGCCAAAGATGAGATTACCTATGGCGAGTTGGTTTGAGGTAGTATTTGAAGGGAGGTCGATGTTATAGCCGATAGCGATATTGTTAGAGCCAGATGTCAGAGCATCGCCTGCTTGGTAGCCGAGGAGTATGTTGCCGGAGCCGGTGGTGAGAGAAAGGCCGGCTCGATATCCAATCATGGTGCTTGACGCATAGGATTGACCAAAAGTACCTGCTCCTGCCTGGTATCCGAGACCAACGTTTCCACCACCCGTTTCGTTGTTAGCACCAGCATAGTAACCCATGAAAGAGTTATTGGAGCCAGTGGAGTTGAAGTATCCGGCCCAACTACCAACAAAGGAGTTGCTGGAACCGGTGGTGTTAATTTGACCAGCAGACTCACCTAAGAAAGAGTTGCTGGAACCGGTGGAATTGTAACGACCGGCTGATCGACCTAAGAAAGAGTTGCTGGAACCGGTGGAGTTGGTGCCACCTGCATAGTAACCAACAAAGGAGTTGTAGGCACCGGTAGTGTTTTTCTGACCGGCGTAATTACCAATTGCTGTATTATAATCTCCTGTCATTGGGACTGTTGAAGAACCGCGGAGGGCACTGTAACCAAGTGCGACGTTATTTATAGCTCCGCCAACAGCGTAGTACGAAAAAGCTTCATTACCGATAGCGATGTTGTTTTGATTTGATTGTGGGTTTGTTGTAGTGGCTCCACCGTTTATATATATATCTGCATTGGCGTCATTTCCAAAGGTAAGAACCCCCCCGGCGTTTAGAGAAAGAAGGTTTGCATTGGTAGATGACGCGAAAGCGAAGATATTGCCAGAACCTGCAGTACCGGTAACAGAAAGTTTTGCAGATGGTGATGAAGAGCCAATGCCGACGTTGCCAGAAGAAGCTTGTGCGTAGAGCATTGAGGTGGCGTTGTTAAGGAAAACGGAGACGGAAGTACTATTATTGTTTGCCACCGCAAGGTCGGCTTTGCCGTCGCCGTTTAGGTCGCCGATGGAGACGGAGATTGGATTTGTC
>JANLIJ010000016.1 GCA_024653575.1 Candidatus Kaiserbacteria bacterium
AGGAGTGTGGTGAGGTCTTTGTCGGCTCTCGTCACTGCGAGGACGGGGTTTACAAACCGCGTCGTTCCCACAATACCTTCACGGAACGTTCCGCCAGTAGTTGGTGTCTGTACCGAGTACTGTGTACTGAGGAAGGCGAGGGTTGCAAGTAAGAAAATTCCACACACAAGAAGCGCAATTTTAATAATGAATGCATCACTTGCCTTGAGCTCATGAAGCTTCTTGAAATAGACATCTATGTAGCTCGATTTTGTTGGAGATGAAAACTTAAATAGTTCCATAAATCGTGATGTATCACACTATATAGAGTGTATAGATACGTTCGATAAATTAATAATGGATATGTGGAAACACACAAGAAACACTGTCACGATATCGTGTGCAGGAATGGTATTACACCAAAAGACTCAGGAATGTAGATGCTACAAAAAGAATAGCAAGTACAATAGAAAACCTATACAGGAAGAGCTCAGCTCCTCTGCGCTTGTGGTACGTCGCACTAAAGTTGTCCCCTCCAAAGGCACCGCCCATGCTCGAACCTCGTTGCTGGAGTAAAATCGCAGCGACAAGGAGGATAGAGAGGATTATCTGTACGTACGGAAGTATGGTACGGACTATTTCCATGACTCGATGATAGTAGCATAGACTCCGAAATATTGAAAGTCGAAGGTGTTTGTTGTGAGTGTAGTGATAATTTACACTCAATGTGGATTTTAATTCAACGCTATAGCATTGAATTAAAATCCAATAAGGTGCTCTTGACGTGAGCCTTGTTTCTGTGTTGATTTTTCTTTAATTTGAGCGTATTGTGCTCATCGGGTATGTGAACCGAATGGGTCGGCTCACAATCGTTCTAGAGACAATCGAGAGAGAGGAAAATGGAATGACACAGAACTTCATGGAGATGTTGCAGACAAGCTGGGCAGGAGGAAGGTTTACGTGTGTCGGTCTCGACAGCGAATACCCCAAGATCCCGGCATGTATCCGTTCGAAACATTCGAGCAAGAAAGGTGCAATTGTCGAGTTCAACAAGGAAATCGTCCGTGCGACGTGGCGCTCTGCTTCGGCATACAAACCGAATCTCGCATTCTTCCTTGCGATTGGAGCGGAAGGTCTCGAAGCACTTATCGAGGTCATCCAGTTCATTCACGAGTCTGTCCCGGGGACGCCGGTCATTCTCGATACCAAGGACATGGATATCGGCAATACCAACTTGGGCTACATCCAGTTCACGTTTGAAGAGTGCAACGCGGATGCAGTCACGGTGAACCCGTACCTCGGTATGGAAGCGGCGCAACCGTATCTCGACCAGAAGGACAAGGGCGTCATCGTGCTCTCCCGTACTTCGAATCCAGGCGCCGGCGAGTTCCAGGATCTATCAGTTCATGTCCCAACGGAAGCGTTTCGGCATATCCAGGATGTCGGTGCGGTGCCGTGGTCGTCGAGCGGTCTCACCACCCTCTACAACTACGTGGCATACCGTGTCGCTCACTTCTGGAACAAGAACGGCAACTGTGGCCTCGTCGTTGGAGCTACGGCACCTGCTGAACTTGAGTCGGTCCGGAAGATTGTCGGTACTTTGCCGATCTTGATTCCAGGTGTCGGCGCCCAAGGCGGGGACGTCGAAGCAACGGTGAAGGCTGGAAAGGACAGTAACAGCCAAGGTTTTGTCATCAACGCTTCGCGGAGCATCATCTTTGCATCTTCCGGTGAAGACTTCGCCGAGGCCGCAGGCAAGGAAGCCCAACGCCTGAACGATGAAATCATTTCGCATCTCAACTGAATGAAGGAGTGAATCATGGGACCAGATGTGGAAGATCGTGTTACTTCCAAACCGAGAGCGGAAGGAGATGCGACTGCGCCAGATTTCAATTCGCTGGATTGGCCATTTGCAGTGGCCTCGGCAACCCCCAACAACCAACGAATGGAGGGAAACATTATGTTCGAGGACGGCTACAGCTTGGAAAAACTTCGAAAGGTGACTGCTCGAAGATTCATCGAGCTCACGATGGCTTTCGGCGCACTGCGTTTCGGCGAGTTCAAGACCAAGGCGGGGCGTCTTTCGCCCTATTTCTTTAACGCTGGCCTTTTCAGTGATGGTGCGAGCTTGGGAAAGCTCGCGAGCTTCTACGCAGATCGTCTTGCGCCAGAGCTTGGGCAAGGGTCGCTTGTCTGCGACGTGCTCTTTGGTCCGGCATACAAGGGCATACCGCTTGTCTCGACGACAGCGGTCATGCTCGCGATGCATTATGGTCGCAATATTCCCTATGCGTACAACCGCAAGGAGGCCAAGGATCATGGCGAAGGCGGTACCACCGTTGGCGCCCACATTCGTGGCAAGGTGCTCATTATCGATGACGTCATCAGTGCCGGAACATCGGTGCGTGAATCGATCGATATCATCAGGGGTGCCGGCGCCGAGCCAGCAGGAGTCCTCATTGCGCTTGATCGGCAGGAACGTGGGCAGGGGGAGCTCTCTGCAGTGCAGGAGGTGAACGAGATCTACGGAATCCCCGTGTTCTCGATTGCTTCACTCGAAGACATAATCGCCTATCTGCAGGATATGGTGCTGAGTCCGCTCAGTCCCGACATCCTTCATGAAGCGAAAGAAAACCTGAACGCAGTTCTTGCCTACAAGGCACAATACGGCGTCGCTCCCTGAAGAACGGAAGCGAGAACGCCATAGGGTACCGGATGCAGTAATGCATCACGGGCCCTTTTTTATTACCTAAAATTTCCTAAGGAACAAAAATGGTCGACATCGTAAGTCGACCATCCTAAATAAAATGGATTAATTTCTAAGAGAGTGGACACGAAATGAAATCGCTCTTATAATACGGCCTCATTAAGGATTAAAAGCATTAAGGAAAACAATATTTGTATATGAGTTCAAATACTATAAAGCCACTTCAAGACCGCATTGTCGTTCGTCGACTTACTGACGAGGAGGCTGGAACGAAATCAGCGTCAGGTATTATTGTTCCTGATACGGTGAGTAAGGAAAAGCCAGAACAGGGTATTGTCGTCGCTGTCGGTGAAGGAAAATGGGATGAGGATGGTGAAAAGCGTATCCCTATGGATGTGAAGGTAGGTGACAGAATTATTTTCTCGAAGTATGGGTTTGATGAAGTGAGGATTGCCGGTGAAGAGCTCTACATCGTCTCTGCTTCGAGTGTTCTCGGAATTATTGTGTAACAAGGTTAAGGTCTGGAATTATTAAAAGAGTAACAGGCAGGTGAAGACAGGGCTGGTGCGTCACAAAATTTATTAGGAATAAAATTTTGCGACGGCTAAGATTTTCTAATTCGCTTCGCTCATAACAAAATCTAAGCATGGCAAAAGAAGTAATTTATGGAGAGGATGTCAAAAAACGACTCAAGAAGGGAGTCGACACGGTTGCAAATGCGGTGAAGGTAACACTCGGCCCCCGCGGGAGGAATGTCATTATCGACAAGGGGTACGGTGGTCCAATGATTACCAACGATGGTGTCTCGATTGCAAAGGAAATCACACTCAAGGACAAGTTTGAGAACATGGGTGCTGAAATCATCAAGGAAGTTGCCAACAAGACGAACGAGCTTGCGGGTGACGGAACGACAACCGCAACAATCCTCACACAGGCGCTCCTTACGGAAGGTCTCAAACACACCACTATGGGTGTGAATGCAATGGCCGTGCGTCATGGGATGGAGAAGGCGTCAGAGGATGTGGTGAAGGCACTCCATGAGATGGCCGTACAGATTTCAACAACAGAAGAAATACGACAGGTCGCAACCATTTCTGCTGAGAGTGAAGATATTGGTTCAAAGATTGCTGAGACTATTGAGAAGGTTGGTAAGGATGGTGTGGTGACTGTAGAGGAATCACAATCATTTGGTATTGAAACAGAATTCACCGAGGGAATGGAATTTGACCGTGGATACGTTTCTCCATACATGATTACCAATACCGAGCGTATGGAAGCTGAGTATAAGAATGCGCTTATCCTTATCACAGACAAGAAAATTAGCTCTGCACAGCAAATTCTTCCACTTCTCGAAAAGGTGGCTCAGACAGGAAAGAAGGAGCTCGTCATTATTGCTGATGATGTTGATGGTGAAGCACTTGCGACTTTCGTGGTCAACAAGCTTCGTGGCGGGTTCTCAGTACTTGCAGTAAAGACTCCAGGGTATGGTGATAGGAAGAAAGAGATTCTTCAAGATATTGCAATTATGACCGGTGGTCAGGTAATTACTGAAGAAGTAGGTCTCAAGCTTGAACTCACTGAGCTCGACGCACTTGGAAAGGCGGGTCGCGTGGTGGCAACAAAAGACAAGACTATTATTGTGAGCGGTGAGGGAAAGAAGGAAGCCATCACTGCGCGCGTTGATGCGCTCCGCGCACAGCTCGCACAAACTGATTCTAAATTTGATAAGGAGAAACTTGAGGAGCGTATCGCAAAGCTCTCAGGAGGTGTTGCAGTTATCAAGGTGGGCGCGGCAACTGAGACTGAGATGAAGTATCTCAAACTCAAGATTGAAGACGCCGTGAACGCAACGAAGGCAGCAATTGAGGAGGGAATCGTCCCTGGAGGCGGAACATCACTCACCCGTGCTGCAGCTATGGTAGAGGGGCGCGTAAACAAGGACCTGAGTCGAGATGAACTCATTGGATATCGCATTGTGCTTAAAGCGCTTGAAGAACCACTCAAGCAACTTGCAAACAACGTTGGGCGTGATGACGGTGCTGTTGTTGTTCAGAAGGTAAAGGAGCGCGGTGGAAACTTCGGATACGATGCTGCAAAGGCAGAGTACGTCGACGACATGATTAAGGCAGGTATCATTGATCCAGTGAAAGTTGAGCGCGCAGGTGTCCAGCATTCAGTATCTGCTGTGGGAATTCTTCTTACTTCAGAAGTAGCGATTGCAGACGCACCAGAGCCAGAGAAACCAGCTATGCCTGATATGTCCGGAATGGGCATGGGAGGCATGATGTAAACGTCCCTGCGGACGTTTACAGCCTCCCATGAGCCGGAGTGATGTGGCCAGAAAATAATGAACGCTAGTGACTATATTTTCTGAGTCTGTCTCAAAATCCTATTCAAAATGAATTTTTGGACGGGACTTCATATAATGCCAAAACCACGAGGTGAGAAATACTGGGAGTATTTCGCAAGACTTTGAGCAGTTTCTGCGAAAAGTGTACAGCGACTGTAAGTCGGACAGGAGGTACTTATGAGCATTAGCGAATTAGTAACCTGACGTGAATGCAGGGTATGGGAGGAATGGGGGGTATTAAAGAATAGAAGTAACAGAAAACAGGTGGCTCTAGGGGCCGCCTGTTTGTTTTAGGCAATGACATTTGTCACTTTTCTATATAGTACCTCATTGGGCGTTTTCCCGTTAAGTCCACAGTGTTCAAGATTGTTATAGTACTCATTCCATACGCGGATTTTCTTATGGAGAGCGTGTGATGAACGAAACGTGTTTCGTTCATAGAACTTTTCCTGATCCTCACGATGACTTCGTTCAACGGTACCGTTCTGTGCAGGTTTCCCTGGATCAATGAGGTAGTGGACAATACCATGTTCTCTGCAGAATATATCGAGTGCATGTATGGTCTTCACCGTGAGGTCAGAACGTTTGTTCGTACCAACGTAGTAGTTGGTGAAAATACTGCCATTGTCTGTCTTCACCCCTGTGATGGGGTACGGGAATCGTGCAATCACATCCTCGAGAAATAGTATTGAGTGGTACGTACTCTGTTCCTCAAAGACACGCAGGTACCGCCATCTGCTTGCCGTATCAATAGCGGTGTATTGGTAATACCGTTTGTCTGCAATCATCCCTGGTACGTATTTCACATCAATCTCGATGAGCTCACCGGGTTGGCGTTCTGCGCGGAGATACTTGTATGTGATTTTCTTCACGCGATACTTCCGTACAAGCCCCTCGTCTTTGAGTATCTTGCCAATAGTGCGTGCTGGTACCATGAGCCCTTGCTTCTCTAGTTTCCAATGCAGTTTGAGTGCGCAGAGTTTTGTCCGCTTCCTAAGCGCAATGACTTCTTCCTTGATGCGTATAGGGGTCTCCTTTGGAGACACCTTCGGCTCTGTACTCTTTGGTATGAGACCATCCATACCGTGCACCTCATACGCCTTCTTCCACCGTTTGAGACTTCGTTCACTGTGTGGACATATCTTCGCCACATCAACGAGCCTCATCTCCTTATTGATAATCGGTTTGAGCCAACGCCACCGTTCTTCTTGTATTGTTTCTGCCATAGAGACGCACATTCCTTAATGATAAAGAAAAGTGCCAAATGTGCTTGCACATTACCTGTTTTCATTGACACACCTTAAAATTTAGTGTTCAATGTCGTTCTACTTAACACAGAGTCTAAGTGTTCTTTGGATCAATTACTTGGGGGAGCGAGATGATTTTGATTACTGATTTGCAAATGGAAGAGTACGCCGATGTACTGAGGGCTCATGCCGTAAGAGAACGGCTAGAGCGAGTTCATATCTTCGGAGGTGTATCAATTAGCGGCAAGGCGGCAGAGCCAGGTATCATCGTAGAAGTGCCCGGTGGGGTCTTTCTAAGGTTTGCAGGCAAGTGTATTGGTGCTTTTGACGGGTATCATCCGATTCTTAAGCAACTCCTGCCAAAACATAGCCCCTATTTGGACTATTTGCCATTACCAGGAATCGACCGCTTTACGAAGGTTCTTTCTACTGTTGGCATTACTTCTAATGATGCACGGCACGAGCTGAACCGCTGTGTACCTGACCGCTTGGTGGACATGCTTTGTCTTCCTAAGGGTTGGGAAGAGCCTGGGTATGTCGATGGGCTTCTCGCGCAGACATTCGGTTTTCCTAGGAATCCCCAGATGTTGGGAAATATCAAAAGAAGCGCAAGGGTTGTATAGGGACATGGTGTGGCCACAGGAGCGGAAAGCGGTTTTAGTTTTCCACCACTGGGGCCGTTTTTTGTTTTTATGTAAACACTCCTTTTCTTCCATTTTGGGAGTGATATACTTTACTAACCTTTTAATTATAAGGTTTATCTTAAAACTATGTCACTTACCTATATCATTTTGATTGTTGTTGCAGTCGTTGCTCTTTGGGCAATTGTTGCATACAACAACTTCGTAAAGCTTATCCAACGAACAAAGGAAGCGTGGGCAGATATCGATGTACAACTCAAGCGTCGATACGATCTTATTCCAAATCTCGTAGAGACAGTGAAGGGATATGCATCACATGAGCGTGAGACGTTTGATGCGGTCACGAATGCACGAGCAGAGGCGACAAAGGTGCACGTAGATCCATCAAATATAACTCCAGAGACTCTCGCAGCAATGGCAGGCGCAGAGGCGGGGCTTGGGCAGGCACTTGGGAAACTCCTTGCAGTAGCTGAGGCATATCCAGACCTTAAGGCAAATACAAACTTCCTCGAACTTCAGCGTGAACTCTCTGATACAGAAAATAAGATTCAGGCAGCACGTCGTTTCTACAACGGCAATGCACGTGACCTCAAAATTGCGCTTCAATCATTCCCATCAAATCTCATCGGGAACATGTTCAATTTCAAAGAGGAAGCATACTTTGAACTTGAGGCAGACAGCGTTGAAAAGGAGCCAGTGAAGGTAAGTTTCAATTAGCACTTCAAGAAACACGTATGGAAAAAATATACTATAACAAGCTTTGTCGAGATAAGGTCCCCGATATTATTGCAGGAAAAGGGTTCGAGTGTGACGTCCGCGAGGTTGATCACGACGAATACAAGCGTGAGATTGTTCGAAAGGTATTTGAGGAGGCGAGTGGTGTCTCAAATCATTCAGGGCGTTCGGGGCTTTTGAAAGAGCTTGCCGACCTTGTCATTACCATTGATGCCGTCAAGAAGGAGTTTGGAGTCTCAGATGAAGATTTGGAAGAGGCGGTCCTTACGAGTATTGAAGAGAAGGGAGGATATGAAGATCATCTATATCTCTCGTGGTCTTCGGATACGGAGTATAGTTCCAATGATCAGGGTCGTGGTGGCTTCGACGATTAAATCTTTTATTTCTAGCGTACTCCTTTGTCGAAACTGCGGTTTACTACTCGTCGTATGTCCATATACGCCTCGGTCGTAAACCTTGTTTCTTCGCGGATTACATCTAGAAATAAAAGATTTCACTGCGTGATAGGAATGAGAATCTGAACAGGTGTTTCTATATTTTCATCATGATATCAAAAAAACTCCTCATTGCATTCGGAATCGTTCTTGCCCTTTTTGTTGTGCCAGATATTACGCGTGCCGAGTATATTGAATCATTTCGTGCGGATATTGATGTAAAGAAAGATAGCTCGTTCGCAGTGACGGAGACAATCTCGTATGTTTTCACCGAAGAGCGACATGGTATGTATCGTTGCATCCCGTTACTCCATAGTGAACAGCCATCATCACTGCTCCGCGAGCGATACATTGATATTGAGTTGAAATCAATTGTGATGGACGGGGGGAGTGTCCCGTATACCATCACCGATGGAAATGAGTGGTGTGTAAAGATAGGCGACCCCGACAGTACTATTTCCGGCACGCATACGTATGAGATTGCATATGCTGTTTCTGGTGCTATTACCTACGAAAAAAACGGAGGAGCAGACCTGTATTGGAATGTAAATGGAAATGAGTGGACAGTCCCCATTCAATCAATTGAGGTGAGAGTCACCTCAGAGGATTCAATACTTCTTCGCGAACGCTCATGCTATCGAGGATTTGAGGGTGACCCAGCGTCGTGTGAATCGAAGGCGGGAGAAAATGGGGTGGTTGTCTTCAGTGGTCGCAATTTTGATATTGGTGAGGGAATGACTATTGCACAGGCACTCAATCGCAATATTATTTCTATAGATGTACGCGAACGATACAAGCTCGGTGTGATTTTGCTTCTCGTGCTTCCAGTATTGCTCGCATGGATTGCATATACGATATATCAGTACAAGACTGCTTATAAAACGGGAAATACGATTATTCCTCAATATGAGCCCTATGAAGGAGTGAAGCCTATGTATGCAGGGTACCTCTTTGATAAGCGACTCGACCCGCGAGACATTACTGCAGGCATCGTCTATCTTGCTGAACAGGGATACATAAGGATTAAAAAGATTGATAGAAAAGTACTCTTTTTCTTTGAGGTGGATGATTATGAGATTGAATTACTTAAATCGACAGACGACCTCGAAGGGACTTTTGAAAAAGAAGTTCTTTCTCTTGTCTTTTATAATTTCTCTGGTGTGGGAAGCAAGATAACTCTTTCCGATCTTAAGAGTAATTATGCACAATCGCACGAAAATTATAAAAAGTTTGTTGCACTTAAATCATCTCTTGCAAAGGATTTGAAAGAGAAAGGTTTTGCCACGGGATTTTTGATTGAAAGGCGGACCCGTAAAGGATATGAAGCGCTCGACCACCTGAAAGGATTCAAAGATTTCCTCCGAGTGACCGAGTCACAGCGATACATTTTCCACAATGCCCCTGAGCGGAATGCAGAACACTTCATGGAGTTCCTCCCATACGCAATCGCGTTTGGAGTAGAAAAGGAGTGGGCAAAGACCTTCGAGGGAATTACGATTCCAAACCCAGATTGGTATGACGGAGGTGGAAGCGTGAGTACCTTCAATACGGTCTCGCTTACCCAAAGCCTTGGTGCATTCTCGACTGCATTTGCAAGTTCGGGCGCTTCAGGAGGAGGCTCTGCAAGCGGTGGAGGTGGCTTTTCAGGCGGAGGAAGTGGGGGTGGCGGAGGAGGAAGCTGGTGACGGGGGTAACAAATTAAATATCATGAATGATACAGCTCAAATTGTAATTAAAAGTTCTTTAAAAAGAAAGTTTGCACGTGTTCTTGCCTCGGGCGTTTTCTTTTTTCTTTGCATAGCGCTTATCGTTACTAATATTCAAGAAACTAAGCAGCTACATAGGCAATTAGATAATCCAGACAGTGGTATGAGCACATGGAGGTATGATGACGTGGGCAATCAAGTGCCAGCGAATGAATTTTTGTTTGGTGAACAGAAAGATGAGCTACGTGAAGCATTGTTACTAACAATATTTTTCGGGTGTATTTTTTTCTTTTTCTTATTTCAAACAAGAATCGTTTGTGTCATAGATAGTGAGGGGATTTCAAGGCCCCGTTTTCTCGGGAAACAATTTTACAAGAAAATAGTATGGAAGAATATTAAGGATATATCCATTACTTCTCAACTTGTTAAGACTCGATACCATACTCAAAAAGTAGAATATTTATGTATATCGCTTAAAAATGATATTGAAACTGAAAAACAGTCACTTCTTAAGCAATTAATGAAACACTTGAATAATAAACTTCTAAAGTCTAATAATGAGTGGGATGTTTTTATACCACTCTCTGGTATTTCTGGTGAATCAGTGATTGAACAAATTAAACCATATATGCAAGAAAATCAGCTTATGCTGTCCTAACCTAACTACTCCTGTTAGAAGTAGTTAGTATTGCTGAGTATAAGTTCTTTTGTACAATGGTGTATTAGTAATTATTTTTCTATGGCAACACTCTATACACATCAGGGCGAAAATATTCAGAAGACATGGCTCCTCATGGGAGCATTTCTCGTACTTGTTGTTGCGGTTGGATATGCCGTGAGCTGGTACATGCAAACGCCAGTCATCCTCTATGGGGCAATCATCTTTGCACTTCTTATGAATGTGGGGAGCTATTGGTTTTCAGACAAGATTGTTCTCAGTATGACGGGTGCACGAGAGGCAACACGAGCAGAGTTTCCAGAGCTCTGGAATGTAGTTGAAAATCTTTCTATTACCGCAGGCCTTCCCATGCCCAAGGTGTATGTGGTGGATGACCTTGCACCGAATGCGTTTGCAACAGGACGCGACCCCGAACACGCTGTGGTCGCAACCACTACAGGCCTCCTTCAAATGCTCGACCGAAGTGAGCTTGAGGGGGTGATGGCACATGAGCTCTCACATATAGGGAACAGGGATATGCTCGTTATGACGGTCGCCGTAGTGCTCGCGGGGTTCCTCGCCATGCTTGCAGACTTCTTCATGCGTGCAGTTATGTACGGAGGAAGTGACCGACAGAAGAGCCCAATCTTTCTCGTGCTTGCGATTGTGGGAATTATCCTCGTGCCAATCGCAGCCCAACTCATACAACTCGCCATCTCTCGTAAGCGTGAATATTTGGCCGATGCGTCGGGAGCACTGCTTACACGCTACCCAGAAGGGCTTGCCTCAGCACTTGAAAAGATTTCAGGATATGGGCGCCCTATGCAGAGAGCAAGTCATGCGACAGCGCACCTCTTCATTGCTGACCCATACGGAAGTGGTGAAAAATCAATGAGTCAAAAAATTGGTGGTCTCTTCCAGACACACCCACCGGCAGGAGAGAGAATCAAAATTCTTCGAGAGATGAAGTGACTTCCTTGAGTTTTAATCATAAATTTAATATAGTGTTCGTACACACATGAGTGTGGGCGTATGAGGAGGCGCACTATGCGTAAGTTTGCATTTGCCTAAAAACACGGCCAAGAAATGGAGAACGGTGACTAGTTACTGTGTTCTGGTCAAAAACCGAAACCCTCCAAAGGGTGCCACCGAGGTGGCACCCTTCAATTTTTATGACATACATTGAAACCCTTAAACAGAAATTGAAAAAAGAAAAATATGCAGGTATAGAAACTGCCGATTTTTTCAATGACGCAAAGCGACTGGAGGAGGGTGAGCCGTATGAGTATGTGCTCGGACATGTTGATTTTTGCGGTGCATATATCGACCTCTCACTTCGTCCGATGATTCCACGTCCCGAAACAGCGTTTTGGGTTACTCGAGCGATTGAAGAGTTGAAAACGAAGGAAGGGGCACTCCGTCTCGCAGACACCTTTGCAGGTGCAGGGAACGTGGGGCTTGCACTGCTTGTAAATCTCAGGAATGCGACCGTCGACATCTGTGAGCTTGACCCGAAGCTGAAGGAACAAATTGAAATAAACCTCGAGAAAAATGGAATAGAAGACGGTCGTGCGCGGGTAATCACCGCTTCAGATATTCAGGGGCTTGAAGGGAAATACGACGCCATCCTCGCAGTGCCACCCTATGTTCCCTATGATGCTCTTCCAGACCTCGACAAAGAAATGATAGAACACGAACCGCACCTCGCATTTTTTGCACACGACAACGGACACGAATTTCATAAAATACTTATTGATTCAGCATGGGACTACTTGAATGAAGGTGGGACCCTCTACATGGAGGCAGACATGGATCACAATGACGCCATCAGAGAAATGGTTGAGGGAACGAAGTGGTCAAAGCTCGAATTTTGGCCTGACCCATACGGAGCAACACCGAATGTGGTATTGAGAAAATAAATTTTAAGTAGTGATATACTTTATAAATATGAATCCACAAGAAGAACAATTGGTTCGCCTCGAACAAAAGATTGATGCGATATATACATCGACAGAGAAGAGTAGAAAATACTTGCTCACCATGCTCATTGCCTCAGTCCTCATGGTGGTCCTCCCTCTTATTTTGGCCGCACTAGCACTCCCAGTCCTCATGAGTACTTTAGGGGGAATATATCAAATATAAATATGTGGGTGAACAGATTGTTACCCCATTCTAATTAGCTAACGTTATGAAGATATGCGAACTTGGACATGTTGTTTTGTATGTCACCAATCTAGAAAAGATGGCTGATTTTTATGCGAAGACTCTGGGGTTTCATGAAATCATGAGAAGTTCAAACACTGCTCTATTTTCTGCCGGAAGAACACATCACGAACTCCTGCTCATTGAGATTGGTGGTGCTGTACCAGAACGAAAAGGAATGAGGCCGGGACTCTATCATATTGGATTCAAAATTGGGGATAATCCTGAGTCATTGCGAACAGTCTATCGTGAATTGCGCGAGTCTGGAGTAACTATCCTTGGCGCAAGTGATCATACGGTCACTCACAGTCTTTACATTCTTGATCCCGACGAGAATGAGCTTGAGCTATATGCAGATGTATCAGACGCATGGAGAACAGACTCAAAACTAATTCTTTCACCAGCGCGTCCACTGAATCTTGGGTAGTTGCGGAGGGCGGTGGGATTTGATTCTTACAATCCTGAGCGGTGATGTACTAACCTTTGCGCGAACCCACTTCGTACTCCGCGCGTGCGATTAGTCGTCAAAATCCTGCGGATTTTGCCCGAAATACATTCGAACTTCGTCCAATACACACCGCAAATTTTTTAAATACCACTGATGTTTGTGGTAGGCAAGATCGTCAAGTCTCTTATGTTAATATAGTGAAGTTGATCATATAAATTTATGAAAAAATTTGAAGGCCTTAATCCTAGCAATCCAATAGAACAAGAGCCTGTTAAAGACTGGACGGAATATTTCCCCGATGGTTATTCCAAGGAAATGAAAGATTTCTTTTTGTTGCATGGTAATGAAAATGACCAAGACGTAAATGAAGCAATAAACACTTCTGTTAGACATTTAATGCAAATGAGAACAGAGGTTATTAAAATGGGGTTTAAGGATTTTGATAGCTATAAAAGAATTAAGGATAAATATTATAAAGAAAAGTGGACGTGGGATGAAATGCAAGAAAGTTTTCTTTTTCGATTTAAAGATGATGCAGATAAAAATTCTCATGACGGTCTTGGTTTTATTGTTGATTATTTTGTTACAACTGAATTCGATAGTTTAGTAAAGCAACACCTGGAGGGTGTGTTTGAACAAATGGCAAGGAAGTCATATGGTGGACGTCTTTTAGAATACAGTACAAGTCACAGAAAATTTGCGTATTTCTTGTCAGAAAATGAACAGGAATGTTTCTTTGGTTACAGTGCAGATGAACAATTATATAAAATAATAGACGAAATAATAAGAGAGAAAATTGACGTGTGCGTGGTAGCCCCGAGAAGTGCTTTAGATTCTGCTCGTATTATACAGGGGGCATTTAAGTACATTTCATCAGTTGATCCAGATATTAGTAGTCCTTTCTTTACCTTTCCTGGTCAAAAAAGTTCATATAATATAGAAAATATCGCGAAGTGTATTACAGACGACAATCTTAGAGAGGTTATCCTAAATGGCCGTGATATCGAGTACGTCATAGAAAATATTATTATGGTAAGTAACCAACATGACGATGCAGAGAAAAAGGAAATAGCCAGACGGCTACGTTTTGATGTAACGACAATTAGCCCTGTATTAAAAGCAATAGAACGAAAGATTAAAACGGGTGATGAAGAAATTCATGTTGGTGTATACGATGAATCTATAAATACTGGGAGAACACGGGATAGTTTAGTTATTATAGTAGAAATTTGCTTTAAGTTTTTACAAGAGAAATATCCAGGTATTAGATTTTCGATTCCGTTTAAAATACCACCAATTGATACCGGTGGCGGGCAAGGAGGCTGGAGTTCTGGTGGATATGGAACACAAAGGTATGAAAATAAACCCCTTGAAAGAATTTCTTTTAAGGATGAGCCTTTAAAACATGAAGCTGCAGTTCTAATGAATACTACTGCTGGTTTGATTGGTAGGCATTTTGGTGATACATGGAACTTGGTTTATCATTTAGAGTA
>JANLIJ010000045.1 GCA_024653575.1 Candidatus Kaiserbacteria bacterium
GAGTTCATAATCTCCTTAAGCTTCTTGTACTGCGTTGAACAAGTAAGAACTCCGTTTGGAAGGAATCCATTTACTGAACCGTGCTGACCAAGCTGAGTCTGGAGTGACACGAATGTATTCCAGAGTCGGTCTGGTGTGAGCGTACCTGTTTCAAGGTTGTCCACATTATCTCCTCGGAGAGTTGTGTGACTATTTGAAGCAAGAGCATCACCGTCTGGTGTCGTATAGAAGGTGCCGTTAAAAGCATCTCCATAAGTACGAACCATGGCTTTCTCATCTCGTGTACGGACGATTGCATCAGCAATCTGAGCACCGAGCTTTGAACGCTTCTCAGCGCCAATACCACCTACCTTGAACGCCTCCCATGAGACTGGAAGATCGTTTGTGTTCTTAGTAAGTGACACTTCCTTCGTATTACCAATCATGGTATTTACGGTAGGAACTTCCTCTTGTTCGTTTACCTCATCAACGTTTGGAACCGCCGCATCTTCATCAAAGATGAACTTACGAAGGTCTGTAGTCCCCTGTTGGAAGAATACAGTGCTTGGAGCACCAACATATGAAGGTTGCATTGAGCGTTCTGCCTCAGTGGTGTAGATTACTCCATCCACTTCAGTCTGCACCGCATCCGGTGAAAGGCCACCTGTGTGACCGCCTGTATATTGACCCATATATCAATTCAATTAGAGTTTAATAATTAAGAGATATCGTTTCGGAGTGCTCGAGAGTCAACAGTGACCCCAAGTTCGCCCTTAGAGATATTTCCATCCTCAATACGCAGACCTGATGTATCCGCAGCTGCGGTTTCATCAATCGTATAGACGCTCGATGTGAGGTCAAAGAGAACCACATCGAAAATAAGGCCAAGAAGCTCAGACGCTGTGTTCACAGACGCTGTTACCTTTGCCTTACCCCAGATTTCAGAAAGAGAAGGGAAAACCTTCGCTACTGATACCTTTCCATCAACAGAAGCTGTATGGTTTGCATCCTTTGATGCGATACCACCAAAACTGTCTGTTCCAATAACTGGCTTTCCATCGGTGAGCACAAACGCATAGTTTGCTGATACTGCACCTGATGAGTACGTACCACCAAGGAGCACTGGTTCCCCAGCGTTTATGGCAGTTGAACCTGCGTCAGTATCGTATTCCTTATTGAAAGAAGGACCTACGATTCGCATGTCATATTTCATAGTGTCAAATCGTTAGCTTGTTAAAGTAACGACTACACAGTTGTCAGAGTTTATCGTGTAACGATTTTACTCGACCCAAGTCTTTCCTTTTCCGTCAGAGAAGAGCATCTTTCCGTTTGCAAGTTTCTTTCCGTATGCTTTCTTTTCAGAAAGATACTTATATCCTTGCGCTTTGAGCACTGCCTTTACGTCAGAAGATATTGCTGGCTGTGAGCCTGATGCCTTATCTCGTACCGTTATTGCAGTATTCTTTCGGGCTGTCTCTTTACTCTTCAAAGCTCGCTTCACTTCCTCTGTTTGCCCAATGAGTCTTTCAGCGTTCATCCCTCCGATGATGAATCGCATGTTTTCCTCGAGAGTATCAAATGGGAGTGTTATGTGCTTGAAAAGCTCAACAGCGTACTGAGCTTCATCGTCTGACTCAGTTAAGGTCTTTGCAAGTGTCATAGCTTCTATTGCCTGACCGTTCTTCGCATTACTGCTATCACGTTCATCCAACAGTGCCTTGAGTTCTGCCTTTGTGAGTGGCTTGGAGTCATCCTCCTCACCGTCATCATCGCCAGTCTCTTTGTGCTTAGCTTCACGCTTTTTAAACGCATCGCCAGCTACTTTCTTCTGCAGAGATTCAAACTTAGCTTTGTAGTCGATTGCATCTTTAGATTTAGATGATTGCTTTCCGTCTTCCCCCTCTTCAGCAATTTCTTCACCTTCCTCTTCAGATTCTTCTTCGGAAGCACTTTCATCTACCTCGGTAGTTGTAGTTTCTTCCTCTCCTTCGTTTACAGTCTCAAATATATTCATATAGACATCGGTTTTTAGCCCCGTCGGCATCTCCTTGCGGAGTAGTTAGCTACAGTACGTAGCTCAGGACAGGCCGACAATCAAGTGATTATCAGCTGTTCTGAACTACGTACCAATTTTCTTAATCTTCGTTTTGATAATATCAAGCGTATACATCAACATCTTTCCACCAATCAAATCAAATTCTTTCGTGGCTTCAAGATATCCTTTCTTGTATGCGTGATAGTGAACCTCTTTACAGAGATAGTCCCATAACAGCATGTTTTGCAAAGAGCGTGCTTCAGCTTTTAGCTGAGCTTTTTCCTCGTTTGTCAACTCCCTACCTCCAATATACCACGCAAGGCCCTCCACCTTAATGATGTCTTCATCAGTAACTGTGGAAAAGAGATGTGCGACACGTTGTGTAAGAACGTCGTGTGGATTCGTTGGAGGATAATACCCATCAAGAAATTCCACTATTGTTTTACAAACCAAGTCTTTTGCTCTTTTAAAATTCATGTGAATTACTCAACAACCTCCTTTGCCTCTTCCTTCTTGCCTCCTTTCTTTGGCGCCTCCTCAAGCTCAACAACCTCGATTTCTTCCTCAATGACAGCCTTCTGTCGCTTGATGACTCGTGGCTTTGGGTCTTCCACAGGCTTATTTGTCCTTCGGTCAAAAAATGAACCGCTTACAACCTTGTTCCCCTCGTGACGAATAAGCCCTCCAAGCTTGTCGTACTCAACGAGAATCGCCTGCTCGTCGTTGCCAACGCTTGCAATAGCTCGTTCAACCTTCGCTTTGTTTACAAGCTCGAACTTACCAACAATCATCGTCTCTTCTGTATTTTGTTTCTTCTTAGCCATACTTTAAATTATTTACTAACACCTACTAATTCGGGCGTTGTTTGCTTCCTACTTGGAACAAATCCAGGAGTAACAGTCTCACCTTCCGGTTTCCCCATTCCTCCAAGAACCTCCTCGACCTTTGACTCATCTACCATAAACTCATTCTCTTCCCCACGATAGTGGGTCGAGATAAGCTTACGTACCAAAGTTTCAGGTGACACGAGTGGGTCTTGTCGGAGAAGAGTGTATATCTGCTGTGACTGTGCCTTCTCGAACTCACGGTTCTTAGGAATCATTGTGTCCGGTTCAATTCGACACATGTACTTCATCTTACTCCACAGATGTGGGTTGATGCGATAGAGATACTCGCGCCCATCAGACTTCTTCGTGTGCTCATACGCCATGAGTGCCTGTGTGTCTTGCTCACCCTTGCTCATCTTACGTCCGACAAGAGACTCATCAAAGAAAATCTTTTTATCTACCTGCTTACCGGACACTGTCTGATTCTGAAGCATGAAGTTTTTATACTTCACCTTGCCAGTAAGCTCATCTATCTGAGCCACAGTAAGGTGGTTAAGCGCGATATCAAGCATGAGTTGTCCGAACTGCATCACTGACTCACCGAGCGTCTTCCCGACTCCTGAGAGAAGCACCTGAGCGTTACTGTTCGCTGTTGCTACTGCAGTCGCTGACGTAGACGAATCACCTGTCTGGCCTCGTGATGTCTCAGAAAGAGAAGCGTCGTTCATAGACTTCTCAATGTTCTGCATCGCGTTGTAACCAGCGACGTTCGTGCCCCTCTGTATCACAGGCTTCATTTCAAAGTCTGGGTTACTCGATACGAACATCGAACCAGGAAGAAGCATGTCTGTCTCGACACTATCTGCACCCGTCACCACCATTGCAGGAAGTAAGTCCATTATCTCCTTGTTCATCGTTATCTGGTACATCGCGTCAAGAAGCGTGTTGTCCCAACCAACGTTATTCACAAGCGATTTATAGAAGAAGAAGTGCTCGTTCACTCGCTCGTATCCAAACGGTGTAAGTGGAACCTTCGGAGCACCACGATTGTCTCGATGTGACATTGG
>JANLIJ010000110.1 GCA_024653575.1 Candidatus Kaiserbacteria bacterium
AGACTGCTCCCTCACGGGAGAGGAAGGTGTGGATGACGCCAGATCAGCATGTCCCTCTGATACCTTGGGCTGCACGCATAATACAATGGTCGGTACAACAGGTTGCAATGCCGTAAGGCGGAGCCAATCCTTATAAAACCGACCTCAGTACGGATTGAGGTCTGCAACCGACCTCATGAAGCTGGAATTGCTAGTAATCGCAGGTCAGCTAAACTGCGGTGAATACGTTCTCGAGTCTTGTACTCAGCAAACAATGTGTTCGGTAGTTGTCAAGTCAAGTCCGTTTAAATCGGACCCTCCTTAAATGGAGCGTAGCGAACGAACAGTCAATGATCGCGAGGTCATTGGCGGAGAGAACTAGTAGCAAAAAGCAGCCCTCCTGTGGAGATACAGAGCGGATGCGCGACCCATGCTAGGTGAGTCATGGGGAAGCGCTTAACAAACGCGTTGAGTGGATGCAAGGAATTGAAATGACAATGACCCGAAGAGATCTCATGAGGTAAGAGGTTATACACACCTCGTGAGAAGTCAGCTGTGTCGTAGTAGGTTTGAGAAATCAAACTGAAGGACTATACCGATATCATGAAGATATTGGACTCGCGTAGTACGGGAAATCCGTTTGCTACGTGGGAACGCGAAGTTACCTCAACTATCGCAATCCGCCCGTCAAGTCAAGGGAGTTGGGGGTGCCCGAAGGTCTGCCTCGCGCAGGACTACGGCAAATTCAATGACAAGGACTAAGTCGTGAGTCAGAAAATGACTTTTGCGACCTGTCAAGGGCAACCTTGCAGAAAAATCCAACTGAAATCGGTGAAGCCTTCCTCTTTAATGTTAAAATTGAGGGTATGATGGTAATACCGAGGGAAGTTCACATGCCGAGAGATGGAAGAGAAAAATTGTTCGATGGTAACGAGCGAGCTCGAGTCAGTGCTTCTTCAATGTCATGCAAGACTAGAAGTTGCGCAGTAACTGGTTCGAGAATAACCATTCAACCATCAGGG
>JANLIJ010000082.1 GCA_024653575.1 Candidatus Kaiserbacteria bacterium
CCATATATAAAAATTTGTCTAAAGGGTGAGTTCAAAGAACTAATGCAAGGTAATACAATACTTGCATATGAAATCATTTAAGCATTTGACTTTGAGCGAGCGAGAGAAAATTAGCCAAGGTTTGTGGAATGGAGAATCATTCGCGAGCATTGCAGATCGCATCTGTCGTCCGGAATGCACTATTGGTCGAGAAGTTTGGCGAAATGTGAGAAAGAAGTTGCGCTCATATCACGGCACCAAAGCTCATGAAGGTGCAACGGAGCGTTCACGACATGGCAGACCTAAGAAGCTTGAGGCAAACATTAAACTGAACGCATATGTTCGTGATAAGCTTCGCCTCGAGTGGTCTCCAGAGGAGATTGCTAAACGCATGCGTATGGAATACCCTAAAGATACTTCCATGCGCATATCTCACGAAACCATATACCAATACTTGTACTGCCTTCCTCGTGGAGAGCTCAAAAAAGAGCTCATGAAAGGCTTGCGTCATGAACGAAAGATGCGACAGCCACGTATCAACGTTAAATGGAGACGCCAGAAAATACAGGATATCGTGAGTATTTCTGAGCGTCCGAAGGAAACCGAGGGACGTACGGTTCCAGGCCATTGGGAAGGAGATCTCATCATTGGTAAAGGCAGAAAGAGCGCGTTGGGCACACTCGTAGAACGGACTACGCGCCTTACTCTTCTTGTACCACTTGAGAAGAAAGATGCCATATCGGTGAAAGAAGCATTTGAAAAATCATTCAGTCGCATACCAAAAAAGCTCCGGAAAAGCCTCACGTACGATCGCGGGAGTGAGATGTCGGCGCACAAACTTTTCACCAAAACGACCGGCATCCAGGTGTACTTTGCAGATCCGTATTCTCCGTGGCAACGCGGGACCAATGAAAACACAAACGGTCTCATACGCCAGTATTTTCCTAAAGGTACTGATTTCTCACTCGTACCTTTGACGGCTATCAAGGAAGCAGAGAGAAGATTGAACGAACGACCACGAAAAACCCTTGCATTCTATACACCTTCTGAGAAATTTTATGAATTAATTACTAACAAGAAACTTGCATTAGCAATTTGAATCCACCGCATTATACACAAAAACGACGTTTGAAAATTATTTCATTGAAAATTGATTGAATCCGCCAGCTGGCGGGG
>JANLIJ010000089.1 GCA_024653575.1 Candidatus Kaiserbacteria bacterium
CAATACGCGCACATGAGGAGAACCTCATGTGCGCGTATTTTCTTCGTGAGTATAAAATTATGAAACCTTCTCTTCTTCTGCAGGAGGCACTTCAGCAACAATCTCTTCTGCCACCTCTGCTTCAACAACTGGAGCCTCTGCTACTACCTCGGCCTCAGCAACTTCTGCCTCTACCGGAGCTTCTGCCACTGCTTTCTCAGCTTCAAGACGAGCTTTCTCATCGGCTTCTGCTTTTGCCTTTGCTTCCGCTTCTGCCTTTATCTTCGCCTCGTCGATGATAGGTGACTTCTTTGAGAGAACGTTCTTCTTCTTTCCTTCGATAATCTTCTCTGAAACAAGGAAGTTATAAATTGTGTCAGATGGTTGTACACCACGGCTAAGCCAAAGCTTTGCCTTCTCTGCATTAATCTGAAAACGTCCCTTGAGTGGATCGTATGAACCAAGAAGGTCAACACTTCGTCCACGCTTTGCAGCATTTCGTGAATCAGTAACAACCACTCGGTATGATGGGTTGTTCTTGCGCCCTGTTCGTTGTAATCGCATCTTTAACATAGTGCCGAGAAGAGTACCAGAATGAGCCACGAAGGTCAAGCCTTTGTGTCCGTCCACCCCCATGTGCGACTTACGAAGTCGCACATTTTATACAAAAAAAATAAGGCCAGCTTCCCTTGGGAGGGTCGCTGGCCTTAGAATGGGAGGAACGGTTTAGCCGTGGATGTACGTGCACCGTACTTAGTCTGTTTTTCTCGCTGGGCCACAATCTCAACGATTATTGTCAGACATCGTTTGCGGTAACACCCATACCCCGTCATTGGGGTTGCGCGCGCGTGGCTTTTGCAGTAAGAGTCTTCTCCTTACAGCAATCTCAGTTGATTTCTTCCGCTCCTGCAATGGATAGCACTCCGTATAGCCGTCTTTGCAAGTCCATGCTTGCCCCGTTAGAGAGGCGTGCATGTTGGGGTCGCGAAAACTCGTATACTTTGTGCCCTATTCACAATTACTCTCTAACGGGGTACACTCGACAGCACGTTAGATACTTGTACTGTCTAGACTTCTCTAGACACACAATCAATGTCGTAAATATAATTCCGAACAAAGTATCTAACGTGCCAAGCATGGAAAAGGAAAAATCAATATATGAGGGGGTTATCATGGTACGCGGGAAAGGCGTGGGGTTTGTCTCTGTGCCCGACATCGAGGAAGATATCGTCATTGCAACTGAGGCTCTCTCTTTTGCACTTGATGGTGACATCGTTGAAATTGAGCTCTTAAAGCACGTAGAAGGAAAACGCCGGGAGGGCAAGGTGCTCCGCGTCATTACCCCACGCCACAAAGAACTCATTGGTACCGTACAGAAAAAGTCAGACAATACCTATCGTCTCCTCCCCGACAACCGCCGTATTCATATTCGCCCTATTCTTCCTGACGCTACAAAGACCCATGAGGGTATGAAGGTCGTCATCCACATTGAAGCGTGGAAGAACCCACTCACTGCTCCACTTGGGACGATAGTTGAAGTCATCGGCCCTGCCGGCGACCACGAAACAGAAATGCAGGCCATCATACGAAGTGGTGGATTTTCTGAGAACTTCCCACCCCACGTCGCTGAGGCTGGAAAAGAACTTTACGCAAGAAAGGACCAAATTTTTGCAGATGCTATTACAGATACTCTAGGAGACAATCCGAAACGTCGAGACATGCGCGATAGAACGACGTGTACCATCGACCCTGTGGACGCAAAAGACTTCGACGATGCAATCTCATTCCACACACTCGAAAATGGTAACTACGAAATTGGTATCCACATCGCTGACGTCTCTCACTACGTTCGCGAGGAAGACATCATAGACAAAGAGGCTCAGGAACGAGGAACGTCTATCTACCTCGTCGACCGCGTCATCCCTATGCTTCCTGAGGTACTCAGTAACGATCTCTGTTCCCTTCGTCCCAACGAAGACCGCCTCTCCTTCTCTGCTGTCTTTGAAATGACTGCACAGGGCGATATAAGAAATGAATGGTTTGGACAGACCATCATCCATTCAAACAAACGCTTCTCATACGAAGAAGCGCAGGACGTCCTCGATACAAAGGTCGGACCTTTGTACGAGGAACTCAATACACTCATGAACATTGGGCGTGTATTACGAAAAAAGCGTCACGAGGATGGGGCAATTGCCTTTGACCAGGCTGAGGTTAAATTTGAACTCGATGCAAATGGAAAGCCAATCCGTGCATACACGAAAGTGCGTACTGAGACCATGCTCATGATCGAGGACTACATGTTGCTCTGCAACAAGCGCGTCGCCGAATACGTATACAATCACACAAAAAAAAAGGGGCTCGACGCAGCTTTCGTCTACCGTGTACACGATGTCCCAAATCCCGAAAAGATTGAGAGTTTGAGTATCTTCCTCAATGCACTCGGACACGAGTTCAAGACACATCGAGGTGTAGTCAAAGCTGAGGACATCAATGCGCTCCTCAAGAGCATTGAGGGGACTCCTGAAGAGACCCTCATCAAGACCGCGACGATTCGCTCAATGGCGAAGGCCATGTACACCACGAAGAACATCGGACACTTCGGTCTTGCATTTAAATACTACACGCACTTCACCTCACCGATTCGTCGCTATCCCGACCTCATGTCACACAGGATTCTCAGGAAGCACCTCGATGGACATGTGGTCAGTAGTCGTGAACTCGCGAAATATGAAAATCTCTCCGTACAGTCATCTGAACGTGAGATGACTGCTGTCACTGCAGAGCGCGACTCCATCAAGTACAAGCAAGTTGAGTACATGCAGGGCAAGGTTGGACAGGAGTTCGATGGTGTCATTACCGGTGTCACCGACTGGGGTCTCTACGTTGAAGATAAAGAATCTCGCTCTGAAGGCATGATACGTCTCTCAAGTATGAAGAGCGACTACTTCACCCACGAGGCAAGCAAGTATCGCGTGAAAGGAAACAGGACTGGAAAGACGTACACACTGGGAAGTGAAATTCGCATAAAACTCATACGAGCGGATATGGAGGAGCGCGTCCTCGACTTCGAGCTTGTAGGATAGACAGTCACAATAATTTGTTGTACTCTGAAAGCCGCTTTTTCTAGTTCTTATCTAAGGAGGAAACACATGAACGCAGTCGTTATTCCTGACCCAAGAGAAATCTGTGTCCGCCACGCACCGCTTGTGCCTGGCATTCCAAGAGAAGTAATCTTGGACTTCAATGCCACATGGTGCGAATCGTATTTCAGGCTTTCGGGGGATGCCAATCATGACATCCACTCGCGTGATGGTGCCGGGATTGTCCAAGGCACCGGGATCTTGACCCTCATCGGGACAGCAGTCAGTGAGCATATGTTGGGCTACGTGCTTGGTGGTTTTGACAAGGTCAGGTACCGCAACCCCGTCAAGATCGGTAACCAAGTCCGCATGACCATGGTGCGTCTTGGTTGCAAAGATCGCGCGCCACTTGTTGAGGTCGACCTCGAACTCATGAGTGGACTGCGTGCCGCCAAAGCCACGGTTCTCTTGGTCCGCAAACCGACATGAACGTCCTCCCGCATCACAACAAAGGCCATACCCAATGGGTATGGCCTTTCCTAAATATTCTCTCAAATTAGGACATCGGATGTCCTAATTTCGGTATTCGAGCAATTCATTACCAATAACACGGTCCGGATCCTGAATCATAGTACTGATTGCATTTTCATATTTCCTGCGCTCTCCAAGAATAGGTTTAAGAATATCCATGTGTATAAGGGACGGGAAATTCTTAATTCCAAGGTAGTCAAGATGACTGCTCCATCTATATTTCGAAAGTGATTCAAGTGCTTTACTCGACTCCGTCACCTCTCCCCTTCGCCATCTAGAATGAGTATAATCGAGTGGATTAAGATGAATATAAAATGGGATGTATAAAAAATGAGCGTCACGTTCAATTAATACCTTTCTATACTTTCCCTGCCAGAGTGCTCCTGAACGCTCATATTTTTCATTAAAATACTTTGTATAGCCCATATTAAGCTTCTTCATGAAGAGCGATATCCCTCCCTCAATACGTTCAGAAACCAACAGATGATAATGATTGTTCATCAAACAAAATGAATGAATATCAACCAGCAAATCTCTCGTTCGAAGTGCTTCATGTCGGCCGTTGAGGACGTAGTTCGGTGTTGGATTCAAATCATTAAATACATACATATCGTGAATAAACCGCACACGATCTTTATCGTCAAGGACAATATCTCGTTTATCAACTCCTCGACCAATTAAATGCCAAAATTCCATATGTTTAGATATTTTATCCTAAATTAGGACATCCGATGTCCTAATTTATTTTGCAACAGCAACTGCTTCGTCAAATTTTACTGAAAGGAGTTTTGAGACACCATCGCCGGCCATCGTCACTCCATAGAGCACTCCTGCACGCCCCATTGTCTCTCGATTGTGGGTGATAAGAATGAGCTGAGACTTCTCTGCGAGTGCAGAAATCATATCGCCATACCTTCGACTATTTGCTTCGTCGAGCGCCGCGTCTGTCTCATCGAGAATAACAAAGAGTGGTGGATTGACCTGACTCATCGCAAAAATGAGTGCAATCGAGGTAAGTGCTCGTTCACCTCCTGAGAGCATATCGAGTCCACGGACTTTCTTGTTTGGAAGTTTTACATCAATTTCAATTCCCTCTTCACTCTCCTCTTCGGCATCTTCCTCGAGCGCACTCGGTTCACTGCCATCTTCATCAACTTCCTTCTTCGCAACCTTCGGCTTCACACGGAGGAGTTCCGCCCCACCGCCACCGAACATGAGTATGAAAAAATTATTGAACTCTGTACCAATCTTTTCAATACCTGAGACGAATTGCTCATTGAGGTCATTGGTAAGCTCAGTAATGAGCGCCTCAAGCTTTGCGACTGAATCCGTGAGGTCGGTAATCTCATGCACAAGAAATTCATCACGCTCGCGCACCTCGTTATATTCCTTCACAACATCCTCATTTGAACCAACACCGAGTTCTTCGAGGCGGATTTTCATACGCTCAAGTTCATGTTTCCTGTTCCGCTGGAGAGTTCGGTCTTCAGACACGAGTGTGTCTACTACAACAGGCTTTCCTTCTCCATCAAGAACGATATGTTCAAAGTACATACCAGCCGACCTTCCAAGGAGTGACACAGCCTCTTGAAGCTCACTCTTAAATTCTTGTCTATCTCGCTCGAGCATGGTGAGTTCACGGTCAATGGTATCAATCGTCTTCTCAACCTCACGCTGTTCGTTCATGATGGCAAAAATCTCTCGTTCTGCTTCCCAGCTCTCTGCATGCTCCGACTCAACAGCCTTTTTAATATCATCATACTCACGACTGAGTTTCTCCTCTTCAGTATGAATATGTTCTGCTTCTTTTTCGATGTGCTCACGCTCTTTCTCAAGAGTAGTGAGTTCTGATTCAAGCCCTGGGAGTCCATCATCTTCCCCCTTAAACGTATGCGTGAGAAGCACTTTCACTGCGCGCACAATATCGCTCACTGCACGCGATATAACTTTTACATCTCCACTCGTGAGTGCCTGTGACGCGGTATGTTCAATAAATTCGGCGACCTTCTTCACTTCAATACGTGGAATCGGAGTATCTTCCTCCGCGTCTCGCTTCTTCTGTTTCTCGGTGATTTGTCGTTTCAAGAAGAGGATTTGTCCTTCGAGTTGTCCCACAAGTCTCACCGACTCTTGTCGCTTGTGACGCGCTTCTGACATCTTTTTCTCAAGTGCAACAAGTCCGTCCCGAGTATCATCTTTCTCACGAGTTTTTAATTTATTCTTTGCCTCGGTGAGGAGTGTACCGAGTTCCTCTCGCCTGGCCACTGGCGCCTCGCGTTCTTTCGTAAATCGGTCGTGGTGAAAAGCAATGTAGGTGTCCTCCCGCTTCAAATATTCTGCATACACACCCTTGAGTTCTTCCTGAAGTGCAAGCGAACGCTCAATCTTTTTTATCTGACGCTCAAGAAACTTGAGGTGTGGCGCCACCTCTCGTCTTAGTGATTCTACCTGCGCGATGTTCTCACGAGTTTTCTTGAGTTTGCGCTCACTCTCCGCTTTCTTAAATTGAAACACCTTAAGGCCGAGTGCATCCTCAATCATTTCTCGACGTTCCTTTGGACTTGCCGAAAGAATTCTGTCTGCCTCCCCCTGCGAAATGATGTGGTGTCCTGTGGGCCCAATATTTGCAGATGCGAGGAGTTCCTGCACATCCTTGAGACGCGTCTTTGAACCATTGATAGCATACTCATTCGTGCCGTCACGATTCACCGCACGCTCCACAACAATTTCATCGAAGTCGAGCGGGAACACGCGTGTGCCATTCTTGGCAGGATTAAGGAGTTTAATCGCAACTGATGCTCGATTTGAACGTGAGATACTGGCTGATCCATTGAAGATGAGATCCTCTCCACGCTTCCCACGCATGGACTTGATTGACTGCTCCCCAAGGACGAAACGAAATGCTTCAGCAACATTCGACTTCCCTGAGCCGTTCGGCCCTACGATAGCAGTAATGGGCGTATTGAACTCAAGTTCACCTTTGCGAGCAAAAGACTTGAAGCCGTTGATAGTGAGTTCTTTGAGATACATAAAAATTACCTGAGTATGATGATGTATGAATTGGTACCTGGTGGCGTGTCTCCGCACACATCAGTCCAATTGCTCGATGCTTGAAGCTCCATGCTCTTTGCGTAGAGAACCTTCTTAGGTACACCAGAACAATCGTAGTTACTGTCATAATAATACCCATAATTTGAGTCTGAATCTTGCATACTGTCTTTGAAGGCTGTGGGAAGATATTTTTGAAGAACTGTGTCGATATCATTTCCCTCTCCAATTTTTCCTACATCACCAACGTAATTCGCACCCGTAGGGTACGCTTCATGAACATCCTTATACATACGAAGTGCAAGCTGAATCTGTCCAAGATCACTTATACGCTTTGCATCGCGTGGCTTCTTCTTCGCTTCACCAAGGTTTCCAATCACAACCGCAGACAATACCGCAATAACACCAATGACTAAAACTATTTCCACCAGCGTGAATCCTCGCTCTGCTCTGCACGAAAAAAACCTCATGACATGAGTATATCATGAGGCATTCTTTCAATTGTGAATTAATCCCAACTCTTTGCAATGAGTCCAGCTCCCCGTACCAGAAGTTCGTAGACTCACTTCACTACGGGGCGAGGGTTTGTATTATTGAGTACATATAGAAAGATGCTTATCTTCTCATTACCAACCTTTTGCAGTAAGTCCGGCTTCTGCTGCACTCTGCTCTGCTTCCTGCTTTGAGCGTCCCCTCCCCTCTGCAATTTTTTCACCTCCGAGGAAGACACCGACGGTAAACACACGGTCATGATCAGGACCTGTTTGATTCAGGGTCTCGTAGCTTGGTGTGATGCTCGTATGCTCCTGTGCAAGTTCCTGGAAACGACTCTTCGCATCTTGCCACAACCGCTTCGCAACGATAGGTTCTGTTTTATCAAAAAGATTGCGCCCAATGAACTCCTTCGCAATCTCGTATCCACGGTCAATGTATATACTCCCGATAATTGACTCAAATGTATTCGCAAGAATATATTGCCGTGCTCGTCCCGTATCCTTTTCCTCACCCTTTGAGAGGAGCAAGAATTCACTCAGGTCGAGCTTTGATGCGACCTCTGAGAGTGAGACAGTATTCACCAGTGCTGCGCGGATTGCGGTAAGTTCTCCTTCGGGCTTCTCAGGGTATTTGTTGAAAAGGAAGTCCGTAATAACAAGTTCAAGTACAGCATCGCCGAGGAACTCATATCGCTCATTATGACCCTGCTTTGCCTCCTTGTGTTCATTGAGGTAGGAACGGTGGGTCACCGCAGTGAGGAGGTGTATACGGTCTAGAAATGTGACGCCAATGAGCGCCTCAAGCTTTTCAAGACTTTTTTCAATATCTGATGTATCTATCATAGCGATACCGTATCACACAATAATGGAATACGGAAGGAATGAGTACGAGAGCCTCAACACTACTGTTTTGATGCTTTTATCCTATTTCCTACTGACCAATACTGTCACGGCCTTAGTCACAATCGGCAAAATGTCCTCATAGAAATTGAGTTCGAGAATATCAGCCACCTTAAACCATTGTGCGGCATCAAGCCCGCCCTTTTGCTCAAGGACAAGATTTTCATAGGGTGAGCGAGCAAGGAAATAGGCAACCTGCTTGCGAACCTTTCCCTTCTCGGGATGCGATGCAATATACTCATTTTTACCAAGCTCTGTCTCAACCTCAACAGTGAGTCCAATTTCACTCTTTAACGCTCTCTGTGCACCCTCTTCAATATTTTCATTCTCTTCAATTCTCCCCTTTGATAGCGTCCAATGGCCGAAGATGTCATGGACGAGCGCGAGGTACATGATTCCCTCATGAATGGCATAGACCACCGCGCCCGCAAGTCGCTCAATCTCCATCTGCTCAAAAGAAATTTCCTTTTTCTTTTTGTTTTTTGAAACCTCTTCTTTCCCCGGTTCACCAATCTCCTTATAGACCGCACCAAGAACGCCGTTTACAAAACGACTTGAATTTTCACCACCAAACTGCTTCGCAAGCTCAATGGCCTCATTGATGGCGACTTTTGCAGGCACTTCTCCTCTATCTGAAAAAAGAAGCTCATAGAGACCGAGACGAAGGATATTCCTGTCCACTGGTGCAATTCTATCTATAGGCCACTCGGGCGCAGCTTTTTCAATAATGAGGTCGAGCTCGGTTTGCTTCTGAAGCACACCATCAAGAAGCTTCTCCATGAAGGGAGCATCTGATTTATTTTGTGCAAATTCTTCTACGTTGCGCATGAGTGTCTCACTCATGGCATTTTTTTCTATACTATTTAAATCCCACTCAAAGAGTGACTGAAGAACAATCGATCGTGAAAGGTGCCTATTTGCCATAAAAAACTAATGAACTATTACTTTCCATATTGTACCAGACTTTTTTACACAAACGTCCCCAGTATGGGGACGTTTGTGGATTCTCACCTGAACCACTCTCCTTTTATTTCTCCTTGGTGACTTCCTCTTTTGGTTCTTCTGCTGGGGTTGGTGTCTCGCTCGATACTCCGAGTTCATTCTTGATCTGCTCTTTCTTCGCACTCATACGAGCCTCTCGCTCAGTCTTTGCCTTTGCGAGGTCGAGGACCTGTCGGCCATTATAATAACCACATTCAAGACACATGTGATGAGGTCGTCGTGACGCTCCACAATGTGAACATGCAACAAGGTTTTCTGCCTTGATTGCGTGGTGTGAACGGCGGTTCCCTGTATGGGCCCGCGTATGTCGCATTCGTATAACCATAGTGGCAAGACTATAGCAGATATCCATAAAAAAGCAACAAAAAAGGCCAAGGGTCTGTGAAAACCCCTGACCTTCGTTTTGGTACTGCCGTATAACCTCTCCCGCTAGCCCTTCCTCAGAAATAGCCAGACGTAGTGAGTTGTGCTCTCTTGGTGCGGACAGACCTTCAGCCTGACATTCGGCCATTTCACACGTTTTCTCAGGCAATTGTGTAACCAATCCTTGAAATCTTCTTCAATGATGAGGTTCCGTATCATCTCCTTTCGAGAATCATTCATAACATGCCCACTCTGCGTCGTGAATGTGCACTCAAACTGAGTTACTGAGCCAGCATGGACAACGGCAAGCGTCCCCGCCAGATATTTTGAATTCACAATAAGCCTCCGAACGATCTCTTCCTGCACGGCCTGTGCGGCCGATGAAAGCTTTGTCATCGCCATCTGTGTCCCCCAAAACAATTACAATTGAACAAAAATCAGCTTATACTGTACCATAGAAAAGAATTGATGTCCACATAGAAAAAGCCGGGTACGAGTCCCGGCCTTTTACATTCACCCTGAAAGAGATCTTGTTGTTGTTATATACCCTTCTCGAGCAAATGCTTCTTCTTGCATCGACTTTGATACGAAACAACTTCTTCACCCATGCCTTCTGGCGCGGGGCTGTCACTTCTATTCCAGTAACTTTGATTAGACAGATGTGATCCGTCATCATCGTCACTCCACCACAGTGGCAGTTCCAACTTCCCTCTTTGGGGATTATGCTTCTCTCTATTTTCAACACATTTCATTTGCTTCTCCTTTTCTTTGTTGTTGTTCTAAGAACATATTCAAAACATCATCGTCTTGAACATACCCGATGCTACCTCGGGCATTATAAAAATACAAGCGCCTAAAAAATAAACAGGTCCTTCCTGTTTATTCTTTATAAATGGTCGACTTACGATGTCGACCATTTTATTGGAAGCGTTTTGTGAACGAACGGCGGTGAATCTTTGAGAGGCCATGTTTCTGTATTACCTCTATATGCATTCTGGTGCCATACCCCTTATGAACATCAAATCCGTATTTCGGGTACGTGCGCGCAAGACGCACCATGGTACGGTCACGTGTAACTTTTGCACATATAGATGCAAGACCAATGACTTTCTCCTTTGCATCACCCTTAATAATCGTTTCTTGATGTATGTACTCCAGAGGTGCATGGAGAAGGCCATCGAGACGGACGTCCACACGCTTTGGATTCATATCAAGTTTCACGAGTCCACGGGTAATGCCAAGCGAGACAGCTTTGGTAATACCAATGCGGTCGATTGTGGGTGCGGATATCTGCACGACGACAAAATTAAGGATTCCCTGTTTCTTGAGGAACTGTGCTCGACGAAAAATCGCGAAGCGATTTTT
>JANLIJ010000097.1 GCA_024653575.1 Candidatus Kaiserbacteria bacterium
CAATACGACAATACACCTTACTTCTCACCCACTCATCCCGCGTCCTGAGACCGAATTCTGGACAGAGCATGTTATCAAAGAAATTGCAGACCAAGGCAAGGTCTTGGTCCGAATGCTCGATCTCTGTGCTGGCTCTGGATGTATTGGGGTTGCGGTCTTGAAAGCATTACCACAGACAAGGGTTGGTTTCGTAGAAATTGATACGTCTCACCATCCAACCATTCGTAAAAATATCGAGGAAAACGATATTGCTATTTCGCGTACACAGATTTTTGGTGGAAGTCTCTTTGAAAATGTTGCCGGTACCTATGATTATATCCTCACTAATCCTCCCTACATTGATGCACACCTAAACCGTACGGAAGAGAGCGTCACTGCCAATGAACCCGCTCTCGCGCTCTGGGGAGGATTCCATGGTATGGAAGTGATTTCAAAGATATTGGAGACTTCCCCACAGCACCTTACAGAACATGGAGCTCTCTATATTGAACACGAGCCGGAGCAGGTTGAAGCGATTCGTGAACAAGGCCAGCGATATTTCCATGAAGTAGAGACATTCGTTGACCAGTTTGGCGTCGCTCGCTTCACGCGCCTCTTCCGACCTTTGAAATAGACAAACACATATAACGTGCGACAATAGTCGTATATGGAACTTTCTGTCACATCACTTTTTCAAACTGGTATCGAGGGGCTTTTCTACATACTCCTCTTCTTGTTTACGATTCATGGTATTTTTCTTGTCTTTCACTGGTTCAGCTACGGAGATGACAAACGCACTTCCCTCACTGCACTTGCCCTCTACCTCGTGGGTGGAGCATTTCTCTTTCTAACACTCTCACTCGCATTACGTGGAATTTAAAATCATATGAAAACAGAAAAAATACAACTTGAAGAAGATGAGGTTGTTTTACTTCAAGTTCGGAAACACTGGTTCGTTCTCTGCATTCAATTCTTCTTTGTGCTGGCGCTTGCTATATTCCCTGGAGTATTTCTTTTTCTTACCCAAACCTCATCGAGTATAGCAAAAGCACTCCCCTTCAACGGAAGTATCGTCACTGCCCTCTATGCAGGATGGCTCATCATCATGTGGATGGTACTCTTTAGTATTTGGACAAACTACTATCTCGATGTTTGGACAGTCACCAACAAGAGACTCATTGCTGTTGACCAACGTGGTTTCTTTTCACGAGTTATCGCAAGTTTTCGTCTTGAACGCATGCAGGACATCAGTATTTCAGTACATGGCATCATTGCAACCTTCCTCGATTTCGGAACTCTTGAAATTCAAACAGCCGGTGAGGAGGGAAACTTTAAAGTGACTGGTATTCCAGGCCCAGCTGACATCAAGGCTGTCATTCTCAGTTCTTCTGATGCGCTTATTCCATCTATTCAAAAGGCTTCCGAACGGGCATTGTAGTCACGAGATATTTTCTTGTGCTCTCCCCCGCTTTCGCATACAATCATAGACATTATGACAAAGAAACTGAGTACTGAGGCGTATAAAGGAACGCGAGACTTTTACCCAGAAGATATGGCGATTCAACGCTATATCTTTGATACGTGGGCAAAGACAGCCGAATCCTTTGGTTTCGAGCGCTACGACGCTTCAATACTCGAGCCCTCAGAACTCTACAGGAGTAAGGGTGCGGAAAATGAGGAGCTGGTCAATGAGCAGACCTACACCTTCACAGACCGTGGTGACCGTGAGGTAACCCTCCGTCCCGAGATGACTCCTACTGTTGCGCGCATGGTTGCAGGCAAGCGTCGTGACCTTTCCTTCCCTGTCCGCTGGTACTCAATCCCCAATCTTTTTCGGTATGAGCGCCCTCAGCGCGGTCGTCTCCGCGAACACTGGCAACTCAACTGCGACATGTTCGGTATCGACCACTATTCCGCAGACATCGAAATGATTGCACTCGCATACAGCGTCCTCAAAGCCTTCGGAGCCAAGGATGAAGATTTTGAGATACACATAAACGATCGAAGCCTTATGAATGAGTGGTACAAAAAAGTATTCGGTCTCACAGAGGAACAGATTGTAACAGTAACTCACATTGTCGATAGAAAAAATAAAGTGTCTGCAACCGAATTTAAAGCAATGCTCTCTGGAGTAGTTACTGACCAAACGTCACTCATTAAAGGCCTCTCTGCAACAGACCCACACACGCTCATCACCGGCACCCCACTCACAAAAGTACTCGAGGGCTTAAAAACACTCGGCATTACAAATGTCGTATTTGACGCAACGATTGCACGTGGGTTCAATTACTACACAGGTACAGTATTTGAGGTTTTCGATACATCAGGAGAAAATAACCGTTCAATGATGGGTGGTGGTCGCTATGACAATCTCACCGAACTCTTCGGTGGAGAAGCAATAACTGGCATGGGCTTTGGTATGGGAGATGTCATCATGCGAGACTTCCTCGAGACTCACAAACTCCTTCCGAAAAATGTTCATGTTACTGCGCCAACTCTCACAATCCTTCCAATGGACGAATCTACCAACATAGAAGCAGAAAAAATTGCACAACAATTCCGTACTGCAGCCATTCGTACCTCGGTTGACCGCAGTAATACGAAAATTGGAAAGAAACTCTCTTCTGCGAGCGATGCCGGTACAGAATATGTCCTTGTCGTGGGGAGTGATGAAATTGCCTCGCAGACATTTACACTCAAAGAACTCAAAACAAAAAAAGAAACTTCAGGTTCAATATCTGAACTCATTCGTTCACTGTAAAAGAATACTTATGACAGAAATTGAACATTTTAAAATGTGCGCGATATGAGATATGTAGTATTCGATTTAGAAACGCAGAATACTTTCAGTGACGTTGGAAGTAGTGACCCGAAGGATCTTTCTATTTCTGTGGGCTGTGCGTATGACTCACTCACCGATGAATACACAATCGTCACCATCGATGAGCTCCATAAACTGTGGCCAATACTTGAACAGGCTGAGGTGCTCGTCGGGTATAACAGCAACCACTTTGATATTCCACTTCTAAACAAGTACTACCCCGGTGATTTGAGTAAAATTAAAAGCATTGACCTTCTTGAGGATATTCGTATCTCACTCGGAAAGCGTATTCGTCTCGACTCAGTCGCACAAGCGACAATCGGCGCGAAGAAATCTGGCAACGGACTCCAAGCTATCAAGTGGTGGCGCGAGGGCGACATTGCATCGATAAAAAAATACTGCAAGCAGGACGTGAAGGTCACTAAGGAAATCTTTGAATTCGCACTCCTCAATCAAAAAGTACTCTACAAAGACGGTATGAAAAAACGAGAAATCCCACTTGATATCTCTGGATGGCACCCTCACGAGAACCACAAAATGACCTTCTCACTTCCATTTTAAACTAGACACACCCCCTGAACAGCGAAGCTGTTCAGGGGGTTTGTCTATTTTAAAATGGAAGTGAGAAGGTCATTTTGTGTTCTCGTGAGGGTGCCATCAAGAGATATCAAGTG
>JANLIJ010000100.1 GCA_024653575.1 Candidatus Kaiserbacteria bacterium
CTCAGTCGAGCCCACGGTATCTGAAGTACCAGAAGAGGCTTTCGAGATCACTCAGCACTGTGTTGTCGTGGTGTGTATGGAGTATTTGTTTTCACCATATACCACATAATGGTGAGGAGTTTTCGAGCAAGTGCCACACGTGCTTTCATGGGTGAGTGTGTACTTTTAATTCGTTCGTACCATGCGTAGAGGAACGGGTCATGGTGGACACGAAATCGCATCGAAGACTCGACGAGTGTGTGGCGAAGATACTTTGAACCAATCTTCGTAATAGACCCATACCTCGACCGCTCACCACTTGAACGTTGTGTGGGCACAAGTCCCGCATAGCTCCCCAGCTGTTTTGGGGTCTTGAATCGACTGAAGTCGCCAACTTCAGCAATAATGGTACCTGCGGTGAGTGTCCCCACAACAGGAACGCTACGGAGGAGTGTGTCGAGTGGGTGATCTTTGAGTTTCTTTGCGATATCTCGCTCAAGCCTTTTCGTATATACCGTGAGTGTGGAGAGGAGTGCGTGGAGATCGGTAATCTCTCCAAGGTTATATCGTTCCGCATACGTGCGACCCATTCCCGTGAGGCATGTATCGATGATGTCGTGTATGCCGGAGCGTGTCACTACCCCTTTAATACGATTTTTAATACTCGTACGAAGCTGTATGAAATAGTACCGCTCACGTACAAGTGCACGGAGTGATTGAATGTCGTCGGGCGCACGGTATGCGGTTGGCAGATATCCCGTGCTGAGAAGTTCAGCGAGCATACGCGCATCATTCTTGTCTGTTTTGTGCTTTGACTGTGCAATAAGTCGCACTTTTGTTGGATTGGCGAGGACGGTATCCATACCTGCATGGATGAGCATGTCCATATACCACTGCCAGCCACAGACTGGCTCTATTGTTGCTTGTGTGGTTTGTATCGGTACCGGACACCGTGCCAATCCCTCAGTGAGATCATGTGGTGTGCAGAGAATCTCACTCTCCCAGACCACCTCACGGTTTGGATTGATAATAACCCAAGTACTTGATCGTTTGTGGAGATCAATACCTGCATAGTGTGTGTACATACGCATGGTGCTTATTGGTTAACCCACCACGAGGGCGGTACCTTAAGCGTATCAGGGTTCTATGAAGTCGAATCCCTCCCGGCGGCAAAATATAACAAAACCCGAGACATGCTCGGGTTTTGATATTTTGTGCTTGGAGG
>JANLIJ010000132.1 GCA_024653575.1 Candidatus Kaiserbacteria bacterium
CTCCAGAACTTAATACGAGCGACATTGAGTGCGTGCAGACTATCAGTGCTTAATCCCGTAGCACGTACGTAGTACCAAAGTATTTCGCCGAGTCGGTATATACGCATCATTCGGAGCGACACCGCTTCCTCAGGGGTTCTGTTGTCTCTAATGTACTGTTCGAGCGCCCTTTGGAGTGGAGGATTGTAGAGTGTCATGAAGTTGATGAAGCGAGCCCAACCTTCATATTTGTTGCCAAAGGTAAGTGAGGAATGATCGAGAAGGTATATGGTGTCACTGCTGATACGTATGTTGTGGGGAACAAAATCAGTATGTGTCAGGAAGTTACAATATTGCTCTATTATTTTTGCATTGTGCTCGAGCGTCGTTTTCGCTTCCTTGAGCACGGTGGAAATATCACCAGTATTTCCAGTTGCTTGTTCAATATTTTCGCAGAAGCTCGCAAAGGTCTGCGTGTATGAATCGATGTCACGCATTCCATAAATACGAGTAACCGATTTCTGGTGTTTTGCCGTTGTTGCATGGGCACTCTCTTGTCCTTTGAATGCACGGAGGGCAAATGCAAACTGCTCTGGGGTAGGGCGCTCAATGAAACTGCTCGTCTGGTCTATAAATTGTTGTACTGCAATTGTAAAACCATTTTCCCTAAAGTACGCAATTTCTTGTGGTGTGTGAAATACTTCGCCCGCAAAATCAATCTTCTTAAGAAAATCTCTACAGGTACGTTCGTGGTCAATTTCATTTGTGCCCGCAGAATCACGAGTTGCTTTGATAATGACTTTTGTGTTGTTCTGTGCTTTTCCCGTAAGGATAAGTTTCTTACCACTCGTGGTAGTGATCGCTTGCATGAGATACCGCTCGCCCTGAATATGCTTTTGCTCTGCGTCGAGTGTGTATCCGTGTGTGCGGAGAATGGGCTCAAGGATTTCGAGTTCCTGCGCACAGTATTGCTCCCATTCTTTTTTTGAGTGTACGTTGTTCATATCTTAAATATTGAAAGGAGGGTAGCGACATGTTTCTCCCATGATTCCTCAAAGAGTGCAAAATCACGTGTTGGGTATTCAGTGAAGGGGAGTATCTCTGGACGAGAGAGGGGACGTTCTGTGCAGTGTCGATTTTTTATACAATTGGCCACATCTTTAGGAAATTCTGTATGTGTGATGACTGAGTAGACTGATTGTGTGGTGAGACAGAGTAATTTCTTTAAAAGTGGGTGTGAGAGTGATTTCTGTAAAGACTGTTGATCACCAAGTCTTATGAGGGTTGGCTTTGATGAAAAAAGTGACAGTATCAAAATAGGTACTTCAACGGAGGGGCCATTCTGAGAATATATATACTCCGACTGCTTGGACATTTGCCAGAGTGTACGTGTGAATCGGAAAATCCTGATTGGCAATATCGATGATTTCTCTATGGTGATTATACGTACACCAGGAATAGCTTCAGGAATATGGCCGTAGGTAAGAATCTCGATAGTATGGTGAGGAGAGAGGCGTGTTGCAAGCTCCTTTACATAGGGCGCAGGATCAGCGATATCTGGTGGGTAAAGCGGTGTCGTGAGTAAGATTCTCATGGAGGTACTATAGCAATCTTTTGAAAAATAGGTACTTATTACAACTGTATTAATCCAATAATGGTTTTCTGGTTAGACAGGAGCCGGGGGGCATATTAGTATTGAACCAATGGAATCGGTATTGATACTCGACGGACAGCTCAAGAGTGCTCTTTGTGCTGTACGTTCATTGGGACATGTTGGAGTACCGGTGGTCGTTGGCGCGGAGCGTGAGACGGGTATGGCACTTCATTCACGATATGTGACAGGGAAGTTCGTGTACCCGTCTCCACTCAAGGGACAACATGCATTTGTCGACGCGGTAAAAGGTGAAGCGATTCGTATTGGGGGGAAACCAATCGTGTATGCCTTTAGCGATGCAACAGTCCTTGCACTCTATTCACACAGGATCGACCTGTGTGAATATATGACACTTGTTTTCCCGGAAGATAAATCGGTTGAAATTGCCTTTGATAAATCAGCGACGTATTCGCTTGCGCGCGTGTCGGGCATCCCCACAATCACCACGTACGTGCCAGAACGTGAAGAAGAGGTTCTCCATCTCGCACCAACGCTTACCTATCCGGTCGTCATGAAGACGCGAAGAAGTGTCACGTGGCGAGGAGACGGAGTCGGGATATTTGGAACTGCAATATTCATTCATTCTGAGACAGAGCTTATTCAAAAATTTAAGGAGATTAAAGAGAGTGTTGGTGAATCGCCGATTGTTCAGAATATAGTATTCGGGGAAGAGTATGGTGTTGAAATGATTGCACACAAGGGGAAACCATCTGGTGTGGTGACCCACCACCGCATACGCTCACTTTCACCAACGGGTGGTGCAGCAGTTCTCAAGGAAGTACTCGACGAGGGTGATCTTCGTAATTCTCTGGAGACGTACGCAAAGGCACTCGTATCGAAACTCAAATGGTCTGGACCAATTATGGTTGAGTTTAAGGTTGATAGTGATTCTCGTGTACCATACCTCATGGAAATTAATGGCCGTTTCTGGGGGTCGCTCCCACTCTCAGTTGCTTCCGGAGTCGATATTCCATACCTCTACTATGAGTATGCCAAGAGCGGACGAATTCCACAGGGTATCTTTACCCCGCGTGAGGGAACGGTCACCCGACATTTTCTTGGTGATGTCCGCCATCTCCTTCGAGTCTTTTTTTCACGCGACAAGATGCGCGCGTACCTCTACCCAAAACGCATGACCGCCCTCCGAAACTTCTTCTCCCTCCCACCTGACACAAAAAGTGACGTATGGTCATGGAGCGACCCAAAACCCGCCTTCTTCGAATTTTTCGACATCCTCAATAAATATTTCCATACAAAATAGTTTTTAATACACATTTTCATATTACTTTAATCATGTGCTATAGCATATGATTAAAGTAATATCAGTGATATGAAAGATTTAGAATTACAGCGTTTCCAGGCAAAAAGTAAAATTGATATTGAGGGATTAATTCTCAAATCACTCGCACTTGCTGGGCTTGTAACAGTTGCTATCCTTGCACCAAACGCACTTCAGCTTCTTGGATATCTTGATAAGAATAAGAAACGTAAAAAGAACCCAAAATATCTTGTTGATGAAGCGCTCCAGCGTCTTGTAAAAAAGAACTATATCAGCATCTCAAAGAGTGGCCAGTTATCCTTGACGAAAGAAGGAGGAAAAAGACTGCACATGATTGAATATGGGACCTATCCTCTTCCAAAGACAAGGTGGGATAAGAAATGGAGGGTGGTGACATTTGATGTTGAGGAGAAGAGGAAAAGGTCTCGAGAAAAGCTCCGCTTACTTCTTCGACAGGTCGGATTTGTTCGATTGCAGGACAGTGTATGGGTGTATCCATACGATGTTGAGGATGTAATCAATCTTATTAAAACGGGGAATTTTCTTGGGAAGGAAGTGCTCTACATGACCGTGCACACTACTGGCAAAGATACTGAACTAAAAGCACATTTCAAACTAACCTAATTACTTTAATTATGTGCTATAGCATATAATTAAAGTAATTAGGTTAATACAAGCGAGTGTGGGATGTTTCGTGTATACTTTTTGATATGGAGATAAAGGGAATATTACACTGCCATTCGACGTACTCATATGACGCGAAGCTTTCACTGACTGAGCTTAAGGAGTTGTTTGTGAAGCAGGGGATTAGTTTTGTGTGTATGACTGAGCACACCAATGTGATGAAAGTAGAGGAGGCGGAGGCGTTTGTTGCAGAGTGCGGGAGGCTTTCTGATGAGAACTTTCTCTTTATTCCGGGGTTTGAGGTGCCGTATCATAGGGCGCATGTGCTCATGATAGGCGCGCGAAATTTCTGTGGAAATTTCGCGCGTACAGATGCAGAGCTCGCTATGTGGGCAGAGTCGGCACAGTTTGTCGTTCTTGCACATCCTGTACGAAATAAGTTTTTAGTGGAAGATGAACTCCTTGAGCACATCGATGCGCTTGAGGTATGGAACCAACAGTACGAAGGGAAGCGGGTACCGCGCCCCACCTCACTCTCGTTGTTTAAAACATTGCGGGAGAAGAAGTTGGAACTTGTGGCAACGGGCGGTGTGGACTTTCATCGTGGTGAACATCTTGGTGCACCAGTCACTACGCTCAGCGTTACCTCACTCACCGAAAGTGAAATCATCGAGAAGCTCCGAGCGGGTGCATACACCATGTCCTCAGACCATGCGCTCGTGTACGGCACACTCCCTGATGCGGATACGCTCATTAAGAAATTTAGATTCGAGAGTGCGCTCTCGGTCGCGGTGATTGTGGCAGGGAAGACAGTCAATAAAACCCTCAAGTCACTCGGCCTCTCACTTCCCCCATTTTTCAAAAATATCATTCGAAGACGAATTTGATACTGTCTCAGATTAAAATAGTACAGTTAACTGTACTATTTTTTGGTGAGGTCACTCATTGAGGTGCTCTGCATTCCGTATTTTTCTTCCAGAGTTTTGTAGTGTTTGAGGATTTCCGTGAGATTATTGAAGTTTTCTTCTTGGTCGATGCCGAAGTTGTGAGGGTGCCACCAGAGGTGGAAGACTTCGCCATGCTTTGCTCCGTGCGTCATGGCATTTTTGATACGGCGCATGCGAAGGGGTTCGAGGAAGCTGAGCGTCTTGCTCCACGGGCGAAGGAAACGGCTTGCAGGAATATTCAATATCCCGTCCCCCCTTTTTTCTATTGTGTATGTATGGTGTCCGCTTATGTTTGTGTAGTGGTCGAGGAGTCGGAATGCACGAATGAAAAGTGATTGCGAGGAGTCCTTTCGTGCTTCGTAGAGAAAATGATTCTCATTTCCTCGGTATGCACGGATGCCTTTCTCATGACATACATGAAGCGCTTCAGGGCTTGTTTGGTTGCGGGGGAAGACGATTGAGGTTGCATGGACTCCATACGTCTCTGCGATACGATTGAAAGCATCGATGTCAGCAGAAAATACCTCATCACTATTTTTATGACCGTCAATGCAGTAGTAGTGTGAGAAGGTGTGGTTGCCGATCTCTTGGTGCGGTGTCGCAAGAATCTTCTGTACGAGGGTACTCCCGAAGTGGTAGGTGTCATCTTGCTCGCTCCTCCCAATCGGCATTGTCTCGATGTACCTGTATGACGATACACCCATATCTTCATAAGTGGGTTGGAGTTCTCTCGGCGGGAGGAGCGAGAGAAGTTCGTCTTTATTTCGCGCCATGAGCATGCCTACAGTTGCCCACGTCGCGTGAATCCCATATTCTGAGAAGAGTGCAAGCATGCGGGGAATTGCGGTCTGCTCACCCTGAATCCGCTCACCATATTCAGGAATGGTGACTTTATCAAACATCCCCCAAAAGAGCTCAAAGTCGAGCGAGATAACAAAATAGCTTTCTTCTTGTTTCATTTAAAAACTATACCACCACCTCGTATACTTACAAATGCATCTTTTATAGAATATATTGAGTTATATACACAAATTATGGAAAATGTGGAAAAGAGAAGAGTTGTGGTTCTGGGGGGTGGCACGGGTACGCACACGCTCCTCTTTGGGCTCAAGCAGTATGGAGACCGTGTCGATATCAAGGCCATTGTTACAATGACAGATTCTGGTGGGTCGACAGGAAGACTCCGAGATGAATTCGGATATTTGCCAGTTGGCGATGTTCGCATGGCACTCACCGCGCTCGCAAAAGATACCGATGAAAGTTCGAACATTCTCCGTGAGCTCTTTCTTTATCGTTTTAATCGTGGAGGAGAACTTTCTGGGCATACACTCGGAAATCTATTTCTTGTAGCGCTCACTGATATTTTGGGAAGTGAAGAGTCTGCCATACGCATGGCTTCAAAAGTGCTCGCAACATGTGGTGAGGTGATACCGGTCACGACCGACGCGGTACACCTCGTTGCAGAATACAATAATGGCACGGTTGCCTCATCAGAACATTTGATTGATACCGGTGAGTGCGTCGGTCGTGAATCGACCATCACCCATCTGACATGTAGCGGGCATGCAGAGGCGAACCCCTATGCCCTCCGCGCAATTTCTGATGCAGATGTAATCGTGCTTGGGCCGGGGGACATATATACGAGCATTCTTGCAAATTGTATCGTCGGGGGAGTTGCTGAAGCGTTGTGTACATCAAGCGCAAAACTCGTATATGTGGCAAATCTCATGTCGAGGAATGGTCAGACAAACGGTATGGGCACACATGAGTATCTCTCTGAGATCAAACGATATGTGGGGAAGTCTCCTGAATACATGATTGTGAATACGGCGCCGTTTCGATCTGATTTACTTAAGGCGTATCGTGGAGAAGGTGAGCATGAGGCACTTCACAATTACTCGGGGGGAGAGACATCAGTTATCGAGGGTGATTTTGTTGCACAGGACGATGTCA
>JANLIJ010000133.1 GCA_024653575.1 Candidatus Kaiserbacteria bacterium
CTTCTTTGGAGGAGATAAGACGAGATGAGGCAAATATTTTCGGAAACACCTCTCGTAATATTCAAGGAATTGAACTACATGAGTTGGAGCAACTCAAGATGCTCGAAGATTTTTGTCAATACTACGAAAGTATGCCCTTCCAGCCCCACAAGGTCGAAGGGTTACGCTACTACTTCGAGAACCCTTCGTATTCATACTCGGATGCCATCTTTCTGCATTGCATGATCAGACACCTAAAGCCCAGGAGAATTATCGAAATTGGCTCGGGTTTTTCGTCTTGTGTAACTGTTGATACAAATGAACTGTTCTTCGATAGCTCGATAAAGACCACATTCATCGAGCCTTATCCCGATCTGCTAATGTCCCTCATCAAGGAAAATGACAAGAACAAGATAAGGGTTATTCCTCAACGCTTGCAGGACGTTAGCTTGAATGAGTTTAAGGAGCTCGAAGCGAATGACATTCTGTTCATTGATTCCACGCACGTCAGCAAGATTAACAGCGATGTAAATCGTATCTTCTTCGAGATCCTTCCGTTCCTCTCTCCTGGCATGTATATTCACTTCCACGACATTATTTTCCCTTTCGAATATCCTAAGGAGTGGATATATGAAGGGCGAGCGTGGAACGAGACGTACATGTTGCGGTCATTCCTTCAATACAACAGCGAATTCTGTGTTGTGCTTATGAACACCTTCATGGAGCATTTCCATGAGCCATTCTTTCGAGATAAAATGCCCCTTTGTCTGAAAAATCCTGGCGGAAGCATATGGATACGCAAAAAGTAGCGCCTAACACTGCGCTCCACTGGACGGCTATTACACTACACTACATAGCCGCCGGTGAGCTTGATCGTTATGCAGCACCAAAAAAGATAAGGGGGTAGTCAGTTAGTGTCTGCGATGAAATAAGTGTATCAAATTAGAGTTGACGATCTGGTCGAATGGTATAGTTCCAGTAACCGTGGAAATCATCACGCATCAGGTTGTTCGTTATGCAGGACGTTTGATAAAGATATAAATAAATATG
>JANLIJ010000150.1 GCA_024653575.1 Candidatus Kaiserbacteria bacterium
ACGTACACGGTCTTTCTTGAGAAGCATCTTGAGCGTCATGGTGTCGCGTATGAGGTGCTTCCGTACAGTGTGGTGAGAAAGTACCCAAAAATAATTCGACATGTTGCATACCTCATAAAGCTTCTTCTGCGCTCGCGTGGGGTCACTGCATTCTATGCACTCGATACGGTGAGTGTTGGACTTCCGGTCCGTGTCGCAAGTTTTCTTACGAGAAAGCCCTACCTCCTTCGCGTCCCGGGGGACTATGCGTGGGAACAGGGGCAACAGCGGTATGGGGTGACAGAATCACTCGATACCTTTCAATCGATTGAAAGGTTCTCGCTTCCGGTTCGAGTGCTTGTTTTTGTACAGCGTCTTGTTGCACAGCAGGCACTTCATATTGTCGTTCCGAGTGAGTACATGAAGGGAATTGTTGCAGGATGGGGTGTCGGCATAGAGCGTATTACGCGCATATACAGCGTACTCAAAGAAGTTGTGGTTACGGAATCCCGAGAGACGCTTCGAGAGGAATTTGGCCATCGTGATTTTGTTGTGACGACTGCGGGACGCCTCGTGCCATGGAAGGGAATGCGAGTACTCATCGACGCCGTTGTATCCATGCGCGCGAGGGGTGTTCCAGTAACTTTGGGAATTATTGGTGACGGCGTGTGCAAAGATGAGCTCACCGTACACGTGAGAAAACTTGGTGCTGAAGCATACGTACATCTGCGAGGAATGGTGAGTCGGGAAGAACTCGCACGACGCATAACCGCCTCCGATGCTTTCGTACTCAATACTGCCTATGAGGGGCTCTCACACCAGCTTCTTGAGGTGATGAGTCTCGGCGTGCCAATTGTGACGACGCCGGTTGGTGGAAATATTGAACTTATTAAGGGTGGTGAAACAGGAATTTTTATTCCCTATGACAACGAGGAAAAAATACAGGGTGCACTGCAAGGGCTCTATGAAGAACCACAGTCTGGGAAAGCGCTTGCAGAGCGGGCACGAACAACACTTGGTATGTTCCGTGAGGACATTGTCATTGAGGAATTTGTTACACTACTTCATACATTATGGAAGTTTTAGCCCTCAGCATTGGAAGGAACATTTTAAAGCCAGAGAGTCGCGACCGTGCCCGTATGCGACAGTATGCGGAACACCTCGATGGATATCACCTCATCATCCTCACTCGAAAGAGCGATGGCTACACCGAGGAAGTGCATGAGGGGAAACTCCATCTCTATCCCACACACTCGACTTCGCGGCTCGCCATGCTCGGCGATGCGTATCGTATTTCGCGAAGGGTTATGAGGGAAAAGAAAGTACCCTGGGTGGTTGTTGCACAAGACCCACTCGAGCTTGGGTGGCTCTCGTGGCTTATTGCAAAGGCGACATCAGCACACCTCCACATTCAAGTGCATGGCGATTACTTTAGTTCTTCGGCGTGGGTTGGGTGCTCGCCGTTTCGGCGTATACGTAGATTCTTGGCTCTCATGCTCTTACGGCGAGCGCCAGCCATTCGTGTTGTCTCAGAGCGTATAGAGCAGTCACTCATTGTCCAGGGAATTGCAAAGGAACGCATTACCGTACTTCCCATACGCCCCGAGCTTGAATCGTTCCTTGAGGTGAATCATTCATACCGGAGTACTCCCCCATACACCTGTCTGTTTATAGGGAGACTTGCTCCAGAAAAAAACATCCCTCGAATCATACGAGCATTTTCTTTATTGCTGAAGCACGGTGAAGATATGAAACTTACTATTGTTGGTGACGGGGAGGAACATGCAAAGCTCGTCGCACTTGTTGAATCGTTGGGTATTCGTGAGTCAGTCACGTTTTCTAAATGGACA
>JANLIJ010000123.1 GCA_024653575.1 Candidatus Kaiserbacteria bacterium
TGTCACCATGTACACCTTCGATGGTGACAATTCATATTTTGAAAAACAAATCGCATGGATACTCATTGCGTTCACGGGGCTTATGGTCGCTATCATTCCTGACTATCGATTCTTACGAACAGGGAATACGACTTTTTTTATTTATCTCGGCATTGTTGCGCTCCTCGTCCTTGTTTTGTTTGTTGGTGAGACCGTGAAGGGTGCTCAGAGCCGTTTTGACCTCATCTTCTTTTCACTCCAACCATCCGACCCTGCGAAGCTTGTACTCATCGCAATCTTGGCAAAATATTTTTCAAAACGACATGAGCTCATTGGAGACTTCCGGCATATATTTATTTCAGGAATATATGCGCTCGGTATCATCGGTCTTGTATTTGTTCAACCAGACTTCGGTTCGGCTGCAATTCTTTTCCTCGTATGGTTTGGGATGGTGCTCGTTGCGGGAATTTCGTTTCGACACTTGGCGGTGGTGAGTATCATTGGTGTCGTTGGGTTTCTTTCGCTGTGGAATTTTGGATTTCAAGAATATCAGAAGCAACGCGTCCTTACCTTTCTCAATCCGCTCGCTGATATTCAAGGGACGGGATACAACGCCTATCAGTCGACAATTGCCGTGGGCTCGGGACAGCTCTTGGGGAAGGGGGTTGGATATGGGACACAGTCAAAGCTTCAATTTCTCCCTGAGTATGAAACCGACTTCATCTTCGCTGCCTACGCTGAGGAGTGGGGGCTTGTCGGTGTCCTCCTCCTCTTCTCACTTTTTGGAATCATTATCTGGCGTCTCCTTACCCACGCACTCCGTGGTGCAACAAACTTTGAACGACTTTTCGCGACGGGCGTCGCCATACTCTTTGTGAGTCATTTCTTCATTCACATTGGTATGAATATCGGCCTCCTCCCCGTGACGGGGACAACCGTCCCGTTCCTTTCATATGGTGGATCACACCTTCTCACGGAGTTTCTTGGCGTGGGGATTGTCATAGCGATGGCGCGATACACGAAGCGCCAATACATCGCCCGCGAGCTCATTGAGTAATCTTATGTAACCACCGCAAGGCGACGCCTTGCGGTGGTGGTATCAGGATGTTGTTTAGTAGAGTTTTACTGTATCTCTAACCATTTTCTCGAGGGTAAAATCTTGGGAGCGGAGGAGGGCATTTTGAGCGAGCGTGTTTCGGAGCTCCGGGTCACTAAGTAACTGTGTGTAGCATTTTGTAAGCGCTCCTACGTCACCTTGGGGGAAGAGGAGCCCTTCTTTTTCATGCCTTACCACTTCAGGAATACCACCGACCTTGCTCGCGATAATGGGGAGACCAGCGATACATGCTTCGGTGATGACGTATGGCATCGCTTCAGAACGGGAGGCGAGAATAAAGAGGTCAAAGGCTTTGAGATAGAGAGATGCGTCGAGAATATTGCCGGTAAAGAATACTACATGCTCAAGTCCGAGCTTACGTACGAGTGATTCAAGATATGCGCGTCTTTCACCGTCGCCAATAATAATGTGGCAGATATTTTGGTTTTGGTTTGTCACCTCTGCAAGTGCACGTATTGTCACCTCGTGTTGTTTAATGGGGTGGAGCTCACCAATGGTGACTGACCAGAAATCATCGGTGTGGTCTCGTAATATTGGTACATATTCCGCAAAGAATGAACGGGCAAATGCGCGGCTATACAGTTTTTGGACCGTTTTCCCATTGTATACAACAGACATTTTTCCTTGTGTGCCAGGGAAATTCATTTGTTGCTTTGTCATTTTCGAAACGGCAATAGTGGTATGTGCAAGAAAAATGGTCAGTGCGTGAAGGATTTTTATAATCACTTTTTGCCACCATGGACGTTTCTCATTGAAAGCCCAGCCGTGTGCTGTAAAGATAATTTTTGGGACAAAAAGAAGTCTCCCAATGAATGCGCCCAAACCGCCAGCCTTAGAGCTATTGATGTGGAGGATGTCTGGCCTTTCAGATTTTATAATATGCCAAAGTTCGCGAGTGGCTTCCATTTCCTTTGTGAGTGAAAAATCTCGTTCCAGGGCATTGAGCGCAATAACACGGACGCCTTTCTTTATAAGTTCATCATAGAGACGTCCTGTACCACCAAGAGCAACAACAACCTCAAAAGTCTTGGTGTCAAGATTGGTTGCAAGATCAAAGACGTAGTGTTGGGCACCACCAAAATTTGATTTTGTGATAAGAAATAGAACCTTTTTTTTATGTGTATTCATGTCTTGGTTATAACGGGCGGAAGTCTTGTTTTGGTACGCATCTTGCATAAATGTATCCTTCTCGTATTATACCTTGTATGCATCTTTTTGTTCGAGGGGGCGCACTCCTGTTACTTATTGGCGATTTGCTCGCTTTTTACGGTGCTCTTTTTCTTACATTGTTAATTCGATATCAAGAGATTCCTGAGACAGAAATCATACAGAAGCACCTCGAACCGTTTTCCATTCTCTTTCTATTCTGGGTTCTCATATTTCTCATCACCGGTCTTTATGACCGACATATTTCACTGGTACGGAAGAGTATCCCTGCTCTTGTCCTCAAGGTACAGTTTTTCAACGTGCTCATTGGGGCACTCGTTTTTTTTGCATTTCCATTTAGCATTGAGCCAAAGACAAATCTTGCAATATACCTTGTGGTATCGACTACCTGCATTGTGCTCTGGAGACTTTCGATATATCCCCGCATTACTACGGGAAGGCACATGAGAGCACTCGTGATTGGTGAAAGTGAGGAGGCGCTGGCGATTGCAAAGATGTTTGCAAGCAATCCATTCTTTAGAAATATCAAACCGTTTCTTTTGAGTCGAAGAGATGTCCCACAATTTGATAAGTTCCGTGAATCGGTCATACAGTTTTTTGCAGAGGGCTCCACAGACATGGTCATTGCGGATATGCGTGATGATTTTGCAAAGGCGCTTACTTCTGATTTTTATTCACTTGCGTTTGGCAATACCAATGTGCGCTTTTTTAATCTTCCTGCCATTTACGAACAACTCTATCATCGCGTGCCACCATCGCTCATTGAGGAAAGTTGGCTCCTCGAAAATGTCACGACAGGGTCACCGCACTATGCCCACGATGTTCTGAAACGAATCATTGATATTGTTGGTGCATCAATTCTTCTCATACCTGCACTTATCCTTTTCCCATTCATCGCCCTTGCGATACGTCTTGAGGGGAAAGGTCCCACTTTCTATATTGCTGAGCGAGTTGGTCAGTACAATAAAATAATTCATATTTTTAAATTCAGGACGATGACGGGACTTGATAGTTCACACGAGGCGCTCAAGAC
>JANLIJ010000167.1 GCA_024653575.1 Candidatus Kaiserbacteria bacterium
GAAACTCTACACCTCTCAAAATATTATTTACCCACTCAGCATCTTCCGACTTTATTTTTTCAGCAATGAGATTGAGGCGACTGCTGTAGCTCATTTTTAGAAATTCTTCGAACACAGACGTATCTGACGTCTTCTGCTCAACAACAATACTATTAAGACGTGACCGAAGTGTGGGGAGCAACATATCCTCTCTTGGAATAATGAGATAGAAAACTGTGTGTGCATTTGGTTCCTCAAAAATCTTAAGGAGTGCATTCTGCGCGTCTCCAAGGATTGACTGGGCTGTAATAACAAATATTCTCTGTGGTGCGCTTATTGGTTTTAAGAGCACCTCTTTCGTAAGCTCACGAACATCAGCAATACTCATGCGCTCATATTCATAGTGCAGAACATCAGCACTTTCGGTTTGCACCTCAAGAGGTAGCGAAATACGTGCCGATATTTTATCTCCAACAAGCAGATTTGCGTGATGCATATCACTATAGTATGCACTGTTTTATGCTGTTTGTCTTTTTTGAATCCTCTGCACTACACGCCTTAGATAGTGTTCAAAAGTCTCATTGAGTGTATAGGTAATACTCTGCTCATGTCGCCACGCATCGACGTACTGTTTAATAACGCGAAGAACCTTTGGGTCTACTTTTTCCCAACGGCCTGCCATCACCTCACCCATAGTAAGTGGAGCAAGTTGTATATAGAGTGGATGTTCGAGTCCGTCTGGACCAATGCCAAACAGACCACTTCCGCTAAAGATACTCCACTCCTGAAGAAGGTTATTGAGAAGCGCCGTTGTCGCAGGTGACGACAATTCTGCCTGCTGTTGATAGGCCTCGGTGTTTGAAGATTTTTGAGACACACCAACACTCTGTGATTCAATAGTATTGCCTTGCCTGATCTGTGACGCCGTTTGAAGCTCGCCCTCTGCACCCTCTCCAGAACCATGACTCCATTTATCATAGCCATCATTTTCATCAACGAGGAGCGTTGCGAGCGGGTCACTATCATCTATATTGTCTTTGCGCTTGTGTACAGAACCCACTACTGCTGAAATTGCATCGTCTGTCTTTTGAAATGAATCCTGAAATGATTCGTGTCGCTCTGGTTCCTGAGGAACCTCTACCCTATCAATTGGCTCTGCGACAGAAATTTCTTCGGGAACGCCTACTTCAATTTTCTCTTCTTCGGGGATACTCGGAATAATTTCCACTGGCAGTGGATTTTCAACAGGACTTTCTACAGGCACTACATCGGGTTCAGGCAATTCTTCTTCGATGGCAGGAGAAACTACAGCATCGACTTTTTCTTCTCTCAACACATCCGGCAACTGCTCGGTGAAGGTTGGAATATTTTCTTCAACAACCTCCTTAACCTCCACTTCATCCGCACTCGCTTCATGGATAACCAACGCATAGGCAGATTCCAAATCATGCATTGCAGACTCCACATTGCCTTGGCCACCCGCGCTCGTCGCTTTGAGCGCGGTAAGAAGCGCTGACATGTACTTCTTCCCAAGGCCATCCTTACTATTCATGAGCGACACTGGATTTCCAACCTTATCATTCACGAGGCGCTTGATTTCAGTAATTCTTGCCTTGTATTCCTCGAGCGTCTTTGGTGCATCTGCTTCTTCCACGGGCTGAACAACCTCCATAACTGGTGAAGATGCCTCTTCTTTAACTTCAGGAAGCACTGCGCTTTGAACTGGAGCAATCGGCGCGACTTCCACAGCAACAGGAACTTCGGCAGGTTCAATAACCTTCTCTGACACAGGAGGAGCATTGAAGGTCGGCTTCACGCGCCGCCCGTTATGTACTGCAGAAGGGCGTGATTCCTCATTATTTGATGAGATTTCCTCAGCTGTCTGATTTTTGTCAGCGACTTGTTTCGAAGTCGAGGATTGCTCTGTTCCAAATGTTGCGATGATTGCATCAATCTTCTTTTTTATTTCTATGTCACCCCCCTGTTGAGCATACTGGAGTACGAGGTTTCTAAATTCAGCATAGTCACCTGATTCTTTAAGAGACTCCTTTGCAACCTTGAGCACCTGAGTCAAACCCTGCCAGCTTCGCAGATCAAAAGGCGATGACACCGATGCGGTATCGTCCTTCAAAACAGCACTGTGCAAAGTACTTTTACCTCCCATATTACAAACATTGTACCACTACCCAACCTTCTCAGTGATAATTTTTCCGTTGATAACTCAAATGCGTTTAAAACTTACACGACAAAAGAGAGCGTGATCAAAAGCACATCAGACAAGGCGTGTGAGTGAGGAAATATGAGGCGTACTTAATGTACGATGAATGTTTCCGAGCGAAGCACAACGCAGTATGATGTGTTTTTGGACACGCTCAATTACATCTCGTATCGCGCTTTGATTTGAGCATCAACAACACTTCTTGGCGTTGCATACTTGAGTGAGGAATATTCCATGAGCTGCCCAGCATACTCAAAGTCAGTCTCAGGTGGCTTCACCGTGTGCATACTGAATGGTGGTGTCGGTGTTCCATCTGCAAGCATTCTGAGATATGCATTTTGATTTTCGATATTCATGAGATCACTCGCACTAAACGTCGGCTCAAATTGCTTTTCAAGATATGTCGCATCCTCAGGTCCCACACGGAACACTGCCATTGAACCCACGTTCCCAAAGACTGCGTCACGAATCTTCTCGTCAATCTGCGCAATAAACTGGTGTGCAATGGTAAGGCCGAGTTTGTACTTACGCGCCTCAGAGAGAATAGATGCGATGGAATTTGTCGTCACGTTTTGGAACTCATCGATGTAGAGGTAGAACGGCGGAAGTGACTTCGTCATATCGTCGACGCGCGAGAGTGCTGCCATGAGAATTTTTCCCACCACAATCATACCGATAAGATTTGCATTTATTTCTCCGAGTCGCCCCTTTGATAGATTGACGAGAAGAATCTTCTTTGAATCCATGATTTCCCTAAAGTTGAATGATGATTTTTGCTGTCCGATGATTGGGCGCATGTAGTCGTTTGCAGTAAACACATCAAACTTCGAGACGATATATGGAACGATGTTTTCAAGTGATGCCTCACCACCAGCCTTAGTTGCTATCTGGCTCCAGAACTGAACAACGACGGGATTTGTTGCCTTGCTCAATTTATATGCACGGTACTGTGCATCAGCCATGACACGCGAGATATCGAGCAGTGTACTCCCTGACTCGGGGTCATCGAGCACGAGGAGCGTTGCATTTCTAAAGTACTGTTCAAACATTGGACCCATTGATTCTGGGTTTGCTCCATAGAGCTTCTGGAAGATGGAGAAGAGTTCATTGACCACGAACGTCTTCTGCTCGGGGAAACGCATGTCGTACTCGAGCATATTGAGCCCCATGACACTCTCCATGTTTGATGGGTCAAAATAGATGACATCGTCCATGCGCTCTGGTGGTACCGTGGAGAGCACGTCCACAATGTCAGTACCGTGTGGGTCTATCATGCAGACACCTGCCCCCTCCTGAATATCCTGCATAATCATATTCTTGAGAAGCGTCGTTTTACCCGTTCCAGTCTGTCCGATGACATAGAAGTGACGAAGTCTATCGAGCGGAGTGAGATATATTTGCGTCTCAATATTTCGATACTCATTCTCTCCAAGAAGGGTTCCGTGTGCTGGCAAATCGACAGGGGCAGGTGCATGCTTTGCACGCGACTGCTTGAACTGTGGCGAGGACTCTACCCCTTCACCAGGGAAATGAATGATTGTTGCCATCTCATGTATTGAAAGCGGAACACAGATGGACTGATTGAATGAACGGAAAGAAAAATTACGAAGTTCAGTGAGTCGTTGCGATCCCTTCAACTGCTTAAATTTAAACTGATTCCCACGAGTATCCTGAAATTGGTAGAAACTTGATTCGAGCTCGGTGAGCACTTGTCGTGCACGTGCCTCACTCTGTGACGAGACAGTCAATCGAATATTGGTACTGAGTACTGGTGAAGAAATCTTTCGGTCAAAGAGCTCTACCTTATCAGTGTCAGTTCTCTTCTCGAAATCGTGTTCATCATTCTTTGGTGAACTCGTGAGTATGTCCTTAAAACTTTCAAAGAGTTCCCCGCCGAGGGTACTCCTTCTGATAGCAACATCGACCTTCTCTCCCTTCTCGACGCGCTTAATAATTCCCTTATAGGATGCTTGATAGTGCGCCGAACCTCCTCCGATGACAAACTGTACTGAGGCACCCCCGCCCTCGCGCTCAATTTTTGAAAATGCATTGAGGAGTACGGAGAGCGGGTCATTCTCAAACTCATCAAATGTCCGGAGTGGGTAGATGGGATGCTTCGCGAGCTGTGCAACTGATATAACACTCACTCCCCCATCAACGAAAATGTTGTAGTCATTCTGCTGTTCAAAAATAACTGCGTTGGGAAAAAGAGAGACTGCCTGCTTCTCGAAGAGATTTACAAATTCATTTGGGACCGCTACATAAAATATGATGTCATTCCGCTTGTCAGAGACCGCTATCTCGAGTGTGTAATACAGCTTCTCCTTACTGTGCGCGATGGTCTGCATACCTGAGTAGAACTGCTCCATCGCAGAGAAAATGTTTTTGAGATTCGTCTCATGTGATTCCTCTTTGTGTCGTGGGAGTGCAATCTCAAAAAGTGTCATTGAGAGCACTTTCCAGAGAGGCTCATCCTCCTTGAGGTCGGCAACCCTTCGCTCAGTGCGAAGCATTCCCACAAGTGACTTATGGACC
>JANLIJ010000181.1 GCA_024653575.1 Candidatus Kaiserbacteria bacterium
GCCTCGACGAATGCGAGATGGCCGGTGTCGGCATCAGAAATATACTCCATGATTGAGCCCATCTTCGGTACCACCCCCACATGTACGTGAGGAACGCCCTTAAGAATCTTATGCCAAAGTCCCGGTACGCGCGGTCGTGTCTCTGGCCAATGTATGCTAATTCCCTTTTTCCAAAGTCTATAGAGCACATACTCTCCTGCTTGGAGCGGAAATTCTGACCTCCCGAGGCCAAACACGTCACCGAGAATTGCACGAACATGAGTTGTATTAAGGCCATCGACGAGATTTTCTTCACCGACAACGAACTCTGGATGAACCCGCATTGCTCGGTCTGCAATATCATCTCGAAACACCCACCCCTCAGTCGTGTGCCACATAATTCTATAGAACCTCCCCTTTGGTTCAAGGACGATGACCATTTCACCATAGGGTATTTCTCCAATCTGCGCATCGAATTCAACCGTTGGATTTTTATAGACAGGCACGCGCACTGTGTTTGCATACATTACCGTATTCTTCTGAATTATTGATTGAACAGGTGCATCCGCATGCAATATTTCGTTCACGGTCTTGAACGTTGTGTGAAAGGAATCATCCAGAGCAGTCTCCGGTTCACCTATTGCATTCTCCGAATTCTGTTCCAAAGGCGCACTTATGACCTCACCTGTATTAAAATAAGTCTTCGAACACCACACAACGAAACCAACGCTCAGGGCGATAACTTCCCTATATACCACATCAATTGCCATTCCTGCCATATTCATACATGACACTATACCACCACAGAAAAAATGTGTTACTTGACGAATCTTCTGCTTTTACGTCATATATCAGTGCGCTCTCGGCCACAGGGTGTTTGCCTTCGGATATATGAGCGTCAATGGATGTTCACTGCAATCATGCTTTCGTGCAGGACACACATACCTTCCATAGAGAACAAGACGGTGATTAAACCCCCACCACTCCTTCTTTGGCATTATCATGACAAGGTCTCGTTCAATACGGACTGGATCAGTATAATCACTCAAATCAAAACGTATTACAAAACGACGGACGTGTGTGTCAACAGCAATCCCCTCATGCTTTCCGTAAGCACAGGAGAGCACCACATTCGCCGTCTTCCGTGCAACGCCGGGGAGCGTAAGGAGCTCCTTCATGGTGTCGGGA
>JANLIJ010000204.1 GCA_024653575.1 Candidatus Kaiserbacteria bacterium
TTAGGGGCATGTAATTACTCCTGCACAAACGGCGTATGGACACAGAACACAAATTCCTGTGTTAACCCCCCCGAGAACCCCATACTCTCCGTCAACAAGCTTACGGTAATAAAAGACGGCACCGTCACCCTCACCTGGGACACGAACAATGGGAATGAAGCACTCTGTACCCTCACGGCATACAGTGGAGGATCAAACCTTCTCACCGCAGATGGAGACGCCGTGGGCTCACTCGACGTCACCATACCTGCCCGCAGTACGTACACGCTCTCGTGCCCGAATCCACTCGGTGGTGCTCCACTCACGGACACCGTCTCGATAGACATTGTGCCGGTGGGGGTGGAGACGTAGTTATATGCAGATACAAAAAGCACCACGGACTCCGATGAGTCCGTGGTGCTTTTTTTTATGGGTTAATTAAATTCCAATCAGAACTGGAATCACCATAGGTGTCTTGTTTGTCTTTTGAAGGAGGAAGCCTGAGACGACTTCGGTAATCTCGTCTTTCACGAAATCGAGATCGATGGGGTGTGATTTCTCAGTGTTTCGCTCGATAGTCTTCTTAATGAGGACACGTGCTTCTGAGAGAAGCTGTTGGTTCTCACGGAGATACACGAATCCACGAGAGATGATGTCAGGAGATTTCCTGAGCATACCAGTCTTGGTATTGATTGTTGCAATAATAACGAACATACCATCTTCAGAAAGTGATTGACGGTCTCTAATGACAACCTCCTGACGTGTACCAACCGTGAATCCGTCCACCATCATGATTTCTGATGGGGCTCTTTCCTTTCTGATAGTAAGTTCAGTACCATTTTTAATTTCAATTATCATGCCGTTGTCAGGGAGAATGACATTTTCCTTTGGGAAGCCAGCCTCGATGTTTGCATATGCATGACAGCGAATCATTGAATGGTAGCCGTATGCGGGCATGACGAATGTTGGATTGACCTGTTGACGAATCCACACAAGCTCTCCTGAGTTACCGTGACCCGTTGTGTGCACGTCTGATGAACGATAGTGAATGAGGTGAACACCACGACGGTAAAGGTTGTCTTTCAGTTTTTGTACTGAGAGTTCATTTCCTGGAATGACAGAAGATGAGAGCATGATAGTATCGCGTTCGTTGAGGGTGATGAATTTGTGACGTCCTGTTGCAACACGCATGAGTACGGCAAATTCCTCTCCCTGTGCACCTGTCGCGAGAATGACAATCCTATCAGAAGGGTAGTTCCCAATATCCTGAATTGGGATGATGGTATCCTTCTGAACCTTCATGAGGCCGGCAAGCTCAGCGATGTCGAGGTTTGTCTTAATACTGCGCCCCTCGAATGCAATCTTCTTGCCGAGACGTTCGCAGATTTCCATAATACCGAGCATACGTTCAAACTGTGAGGCAAATGTTCCAATGACGAGTCGTCCACGAACGTTCTTGATGATATCTTCGATGCTCGTATGTACGCGGAGTTCAGGGATTGAGAAACCAGTACGCTCAGCATTCGTTGAGTCACCAATGAAAAGAATATTTTTATTCTTTCCGACGCCACCCCATACAGCCTTTTCTTTTGCTGATGGTTCACCTTCATCATGTTCGAGTTTAAGGTCTCCTGAGATAACGACGTTCCCATGCTTGGTCTCCACAGAGACTCCCATTGAATCGGGAATAGAGTGCGTTACCGGGAAGGCCTTGATGTACGTGTTTCCAACCTTGATACGTTGATCAAGTTCTATGACCGTCATATTGACCTTTGGAAGGTGTGGGAACTCCTCCTGTCGCTTCAAAATCATGAGCGAGGTGAGGTATCTCGTATAGATTGGTGGGTTACCAATTCGCTCCATGAGGAAGGGAATACCACCGATGTGGTCGAGGTGTCCGTGTGTGATGACGAGCCCCTTAATTTTATGCTTATTTTCTTCGAGGTATTGTGTATTCGGGAGAATGTAGTTTACCCCTGGCGCGTCACTCTCAGATGAGACGAATTGGAATCCTGCATCAAAAATGAGAATGTCATCAACAGTCTCGACTGCGAGCATATTTTTCCCAACTTCCTCAACGCCACCAAGCGGGACGATACGGACAATGTCCTCGTCAGTGAGCGCTGGTACAGGAATCGCCTTTGGGTCGTGTGGCGTAACACGGTGGGTAATTGCAGGGCTCGTCATCTGTCGGCCCTTTCGAGGACGATCGTTTCGTCGTGGCCCCCGCTGAGACCTTTGTGGTGGTCGGGTTGCTGATCTCTGGCTTCTTGCACCTTCAGTGCGTGGCGCACTCTCAGTATGCTGTTCTGCACGCGCAGGACTTCCAGTCGACGTGCCTACAGAAGGACGTCGCGGTGTGTCAGTGGTGTGACGTGAGACACGAATTTCAGGACGACGTTGTGGGCGAGGTCCGAAGTGTGCAGGGCGTCGCCCTTGTGGTGTGTTTTTTTGCTCCATATGTATATTGTTTTTGTTAATGTTGTTCAACTAATTCTTAAAAATTGGCCATATTGACTCTGTCTGTATATACCAGTCATATACGTTACTGAATCGTTCCTGTGGTTCTCCAACTCCCGTAAACGTCGCTCCCACAATCCTGTTCGGGAATATGTAGAGCAGTTCAGGTGCGTAGAGGAATATTGCAGGCGTTTCTTTGTTCAGTTCCTCGGCAAACTTCATGAGGACCTCCTGACGTTCTTCTGGTTCCAGCTTCCTTCGCATTTCTGAGAGTATGGAATCCGTGGTTATGTTCGCATAGAGCGATACATTGAGCCCAGGGTCATTTCTCTGAGATGAGTGCCAGAATGAATAGAAGTCGAGTGATCGTCCGAGTTGTGTTCCGAAGAGAAGCGTCTCGTAATCGCGTGGTCGTATGATTGCTTGTGTAAGGTCGGACTGTTCAAATTGCTTTACAGTGACATCTGTTCCAAGTGCACCCCATTGATTCTTTAGGAACTCTGCAGTGTTATTAAAGGTGTTACTGTTTGCGGTTGTGATACTGAATTGGAGTGGAGTGAGGGTTCCGTCAATTGTCTTTTCCCAAATTTGAGTCTCTGCATTCACTTTCCAACCACCCCTACGGAGTATATCACGCGCTATTTCTACATCGCCGATATTTTCTGGGGACTCGTTCTCGGTCACAATGCCGAAGCCTGGAGGAATAGGAGATGTGAGGGGATTTCCGTATCCGCCGAGTATTGCATTGATAAGTTCGTGCCGATTGACGGACGCGGAAAGTGCTTTTCGGGCTGAGGTGTCGCGGAGTGCGGGAGACTTGTTTTGATTGATGAAGAGTGCAAAAGTGCGGGGGAGTGGGATGCGTTCGAGGTGGTACATTGTTTCATCGAGTCCGAGTTCTGCGATGCGCTTTGGGTTGATTCCTGCAACACTTTCAATAATGCCCGCTTTGAATGCCTCAAGAAGTTTTTCTTCGGTAGGGAAGAAGTGGAGTTCAATCGTCTCAATCTTCGGGGCAACAATGTGGTATGCGTTGTTTGCTTTGAGTACGTATGTCTCGGGTATACCCGATGTGTTTCTTGCAATCTTCTCAATCTTGTACATTCCAGACCCGATAGGTTCACTGTTGTACTGACTGAAAGGGAATTCCTCCGTTCCGGCATCTTTCCAGATGTGCTCGGGGAGAATTCCAAACGTGAGGTTCTCGATGAAGGGGGTGTATGCCTCAGGAAGTATAAAATTGAGTTCGTATTCACCAATCTCTTCTATAGAGACGCCATCGAAGCTCGCGCGAAGTGGACTGTTGAGGAGTGGGTCCTGTATTCTCGTGAAGGTAAACGCCACATCTCGAGCGGTGAGGGGTACCTCATCGTGGAATGTAATACCTTGTTTCAAGATAACGTTGTAGGTGAGACCATCATCAGAAATCGTGACTGATTCTGCAATGCTCGGGACAATGACGCCGTCAGTGCCGAGTTTCATAAGCCCATCATAAAGGAGTGTGGTGAGGTCTTTGTCGGCTCTCGTCACTGCGAGGACGGGGTTTACAAACCGCGTCGTTCCCACAATACCTTCACGGAACGTTCCGCCAGTA
>JANLIJ010000006.1 GCA_024653575.1 Candidatus Kaiserbacteria bacterium
AACTTGAGGTGACTGCGCGTCAACTTGCGGTGACTGCCAAAGAAAAGGAAACTGCGCGACGTAAACTTGTAGTAACCGCACAAGAACTCAAACGACTACATAGCACCCTCGAGAAAAAGGTCTTCCGGCGCACAAAAGATCTCGAGCAAATTCGCTCAAAGAATGAGGCGATTCTCACCAGTATTGGAGATGGTTTGGTTGTTGTTGATAAAGAAGGAAAGATAAGCTATATCAACAAATCTTTCGAGGAAATGCTCGGATGGAAATCCCAAGAGATAATCGGTAAGAGTATGGTTGAAGTTGTTCCTCGAGAGGATGCTGATGGGAAAGAGGTGTCTTTTAAGGAACGAATCTTGACACAGGTCTTGGCTGGTCAAAAATTCGTAGCAGATTTAACCAACCCTTTTTACTACTGTCGTAAAGACAAGAGCCGATTTCCAGCAAGCAGTATTGTGGCACCTGTCATACTTGCAGGGAAAATTGTCGGAGCTGTTGAAGTCTTTAGAGATATTACGAAAGAAAAAGAAATCGACAAAGCAAAGACGGAATTCGTCTCTCTTGCTTCACACCAACTACGCACTCCCCTTTCTACAGTCAATTGGTATAGTGAGATGTTATTGACTGGAGACGTTGGCGAAGTGACCCCTGATCAAAAGAAATACCTCGAAGAAATCTATGCAGGAAATCAACGCATGGTTGATTTGGTAAACACACTTTTGGATGTCTCTCGAATTGAAATGGGCACCTTCATGGTCGAACCAAAACCAACTAATATCATCAAGCTTGCAAGAAGTGTTATTGATGAACAGAAATTACAAATCGATGAAAAGAAGATACGATTCTCAACCACATTTGAAAGCGACATACCACTGATACAGGTCGATCCAAAGCTCTTGCGTATGGTCATTCAAAATTTATTATCAAATGCAATTAAATACACACCAGAAGACGGAAGAGTGGATGTTTCCCTCTTTTTGGATAATAAAAAGAATGTTCTTTTAAAGATGACTGACACTGGCTACGGTATACCAAAAAATCAACACGATAAGATATTTACCAAACTTTTTCGAGCTGACAACGTCATCGGCAAAGATACAGAAGGTACGGGATTGGGGTTGTATATTGCAAAATCCATCGTTGAACAGGCTGGTGGAAAGCTCACCTTTGAGTCCGAGGAAAATAAAGGGACGACATTCTATGCCTCGTTACCGCTCGGTAAGAAAGGGCGAAAGAATGGTGGTGCTGGAGCACTCGCATAAGAATATTGCTCGTAAACGTGCTACATTTAAACTATGATGACTCAATCTAAAAAGAAAGCAACACCGCAAAAAACAGTACTTGTTATTGAAGATGAACGGCCGTTGGTAAAAATCATTGAAGCAAAACTAGAGAAGACTGGCTTCGACGTCGTCACCGCGCGCACTGCTGACCAAGGTTTACAATATCTGGAGGACATGGGTCATGTTGATGCCATTTGGCTTGACCATTATCTTCCCGGCGACAAGACCGGTCTTGATTTCGTTGCAACGCTGAAGAAGCCTGGTAGTAAGTGGGCCAAAACCCCAATCTTTATTGTCTCCAATACTGCAAGCGCGAGTAACGTGCGTTCCTACCTTAGGCTTGGAGTTGAAAAGTATTGCGTCAAAGCAGAACATCGACTTGATGAAATATCAGAAGATATAAGGACATTCTTAACTAAGACGAAAAGATAAATAGTCCTTCCAGGAATGATTAGAGTAATCTAGCTCGAAAGTTAAGCATGTAACTAAGTATCATATGAAAAAACAACCACTAGAGACAAAAACGATCTTGGTTATAGAGGATGAGCGACCGCTCCTTAAGGTAATTAATGCTCGTCTTGGAAAAGATGGGTTTAATGTTATCTCTGCCCGTAGTGTTGATGAGGTATTTAATGCTGGGATTGAAATCAATGACACCAAAGTTATTGATGCAGAAAGAATCCAGAAGGCACTTGAGTACCTCGAAGACCTTGAAAAAATTGATGCAATTTGGCTCGATCACAACTTGCTCGGTAAAGAAAATGGCGTTGATTTTATAAAGAAACTCAGGAAAAATGGAGCGCTCTGGAAGAAGATTCCAATCTTTGTAGTCTCAAACACTGAGAGCACACAAACAATAAAGTCCTACGCATCTTTGGGAGTACGTAATTACTACATTAAGAGTAATCATCGGCTTGATGAGATTATTAAGGACCTACGAGCGTTTCTAGATAAAAACAAAAAATAAAGGCGACGTCGGGTTGCAACATTTCATCTAACAAACTTTCTTTATTATCTCTCGCAGTTCGTAGCTTTCACACAACCCCAGAATCCAACTCATACCAAAATGGGTCTGTAATGAGTCTGTTCCTGCTCATTCAATGAAAGAGCCTCTAGTTACGGCATATATATTGCTTCCTTGCATGCAAAAACCTATACTTGAAAACATACAAAAGATACATAAAAAACGGTGGTGGATACTTGGTACACTTGTAATAAGTGTTATTGTGCTTGGAGGAATACTGTTGTTTTTTCTCTCTCATTCAAAATATGACGATGGGGAGACAGGTATTTCAGACATACCGGAAATAGTGATTGAAACTCTCAGCGAGAATACTCCTCCAGCGGAAGAAGAAATTCCTTCCGTACAGAAGCCACTCCTTAAATATGTTGAAGTCACTGACGGGTGTGACATCCATTTCGAGGGTGAGTGTCTGCGCGTCCGTGGAGGCCCCGGCGTGACCTACCCTATCGTGGCACGACTTCGCAATGGTATGGTACTCAGAGTAGGTGACGAGATAGAGCAGGATGGCATCCTGTGGTACAAAATTATTTTTGATGAGTGGCTACAGTACCCAGAGCGCGTGGTGGACGATTGGTATATCGCCTCCGAGTACGTGAAGGTGCATTTTGATGAAGGAGATAAAACAATATGGGACAAGGCGACTACAACGGTAACGTTCGAGACAACAAAAAAGATTGTCGTCGATCGCTCTGAACAAAAACTATATGCATATGACGACGAAGTACTTTTTATGGAAGTGCCTGTTTCGACTGGCCTTATACTCACCCCAACGCCACGGGGTAGTTTTACGGTGTTTAAAAAGACACCGAGCAGATACATGCAAGGACCACTTCCGGGATTTATCGATAGACAATATTACGATCTCCCCGGCGTTCCATGGAACTTATACTTTACACAAGAAGGCGCGGTCATCCATGGTGCCTACTGGCACAACAGTTTTGGAAAAGTCTATTCGCATGGGTGTGTTAACCTCTTACCTGAAAATGCTCGCAAGATATATGAATGGGCGGATCTCGGTACGCACGTCATAGTTCAGGACTAGAGATGAGACCACAAGATTTATCTTGTGGCAAGAGACATGTCCACGGTACACTGGTAACGTTTTGTTATACAAGATCCTTCTCATCACACTACTTGTGAGTACCGCAGGCGGTGTGCTCTATGTCTCAAAAACTGCTCAAAGCAGTTTTATGGTTAAACCTTTACCAGTCTCTATTCCTGAAAACAGCGAAGCTCCACTTCCACTCGTAGACTCAACATCCTTAGTTTCCTCTCCTGTTCCAATAGAAGAAACTACTCCTGAGATTAATCGCAATGAAGTATCTGAAAAGGCGAAGTCCAAACGAACAGTTAAAAAGGATGACGACGCATCGACCGTATTCACTGTTCCCTTTTTCTCACAATTTACCGACATCACTGATCCTGAATGGAAAAAGATTGGTTGCGGTATTGCAAGTTTGGCCATGCTTATAGAATTTTATGAACCGGGAGAGGTTTCAGTTGACACACTCCTTGAGGAGGGTGTCTCTGCCAATGCATATCTCAGCAACGCGGGCTGGACGTACGCAGGCCTCATCGGGATCTCAAAAAAATACGGCCTCGGTGGTACGAGTTACGACATGGGTGGTACGGGCATGGAGACTGCCTTTGCAAAACTTGAAAAGGCCCTCAAAGATGGGCCTGTTATGGTTTCCGTTCACTACACATTCGACCCCAAAAATCCGATTCCCCACCTTGTCATTGCAAATGGTATTGAAAATAACACGCTGTACTATAATGATCCCGCAGAGAAATCGGGTGGTGGTTCTATCTCAGTAGAGGTATTCAAACAGGCGTGGAAAAAACGATACATCGAAATTCGTCCCACGACATAATCTTAAATAGAAATAAAGGCTATCAGTATCACTCGCTCCCATAATGAGCGAAAAGCGCTTTGATACCAGCAAGATTGCGCGCCCACTCAGTTGTTTCATGTGTGGAAAGCTCTACAGTGATGGCGGGGATATTGATAGATGCGAGCCATCCCTCAGCATCGCCTGTAATCTCATATGCATCAAATGAATCAACGGCAGGATACCCTGATGCTTCGGCATAAAGACTCATCACTGTGCGGGTTTCGGGGAGAATACCACTTTCACACTCCGATGCGTATACCGCATTTGACTGACTATGGAGAAAGACAACAGCTTCTGGTTGCTGTTCTATGACTATGTCACGAATTGCCTGAGACTCTGGTTCTGAAAATGGTGAGGCTCCCGCACTCACGGTATTCCCTCTCCATTTACTTTCCGGCTTCCATTTGCAATTAAAGTTGCGGTTGAGATCGACACTATGTGCATTGAACCGACCAAGGCCGAGTTTCGTCTTCTCGGGCACATCGGTAAGTGCAAAGCGACCCTCGACACCGACAACCTCGTAGACACCATCCGGATTAGCAGAAGGTATAACAATGATTTTCATATTGCGAGGAACACTCTCGGGGTTTGCTTCAAGATAATCGATAAGCTCATATGATAAGAGGACACTATTCCACTCGTATCCGCCATGTATACCACCGACAAACATCAGGGTCGTGCTCCCCGTCCCGTAGGTGCGGGCAAGGATCTCACGACCTTGAACAGACGTACCAATAGCTCTCTGTACTGGTATAGATTCGACTGAATCTATAACTACTTCAGGAGATTCTTCTAGCGGAGTTGTCTTTTTCTCCGGTACTTTTTCACTCGTAACAGAGATGAATACAATCACACTCACGACAATGAGAACAGAAAGTACACCGATAATTTGCTTTTTAGACAAGGACCGCATTATTTTGCGTAATGTTTGAGAAGCGCTTCAATTCCCGCTTTATTTTTATCCCACTCGACATCAGTATGTGTTGTGAGGAGAACGCTGATTGCTGGAATGTCATTCTTCGCAAGCCAATTGACCATGTCCCCAGTAATCTCATAAAAATCAAATGACTCATACGCCTTATATCCGGAAGCTTTTGCATACGTATTGGTGAGCACAAGTGTCTCAGGCAAAATGTCGTCATGACAATTTGAGGCGAAGACGCCTCCTGATGCGCTATACCACACGACGGCGCCACTGATGTCACGAGACTCTACGTACCCCTTCAATGCCTGGCTTTCTGGTTCAGAAAAAACTTTATTACCGCCACTCACCGTCTTGCTCTGCCACATTCCAGAAGACTGCCAATCGCAATCAAAATTTCTATTGAGATCCACAGTGTTCCCATTAAATCGACCTGCTATTGCTTCTATGTCTGACCTTGAAACATCGGCCCGCGTGAAGCGACCTTCAATATCAACAACCTGAGCGAGACCATCGGGATTCAAGACTGGAATAACTGTCACCTTTACATTCTCAGGAATTACGCTTGGGTTTTCTTCGAGATAATCCATGAGCTCATACGCCACAAGAACAGTGTTCCATGAATACCCTCCATGAATTCCACCAACAAAGAGAACCTCGGTATCCCCTGTGCCGTAATGGTATGCGGTAATAACGCGATTCTCAACAGATGTACCTATAACAGTTTCTTTTTCATTTACCTCTGGCTCATTGATCACTTCATCACTCTCCTGTATCTCCGCTGGAGTTGTGGTTACGGTCTTTACTTCGTTTGGTACGCTTTTTTCATCGGGTGTGTCTATAAAAAGACTAGAACTCTTTGTTAAGAAATAAGCTCCTGCAATAATGATAATGAGTGCAATACCTATAAGAATAAGATTTTTCATACCCAAGTATACCACTGTATCGTGTCCTTAGGTGTTTTTTGGTTTTGCTGGCTACTCGGAAATATTACTCTTTTGTTTCTCCTTTTTCTTCATACTCCATTAGCCTTCTCTTATCTTGGACCTCATAGACACGATCAATGTCCTCACCGGCAACCTCAGTGACTCGTGCAACAATTTCTCGAAAATCATAGTCTTTGGGCAGTCCTCCAATGAGTTCAGCTTTTTTCATACGAAGTGCGTTTTTTCTGTCATCATCTAGAACGGTTGAACCAAGAGCACTAATTTGCTTCATTACGGCTTCAATCTCTGGGAGATTCTTATCCATTACTTGGAGCTGACTAAAAGTAAAAAGACTTTTAGTTGATGGAGTGGTATTAATTTTTTTAAGGAAATCCAATGCTTCCTCCCAAGAATCAGCAAACGCTACCTCGCGCAATTTATTCTTCAGTGCATCAATTGGAAGTTCTTTCTCCCACGCGCTTTCTGCTCCCATATCTGGTAAATCTTAAATGATTAAATACTTCTATATCAAATATTATATTATCATATCCATAAAATTCATGAACTGGCTGAAATCTGCTCATTCTCCGCACATATCCATTTACACAAATCCTTTTATACGATATCTTTGCGCCAGTACCTGCGTTCTTTACAGGCCACATTGTATTGCTTTTCTGAAAGGAAGCCTCATGTCTCATTCACTCGAACCCGTTGTCGTTGTCGATGCCCCACAGGCAATCGTCAACCTCGCCGTGAAAGACTCACGAATTGTCATCAACAGACGCCCCGACCAGTGGCCAAGTGATGTGCGTGAACGATTCAAAAATGACAAAAGCTGGCAGGAGATTGTCGGCCCGTATGACGGAGCACTTGTATCACCTGAGCTGACCGATTTCATTCGCAGAATCCAGCCCGGGGCAAAACTTGCCATGTTGTTTCAAGACACCGATGGCGTCATCTTCGTTCAAGTCGGCACATTTCTCGCGGTGCGAACCAAATCGAAGATTGGGCTCTGGTACGGAATGAATCTAGGAGTAATCCTTGAAGAGCGAAGACATTTGCACCCAAAACATGGCGGTGTGACCTGGAGTTCTTCCATTCTCGCAATTGCACAACTGCCGGTAGCGACACGGCCTGCAATGCGCTTCGATCCGGATGGGAGTCTCTTCCTGTCAAAACTGATGCAGTGAAATGTGTCGGCACAAGCCCCACAACGACAGCATGTCGTTGTGGGGCTTAACAATGAAAAATGGTATGTTACAGGCAAATCAGAGTCCATTTTTCAACTTCAATTTAAAGGTTTGATATACTGATAGCTATATGATGTCGCAAATATTTATCTTCATCGGAGCACTTTTCTTAGTGATGCGCGGTGCAACGCTCGCAACACGATTTTCAGCACAACTCGCACAAAGCTACCACCTCTCACAATACGCGGTCGGTTTCATTATTGTTGCTATCATCTCAATTCTTCCCGAGACATTTATTGCAATCAATTCGGCCATTGAAGGGGTTCCCTCGTTTGGACTCGGCATGTTGCTTGGATCAAATGTTGCCGACCTCACCATCGTTATCGCAATGATAACCTTCCTCGCAACTCGTCCACTCAAAGTAGAGAGCAAGATTCTCAAAATACATGCACTCTACCCCTTCCTCCTCATGCTCCCCATCATCCTTGGTCTCGATGGTCACCTCTCACGAGTCGAAGGGTTTGCACTCATCGTCGCAGGGTGTGTCTTTTACTACCTCACACTCAAAAATGCAGGGAGTGATGACATCCCTCTCGGGAAAAAAGTGGGGCGCACAAAAGATTTTATCTTTCTTCTCCTCAGCATCATACTTTTATTGGTAGGAGCTTATTTTACCGTTTCATCTGCAACACAAGTTGCACACGCGTGGGGAATAAGCCCAGTGCTCATTGGCATGCTTATTGTGGGACTTGGAACGACCATTCCAGAATTTTTCTTTTCACTCAAAGCAATAAAAGTTGGGCATGACACCCTCGCTATCGGTGACGTCCTCGGGACAGTGCTTGCTGACGCAACTATCGTCATTGGTATTCTTGCCATCATGAGCCCATTCTTCTTCCCCACCACCATTATCTATGTTGCGGGAGTGTTTATGGTAGCGTCATCCTTTATTCTCTTTAGCTTTATGCGCTCAGGGAAAATAATCACTGGAAAGGAGGCGTTCGCGCTCTTGGTCTTTTGGTTAACTTTTGTATTAGTCGAGTGTATCGTCAACCTCTGAGCACATCCTCAAAACCCACAAATCCCGCGTTGTCTGCATTGAGTGGTGTTCACCATATGTTATATATGTCTCACATCACTCAATTTCGACGCCTTGGATTTGTGAATTTTGAGGACATGCTCTTGGTTGGAGCTTGAATCATGTGAAAGAGCATATCTCAAAATCTATATAACCATGAGAGTACGATCAAAAGAACAACGCAGTATGATGAGTTTTTGGACATGTTCTCTATCTATTTGGAGAGTGATGCGTGTTTCTTTAGGAACTCATCAACCGTAATCACAAATTCTGCGTGACTCCACACGAGAGGTGCGGTAGAAAGGTGTTCTCCTGTAAATGGATTTATCTGCTCGGGAAGAATCCCGCTCATCGTTGTTCTATCAAGAGTCCACCGTAAGATTTCATGTGCCCGTTCGAGATCTTTCTTCGTCTTTGCAAGACGGATGTAGTATCGGGCGACCCAGAGCGTAGTGATGCACCACGCATTTGGTGTCGCTTCTGGTCCGGTCTTATAATACCTATCGCCCTCGTACCGCATATAGCCACCAATGTCGCCAGGCACCTTAAGTCGTTCCGTCATCGTTGTGAATGCTTTTTGCATTCGCTTGTCAGACACATCAAGAACTCCAAACGAAACGATTCCAAAAAGGCTACTCATATCAATTGTCCTATCATACACAAGTCCCTCACGTTCGTGTCTAATGAGTTTCATGAATGTTCCCGTCGGTACATCATAGAGGTGTGTGAGGATTGCCTTTTTAATACTCTCTGCGCGCTCACGATACCGGTCTGCATTTTCGCGTTTCCCCAGAATGGCAGAAATCTCCGCGGCGGAACGAAGGGCAGAATACACTGAGGACGCAGTGTAAGTCGATGAACCATATTTTTCTTCCCAGAGGTCGTATGAGTCAATGGGGAGCCCTGTCTCAACTTCAATGTAGCCGGACATGAAATCTGCAATCGGTTCGATGAAAGGATTGTAAAGTGTTTCAATGAATTCAAGGTCACGCGCATATTTGTAGTGCTCTATGAGCATGACAAGCACCGTGGCGGTCTCATCTTCTTGTATAGGGAGCTTAAAGACTCCGTGTTGTACCCACGGGTGCCAGGAACTTCCAAGGACGCCATCAACCCTGTACTTATGCATGAGATACCCATCCTGTTCCATGCGCTCAGACATAAATTTGAAAAACCGCTGTGTCACATCCATATGCCCCGCCCTATCAAGTGCATTCGCAACGATTGCTCCGTCGCGGGGCCACACATACGCATAGGTATCTCGCCCCTGATTCAAAATATCAGAATCAGACGATGCAATGATTCCTCCTCGGTTGTCTGTATGCGCACGAATGACTGCAAGTGAGTGCTTATAGAGACGCTCGATACTGCGCTCAAGTGGTGCAAAATTTCGAGTTTCTTTTTCAATCCATGCACGCCAATACCGATTGGTCGAACCAATAATACGATCGGGTTGCTCGGTGAGGATGTATTTATGGAGCTCATGTACCTCCCCAATTGAGGCTCCTGCAGTAATCCAATAGTGAGCATTTGTGCACTCGTGTGCCTTTGCTTTAATATGTAAACCAATAACTGAATCGACAGAACCATGCTCTATAGGGTTTTGTGAGAGCATTCCATCCTCTGCATCAGTATATGTTCCCTCTCTATTTTCAATACCGAATAGACCGACGCTGTATTCAGAGAAAGCGACATTATTGTGCACCGCATACACTAAAAATGCATTGTGTCCCTTGTAGTGAACAATTCCCCGGACACGTGGGTCATAGAATGCAGTATCTCCTCTCCGCGATTCCGAAATACGAAACTCCTGACCAAAATAGACTTTGATGTCACGTGCGGTGTCACGCTCATTTATAAGAGTAATCTTCCGTACGAAAATATTTTTCTCATTGTGAACGACGTCAGTAATGTGGAGTGTCACACCAAGAAATTCATTTCGTGCACGGATGTCACTTGCGCCAGAAAATTCTGTGTACGTAATGGTAACCTCCCACGAAGGATCCGAGAGCCATCTGAGCGAGCCGTCCACCCACACACCCACGCGGTGCACGTATGAACCACTCGCACCACTCACATGATTTGAGTGCCCGACATACGGGAAATAAAAATCACGAACTTGACCGCGGTGGTCGAGTCCCACAAGAAGATTTCCGTTCCCAATAGTGACAGCTCGGGACATGAAATTTAAATGGTGTAGATACGAAGCCTACTGACAACAACATCGCGAGCAGTATTTGGTTTCTTTGACTTTCTGAATGATGAAGCGAGCTCAGCATCCTGAAGAACATGTTCAATCCAGTCAGCAAAGTCATTCCGCTCCTTCGTGACATGGTACATGAACACATCATCAGTCATTGAAGCAAGCGCATCGCGAAGCTCAGTCAAATTTGAAAGAACTCTTCCATCAGTTATCCAGAAGCACTGTTCACAAGGAGCCTGAGTGAGGGCTTTTTTTCCTTTTACGGTCGATGACTTTTTCACAGCCGACTTCGCTGTAGTCTTTGATACTTTTGACTCTCCCTTTGTTATTTTTTTTGTTGGCATAAGAACTAAATGAACTAATACATTACGATGTATGCGTCCGCATACGATCACGAATAAACGATACCCACCCAATAAATTTTCTGACCAGTGCATGGAGCCATTTCCACACACGTGACCAAAATCTTTTCTTGGTTGATACCTGCGTCTCTTCGTTCCTCCGTGACGCCTCACTTACTCTCAATTGTAAATCACTTAACGCATTCATGAAAGCGATATACGCATCATATGGGGATTCATACGGACTAAAGTATGCGTGCACGTCACCATCTTGAAACCACTTCGTGCACATGTAATAAAAATGATCTGATGTTTGAAGCTTTCTCCACGTTTCAATGAGCACCGGGTCACCGGTCTTGAGAACACTCTCTTCCATACCGTATATCGCACCGATTGCATCACGTTGAATGTCGTTCCCTACCCATGCAGTGAGATCGCGGTCGGTGTCTGCCCACGTGAGAATGTGTGGCACATCTATTTCCCCAACTGGCTCATATGCAAGGGCAGTTTCGCTCGGCGTTTTAAAACTTGTATCACCGTGAGCGAGAATCTTCTCTGGAAGCGCTCTGAGGAAATCAAAAATTCCTGTGTCCTCCCACTGGTGTTCTCCAAATGTCTCAAAGTCCATGAAGAGATTGATGGTCTGCCCATCGCCGTGATGTGCGTGGAGCCACTTCGCGTAGGTGTCAGCCGAAAGTGGCCAACTCTCCCATCCCTTATTACCGAAACGAAATGCGATGTCGTCGGAAAGTTTATAATTTTTCAATAATACTTTTATTGAAGAACATCCTTTCGGCGTGTACACGTAGTTTGGACTTCGCCACCCAAGTACTGGGTCCCATCCTTCTGCCATAATACCGAGGTATCCATTGTCTTCGCACCACTTCGCGAGAGAATTGGTGTACGAAAGTTCTGTATTACGGAATACTCGAGGGGTATACTCGAAAAGGTCTTGAATTCGTTTCTTGTGGAGCGCTACCTGTCGTTCAAACTCTGGTCGTGAGTAGAAAAAAGCGAGAGAGTGGTAGTACGTATCAGCGAGCACCTCTACACGCCCCGTAGCAACAAGGTCCTGAAAGGCTTTGAGTACCTCAGGCATATGCGCTTCAAATTGGTCAAGAACCGTACCTGAAAAAGAAAGCGAGAACCGAAACTCAGGATGTTTATCGAGAAGTTCCTTGAGAAGTGCCGTCGTCGGTATATATGACTTTCCCGCAACCTTGCGAAGTATTCGTTCATTATTGAGGTCGGTGTGATCGTTTGCATTAAAATACTCACTATCATTCCCAATATCAAAAACTCGATACCGCTTGATGCGATGTGGTTGATGAACGTGAAAATATGGACAGATGGTAAGCATACGATATTCTACCTTCCTCGATGAATCCAACCTAGTAATTTTTTGTATAGTGTATAGACCTTGTCGGCAGCCTTCCGCCACGTAAGACGCAGGAGTTCTCTCCGGCCTTCCTCGACGAGTTGGCGATTCATAACACCATAGCGGAGTGCTGCAAGAATTTTGTTTGCCATCTCGTCAATGTCCCAAAAATCAACCTTGAGTGCGTGTGTGAGTACTTCAGCAACACCAGATTGTTTTGAGATAAGGACGGGTGTACCATGCTGAATCGCCTCGAGGGGCACGAGTCCAAATGGCTCCGATACAGATGGCATGACGAGTAGGTCAGCCGCTTGATACATACGGTCACGGTCTTCATCCCAGAGTGCTCCGGCAAAAATAACATTCTTCGAGAGCCCTAGAGATCCAACGAGATGCATGACTTGATGCTCCATATCACCCCATCCAGAAATGACAAAGACGACATTGGGATCGGTGTCGACAACTTTACGTGCAGCGCGTATGAAATGATCTACTCCCTTTTGGATGGTAATTCTTCCGTTATAAAAGACAATCTTTTTCCCCTGCATTTTAAGTTCCTGGAGGACTGGTGGAAGTGTGGGCGGAGTGTAGGGCTTGATACCGTTGTGTACCACCGTAACTTTCTCTGCATCGACACCATACTTCGAGACGACAATATCTTTTGTGAAATTGCTGATTGCAACAACTGAATCTGCGGTATGGAAAGCCCGTTTCTCTATCTCATAAATTTGCGGGTCAACATTGTTACTTCCTGCCTGGTCAAACGAGGTTGCATGGACGTGAAGCACGAGTGGCTTCCCTGTCGCGAGCTTCGCAGCGACACCTGCAAGATACGATGTCCAATCGTGGGCATGAATGAGATCAAACTGCTCACGAAGCGCTATCCCATACGCTGCGTCTGCATAGCGATAGACCTCATCAATGATTCTGCGTGAAAATTGAACGCGCTTCCCGTCGGCAGTAAAGTATTCTAAAAATGATTGCGCGTGTTGATACGGCAATAAGCTTGATTTAAATATGTGAATTGTCTTTGGAGACTTATCTGCAAAGATGAATTTCTGATTTCCGATGATTGGTTGCTCACGAGGTAGTACAAAAACAATATCGAGTCCGAGCTCGAGCAATTCCTCGGTAAGGCCGTGACAGGCTACACCAAGACCCCCATTTTTCATTGGCGGATAATCCCACCCAAATGTCAAAACACGCATAGGTACATACAAAGCACTGTACGCGCAAGAACTAAAACGAGTACAGCCAACTGTATCCTATCACGAAGTGATACTATTTCTCTGACAAAACGTATAGACAGTGGTGTATAAGTCACTTACTTTAATCTGTTTGACGTTTGGTTGCACTCGGACTACAATTTTGATGGACGCAGACAGGAGTGATACTGATGGAAGAATTCAAACTCACGGATATCCGTGTAAAACGAGTCTTGTTCATCCTCAGTCGAGGACGAGAGCAAAAGAACGCTCACCCAAATGATCTTAAATCCCTCAAGGAGATGACCGACCTGTACAACCAGATATTCCCCCCAAGCATTATTGGGCGCCTTGTTGGAACACAGCTATCCGAAACTTCTATAAAGAACGTGCTTGGCTTTCTTGTAACAGAAAAGCTCGTTCTTAAAGAGATTCTCACATTTACCGACCGGTACCTCAAGACACCCAAAACGCACTATCGTCTCAGCCAAACCGGCCTGCAAAGAGTACCCAAGAAGTTTTAGCGTCGTTCCCCGCACGGAACGACGCTGTTTTTAATACAAAGAGACTTATTCGTGATGTTCGTTTGTCTTTTCAGCGAGATGTGGAATGCGTGGTACAAATATCCCAACCAACGTGGAAATAATACCGATTGTGTAAAATCCAAACCCAAACGCCATGCCAATAGCTGCTGCAAACCAGAGGCTCGCTGCTGTGGTTAGATTTCGTACTGTTGTCCCATCCTTAAGAATGAGCCCTCCACCAAGAAAGCCTATCCCCATAACG
>JANLIJ010000033.1 GCA_024653575.1 Candidatus Kaiserbacteria bacterium
TCAGTCAAGCTCTCGTGGGACGGTGGTACAAGTGTTACCTCGGCACAAACAACTGGAACGCTTGGTTTGACCGACGGAGTCTACACTCTAGGTGGACAGGGCGAAATGTGGGGACACTCATGGGTACCGTCGGAAATGAATGATGGTATATTCACTATTGAGCTCATTGCAAATCCATCCGCAAATACGGTGCGCGTAGATGCCATCCAATCAAAGGCATACTATCAAGCTGTAGGAGGAGGTGGCGGTGGGGGAGGGGCGATATAATTGTTGTATTCAAGGCATAAAGCCGAATGACCAAAAATATCGACACATCAAATTGGTTTTTAAACCGAGGTTATACACAAAATGTACAAGAACGGACAATTTTATTTACCATTTTCAGGTACAATTGAGGTACCAATAGTCTATTGGTAGTAAACAAGGTTAATTATAATTTTTAGTATGAACACTTCACATATATTGTACTCAGCTCGCTACGCCTTCGTTGCATCGACACTCGTCTTTGCGCTTGGTTTATGCACATTCTTTGCTTTCGAGCCGTCTGTCACGCGTTCAGCTACCGCCAATGATAGCTTCACCGTAACACAGACGATTACTAACGAAATCTCATTCAGGACTGCTCCTGGAGATGTAACCATGGTTGGGAGCATTGCCGGCCTCACAGGAGGTTATGCAACGGGTACCACTATGGTGGTTATCAATACCAACAATGCAACGGGGTATAACATGACCATCCATTTTGCAACATCTACCTCAGGGAGAGCAATGCAGGCAAGTTCTACCGCGTATATCAATGACTACACACAGGCAGGCGCCGCAGGAGTTCCTGACTATTCGTGGGTAGACAATTCAACCGGTCAGGCCGCTGAATTTGGGTACACTGTTACTGCATCAACTTCAGCTGAAGTGGACCAATCTTTCCTCAACAACGGGTCTGCATGTAATAGTGCGGGTGGAACCAATGATGTAGACCGCTGTTGGCTCAATCCAACGACCTCACCTGAAACTATCATCAATTCAGCTGCACCAAACGGTTCATCAACCTCAACAATCAAGTTTAAGGTTGCAGTACCAAATGCACCAAGTCCAGCGCTTTCATCTGGTTCCTATGTTGCAACTGGCATATTGACCGCTACCACGAACCCATAGTACAGTTCTTGTAGCCTTATGTTTACTATCAAACGAGCGAGCGTCATAGAAAAAACAGGACTTTGTCCTGTTCTTTCTATGACCGAACGAGTGCAGACAATAGCTTTATCTCGAGTGCACCTCACGCCTCTTTATATAGGGGCGCTCTGTGCGCTCTTCTTCCTGAGTGCACTACCTACAGTAGTGCGTTCTGAAGAGGAAAATGTACCCTCCGTATCCGAGGAGGTGGTAGCTGAGACTGTCACTATTGAGGATGAGACGAAACTCGAGGGGCTTTATGCAGTGGAAGGGGTTCCTGGCGGGGAGAGTGTCATAGGTGACTTCGTCGTTGGTCCAGGAAAGGTTGATGTGACACTGAAGCCTGGTCAGACAAAAATCATTGATGTGCTCGTAACAAATCGTACGGGTGTATCTCGAATATTTAATGTTTCCACAGAGGATGCCGAAGGGTCGAAAGACCCGAATACGCCAATTGTGCTTTTGGGGAGCGATCGTGGCCCATACTCCATAAAAGATTACTTATCGGTACCGCATAAACGCTTCAAACTTGGTCATAATGAGCGAGCGCGTATTCCTGTTACCATATCTATTCCTGCGGACGCAGAACCGGGAGGACTATACGGTAGTGTCCTCATTGATACCATTACCGTTGATGCTTCCGGTAAGGATACGGATGGTATGGTGCCTCAGTCAGCAGTTGTTGCTCGAATTGGCACACTCTTCTTTGTTACAGTACCTGGTGAGGTTGAAAAAAATGGTGCACTTAAGGAATTTAGTACAATAGCCGAAAAGAAATTTTATCAAGGAGGGCCAATTGCCTTTGGGATACTTTACGAAAATACCGGTTCAATTCACCTCGCTCCCTATGGAGAATTGCGTATCAAAAATATGTTTGATGAAGAAGTCGGATATTTGCCTCTTGACCCGTGGTTCGTCCTTCCTCAATCGCTACGACTTAGAGAAGTTGCGTGGAATCGAGATGCACTTTTCGGAAGATATACCGCAACAGTTTCTATTAATAGGAGTTATAACGATACCGTTGATGAATTAAGCTTTACATTCTGGGTGCTCCCGTGGAAGCCAGTCGCCGGATCTTTTGCTGGACTTTTTGTCATATTCTTCCTCATACGAGCATTCTTCAGGCGGTTTGAATTCAAGCGTAAGTAGCTTCAGAATATGATATTTCGTGATACATTCATCACAACTGTCGTTGCTGGAATCTTTACCCCTGTCCTTTTGTGCTGTATTTCTATCACGAGTGCTCAGGGTATGCAGAGTACAAGCTACAAGATTGAGAGCGATTCAATAAATTTCGGAGGGGGACTATCATCGTCAACAAACTACACCCTTGAATCATCGGCAGGTGAGGTTGCAACAGGGGAGTCGGGAAGTGCTAACTTTAATCTCAAAGCTGGGTATCAGCAGATGGTCTCCTCAGTGCTCTCAATGTCGATACCTTCTGCAGTTACAATGGCGCCCTCAATTCCGGGTATTACTGGAGGTACTTCAAATGGCTCAACGACTGTTACAGTGACGACGGATAATTCCGCTGGTTATGAGCTTAGTATTGTTTCGACACAGAGCCCTGCGCTCGTGAGCGGGGCGCATTCAATTGCCGACTACACTCCTGTAGGGAACCCTGACTTTAGTTTCATAACAACGGAAACAGATTCCCACTTTGGATATTCACCATCTGGTGCGGATGTGGTGACGCGATTCAAGGACAATGGTGTGTCATGTAATACGGGAGCGCTCGAAACCAATCTTGCATGTTGGGACGGGCTCAGTACTGTTGAGGAATCGGTCGCGCGCCGTACGTCAGCAAATACTCCCAACGGATCCACTACAACAATAAATTTCCGCGTTGAGGTTGGTGGTTCTGTTTCACAGAGTGAAGGTACTTATACCGCGACGACGACACTTACGGCGCTTACTCTATGATGATGCTAGAGAATATTTTTCTTAAAAAAAAATTCATACAGAGGGTTTCTCTTTTTGTATGCCTCGTTCTCACCGTGTGCTTATTTTTCACGCTGTCCCCGGTACCTGCCTTTGGGGTGACTGATTCTTTCTCAGTTTCAACATATGTAAGTTCCGATACTGTCCCTCCAAGTGCGCCATCTGGTCTCACTGCAACTCCGGTCGCTCTTTCACAGATTGATCTTGCGTGGGCAAGTTCAACAGATGATAGTGGAACGATTGCCGGGTATCGTATATGGCGTAACACAGTCATGGTCGCAACAACATCATTGCTCACCTATTCAGATGCAGGGCTTACCCCTGGTACTTCCTATACCTATTACGTAACTGCTTTTGACGCTTCATCAAATGAATCGGCCTCATCAACGAGCGTCGCAATTAATACGAGTAGTGGACCACAGTATGGGAGTAGAGCGATTCCGCTCGATGAGATGATTACCACACTTCAAATTTTCCCACAGAGAGATTCAGTAATTGTTCGGTATGAGACACAAGCGTATGTACGCGCTGTGGTGAAGTGGGGGAGTGGGGTCTCGTATGAGCTTGGTTCACTTGTTGAACAACCGTTTAGTACACAGCATGAGGCGCATATCACTGGACTCGTTCCTGGTACTCAGTACTCATTTGTTATTGAAGGGGAAGATGATATTGGTCGTTACGGAACACTCCACACAGGTATGTTTACAACACTTCCACCCGATGACATATTTCCACCAGGGAACGTGACTGGACTTAGTGCGGAGATTATCAATCAGGATATTTTCCTTTCATGGATAAATCCAGAAGATCCCGATTTTACGAAAGTACGCGTACTCCGAAGTGACCGGTTCTACCCGAGCGATACGGCCGACGGATGGGTGGTGTACGAGGGTTTGGACAACAGCATTCAAGACCATAATGCCGTTGTGGGTGAGCGACAGTTTTATACGGTATTTACCTACGATGATAAAGGAAACGTTTCATCGGGCGCGGTTATTTCGGTGCAAACAGGAATCTCAGTCATTGAGGTGGTTGATCCAGCAATCAATCCTATCGACCTTTCCTTTGATGATGTCAGTATATTTCAGGATGGTGTTGCTTTATCACATGAGGGCAATGTGGTCTATATCGACGGCGCCCGTCAGCTCATTGTATCAATCCCCTATGAAAAACTCCCTGAACATTTAAAGACAATTCTTGTGCGTA
>JANLIJ010000049.1 GCA_024653575.1 Candidatus Kaiserbacteria bacterium
TCACCGGTCTCATCAAGGCAAACATGCCAACACGTATTGCCCTCAAGGTGAACTCAATCATTGACTCACGCACCATTCTCGACCAGTCCGGTGCAGAAAAGTTGCTCGGGAAGGGCGACATGCTCTTCCTCAGCAATGAGAGTCCAAAACCAACACGACTCCAGTCGGCATTCGTCACTGAGGAAGAGGTGAAGAAGGTGGTGAATTACCTCAAGGACCAAGACTCTGCACAAACTCTCGAGACCATCAACCTCGACCCAAGCGGAGACCGAAGCGACCCCAATGCAATATTTGCCTCAAGTGTCGATGACGATGATGAAGATGATGACGAACTATACGAGGATGCACGTCTCATAGCGCTCGAGGCGGGCAAAATATCGACTTCATTCCTCCAGCGAAAGCTCCGCGTCGGCTACGGAAGAGCGGCACGTCTCATTGATATGCTTGAGGAACGCGGTATCGTCGGCCCTGCAGATGGCTCAAAGCCAAGAATGGTCATCGATGGCACTGGAACTCCTCAAGAAGGGGCATAATATTGCATATGAACTGCATCACACTTCGCTCAATAACACTCGGTACCTGCCTTCAATTCATTGGCGTTACGGGGCTTGCAGTACTCATTGTGTGGTACGTACACTTCCAAGCACGCAACTTTCTCGAAGGGCCCATGGTGAGCCTTGTGGACGCACACACCATTCTCCACCACGACAAGCTCATTCCCCTCAATGGAACTGCACACAATATCGTAAAACTCACGCTCAATGGACAGGAAATCCACACCAATGAAGCGGGTTCGTTCTCTCACACCCTCATTCTTGAGGATGGATATACCGTGATGACCCTGAGGGCGCAGGACCGCTTCGGGAGGACCACTTCCCTTACACGCGAGTATGTATATCTGCCATTGTAGAGATGCGATATAATTGGACAATAATTTTAATAGGGTAATATTTTCATAGCATGGTCGCAAAAAAGAAAGCAACAGCACCAAAGACAATGGGGACGAGGTCTGAATCAAAAGAAGAACGACATGGTCTCGACGATATTGCTGAGACAATCCGCAGTATCAAAACAAAGTTTGGAGATGATTCTATCATGACCCTCGGCAATACCCGCAAGGTGGATGTCGATGTTATCCCAACGGGTTCAATTGGGCTCGACGAGGCACTTGGCATCGGAGGGTACCCTCGCGGAAGAATACTCGAGATATTTGGTCCTGAGTCATCGGGCAAGACAACCCTCTCGCTCCACGCAGTCGCAGAGGCTCAGAAGCTCGGTGGCATCTGTGCATTCATCGATGCAGAACATGCTATGGATCCACAGTACGCGCAAAACCTCGGTGTGAAGCTCGATGAGCTTCTCATCTCACAACCCGACACCGGAGAACAGGCGCTTGAGATTGTGGAATCACTCGTACGCTCAGGGAAAATTGACATCATTGTCATTGACTCTGTCGCGGCACTCACCCCAAAGGATGAGATTGAGGGTGAGATGGGTGCACACCACGTCGGTAAGCAGGCGCGTCTCATGTCACAAGCACTCCGTAAGCTCACCTCAATTGTTGCAAAGAGTAAGACCGTGATTATCTTCATCAATCAAATCCGTATGCAAATCGGCGTGATGTTTGGCAATCCTGAGACAACCCCTGGAGGAAAAGCACTTAAATTCTACACATCAATCCGCCTCGACATTCGCCGTATTGCACAAATCAAGAAAGGAGAGGAAGTTGTCGGAGGGCGTCACCGTGTAAAGGTTGTGAAGAACAAGGTGGCCGCACCATTCAAAGCGACTGAATTTGACCTCATATACAACGAAGGAATCAGTCGTGAGGGTGAACTCCTTGCACTCGGAGAGAAGTATGGTTTCATCAAAAAATCTGGTGCCTCATACAGCTACCTCCCTCCCGGAGGAGATGCGAGTGCTGAGGTGAAACTCGGACGAGGATACGACGCAACACGTACCGCGCTCCGTGCCGACAAAAAGCTCATGAACGAACTCATGAAGCACGTTAAGAAAGCGCTCGTGAGTGACGCCGTACCAGTCGTCACCAAGAAGACGGAGTCTGAAGGAGAATTGGAATAGTAGGAGGAATATAGAAACACAAAACACCGGAAGCTTCGCTTCCGGTGTTTTGTGTTGGGCTTTTGGACACGCGCTAGTAACTCCTAGCAAAAGAGTATGTCCCCTGTCGCGGTGCAAGACTAATACGCAATGAGAGCATCGCGAAGACAAAGAGTCCGATAAGGAGAAGTGTCCACACCTCGGTGGTTCGCACTGCATTGTACGTAAAGACACCAAGCTGGCTTACCTGAATCTGAGTAATATTGTTGATAACATTACCGAGAGATACAAAGTTAGTGAGGGCAATCATCGCTCCAAGCATAAGAAACCCCTGCAACACTCCCGGGAGCGTCACGAGACGAATCGCATAGGCGTAGTATATTCCTCGCATTATTTTTCGTTGAAGTGTTTTCATATT
>JANLIJ010000051.1 GCA_024653575.1 Candidatus Kaiserbacteria bacterium
ATCAGTTGAACACACGGCCACGCAAACGACATGGCGGATTGACTCCGTGTGAGGTATTCTTTAAGGCAACAGGCGTTGCATTATATTCTTGAATGTACCCCTTGTAAAACATTGTCTTGTACGATATAAACAATAGATCATGCAACACCATCAAATGAAGCTGACAACAGCGCCATACAACAACATTGCGTCTGGGAAGAAAGTTATTGAATCTCGTCTCTTTGATGAGAAGCGAAAGCAGATTTCAATTGGCGACATACTAGAATTCAGTGAGAATGACGTTCCAAAGAACACAGTACGGGCTGTAGTGACCGGACTCCTTCGATACAAGACATTTAAAGAACTTTTTGCAGACCATGAGCCTATGCTCTTCGGTGAAGAAAGTAGAGATTTTCTCCTCAACCAAATAAAACAATTTTACTCCGATGAGGACGAACTGAAGTATGGTGTGATTGGCATACGACTCCAATTACTTGTTAACCTTGCAGCCAAACACTAGACACTTATCCTAAGAGGATGAATCGTTTTGATGTTCGGTATATGCATTTAGTGGAAGAAAAACTTTTAGCCATAATTAATAAAAGCACCTCAGTCACAGCCGTGGCAGAGGAATTAAACGTCACAAGACAAACCATTTATACGTGGAAATCAAGATATGGAAGATTTGGTATTGCTGGACTGATTAAACCCCGAAAGAGACGTACGGATACCCCACACAACAAGACTACTCCCGAGATTGAACAATTGGTCATCAATACGGCTCACACATACTGGACTGACGGTGTGGAAGCCATTCGTGACCATCTTGCACGTTTATACAACCTCTCTATTAATCCAACCACGGTATATCGCATCTTAAAACGCCACCATGTCCGTTATGGGGAACATCACCCTCGTACTACCAAGCGTTGGAAGATTAAGTTGTATAGTCACCAGACACCTGGTCTGGAGCTCCAAATGGATACCAAATATCCCTTTGGGTACAAACAAGGTCGAGTGATCTATACCATCATCGATGATGCCTCACGCTGGGTGTATGCGTGGACATACACCACTGCCAATCAAGAGAACACTCTCGACTTTATCAAACGAGTGCAGGCACATGCACCATTTTCTATACAGAAAATACGTACTGACCAAGGGAAAGAGTTTAGTGCACGAAGTGTACGACAGTACCTCGCTGATACTGGTATCGAGCATCGACTTAATACTCCCTATTGTCCGGAAGAGAACGGCAAGATTGAACGGTTCCACCGCACTTTAAACGAGAAGTGTGTCGTTGGTATGTATCCGTCTGATTCACTCGATATACTGCAATACAAACTCACCCTATTCTTGCAGTACTATAACCACCAAAAGCGACATCGTGGGCTTGGTATGGAAGGTATGACTCCGATGAAAAAGATAGCGAGCTGTGTTGGGTGTGGATAGTGTCTATTTTAGGATGCAATGTTACATTACTTGACTAACTGTCATATTATATTGTAATGTGTTTATTGTATCCATTTTGGGTACGTCAACCTTTTTGTCGCTCATGGGGTCAGTAATGGCTTCCTGCGACAAATCAACAAAGGAGTTCTTTCCATGATACACGTACGAGAAGTTCGGCTCGATGATTTGCCAGTCATCGCGGAGATGATGCATCACGCATTAGACCCGTACTATGGTGGCGACCACCGAGCTCATGCAAAACGCATCGTCGAAACCGCCTCCAAAGGTAACACAGATACGAATGGTCACTTCTCGGCTGAACAGCTGATGTATGTGGCAACCGAAGATTCCCACATCGTGGGTATCCTCAACTTCGTGTCCAAGTACCAAGGCACGGTAAAGATCAGCCCGCTGATTGTCCGTGAGGACGCACGGGGTAAGGGTGTCAGCCGTATGCTTCTTCAAAAACTCAATGAGTACGCGAAGGAGTATCAGGTCAGACAAATTTATTGCACCGTCTCTGCTAAGAATACCATCGCCCTGAGTTTCTTCTTGGCACAGGGATATGTCCGTGCGGGGATTGCGAGTCGGCACTACCGCTCGGACATCGATGAGGTGATGCTCTACAAGATCGTTGAGCACGACGGGATTCTCCCAGAGGAGCGCATCATTTCGATTCGCCCGATGGAGAAGCATGACGAGGAACAGGTCCGACATCTCGTTCTCAGCCGTTTGTCGCCATACTTCAACGGCATTGACGACCGCTGGGTAACGGCACTCTTCGAGGGCTATGCTCGCAAGAGCACTCGCGACCCCAATGAGAAATATAAACTCATCTGGGTTGCGAAAGCACCTGACGGAACCGTCCTCGGCGTAGCTGCTGCAACACCGAAGAAGGGTGAGCCGGTTAAGCTCATGCCTCTCGTCGCTCAGGACATACAGGCGTTCTCTGCTCTCGTGGCCGAATTACCCAGTCATCTTCGGGAATATGGCCACAAGCTCTACACTCATACCGTTCCCACGAGTGTCGAGGTCGAAACGTTCCAGCATCACAGCTGGCGCATCGAGGCAATGATGCCTGAAGCTTACAAGTGCGGGGTTGTCACACAACAGTGGGGACTGGTAATGGAGGCATCTGTCATGAGAACAATGCGAGTCAAGCGTCAGTATTTCGATGCCATCCTGGCAGAGACGAAACCCCTTGAAGTCCGCGTCGGCTACGGCAACATCAGGAAAATCAAGAAGGGCGACTTCATCCGCTTGGAAAGCGATCGAAACCACGGAATCGTCGAGATAGTTGACATTCGTACCTACACGACGTTCGCCGAAATGCTGAAGCATGAGAAGGCAGAGCACATTGCGCCCGACTGCCCAGATGGCGCACTTAATATCCTCAGGGGCATCTACCCAAGGGAGAAAGAAGATCTCGGCGTGTACGTATTCCAGCTCAAGGTCGTCAAGAAAGCATCGGGCAACTAATCGCCCGACGTCTCCTTGAAACAATTCAACCCGGTACCCCTCAAAAGGTATCGGGCTTTTTTATTTGAAGCTGGGCATTATGTTATGAGCAAAGAAACACATGAAGAAGTGTTCAAAAAATTTGTCCGCGCTAAGAACGCAAACAGTGTGAGAAATGCGGGGAGCATTTCGCAAGACTCATTGAGGTAATTTGCGAGCCAAAGGCGAAGCGAAGTATCCAATGAGTAGACAGTATCGGTATGATAAACGTTACCGGCACCGGCCTCGGCCTCTTCGTCGCCAAGAAAAATTGTTCTCCTACAGAGACAGTACACCTTCAGGATATTTTTAAGCAAAATATCTCTGAAGGTCTTGCGAATGTGTCCCACACATTCTCACCGAAATGAAAGGCAAAGTCTGGGCAGAGTCTGAGGGTGAAGGAAAAGGTAGTACGTTCCATATAGAATTCCCCTTACTCCCGGGGAAGGCAGGTGTTAAGTAGTCAATAACCGTGAAATAGTGTGTTTTTTGGCATTTCTTCACGGTTATGTTTGACATAATCGTGAAAATGTCTATAATATAGTCGTATGTCACGAAAATTATCTATTTACAACAACATCGAGATCCTCCGCACTCGCTTCTATAAGGCATTGCCTGGTAAGGAACCTTTGATGAAGCTCATTGCTGAAACCGAAGTTTCAGAACAGGTGTACAACTCCAATGCAATTGAAAACAGTACTCTTACACTCGAGGAGACGGAGAAAATTCTCCTCCAAATTGACCTTGATCGCTATATTTCTGAACGTGAAATATTTGAAGCAAAAAATCTTGCGCGCGTTGTCTCGTATATTGGCACGAAAGCAGTCACACAGGAACTTTCTCTTGATGTCATTCTGCTTCTACATAAAATGCTTATTACAAATATTCGTGATGACATCGCTGGTCGTTTCCGAGCTGAAAATGAATATGTCAGAGTGGGCACATACATAGCGCCTGCTCCAAGTGAAGTACGCTCACTGCTTACAAATATGCTCTCTGATTACATGGGGTCAAGCGCGCTCTCTATTGTATCCAGAGTGGCAAAATTACATCTCTCATTTGAGCACACGCATCCATTCTGCGACGGGAATGGCAGAATCGGACGTGTTTTAAATAATTACATACTCATTCGTGAGGGTTATGTCCCTATTAATATCAAATTCATTGACCGTAAGAAATATTATGAGGCATTTCGAGAGTTTGATACTAACGGCAAAACGGATTTTATGGAGGAAATTGTGGGTAAAGCACTTACCAACAGTTACCACAAACGACTTGCGTATCTTGAAGGTAAGACGATTATTACACTTCGTGAATACGCAACTCTAAAAAAGACATCCTATACAAACCTCATCAACAAGGCACACCGACAAACGATTGAGGCCTTTATGGAAAAAGGTGTCTGGAAAATTGGTGTGTAATTCTTTATGAATTCAATGTCCCCTATACTCAGTACTCACGCACGAGAACACTACATGAAATTGGCTACTAAGCCATACAACAAAATTGCATCTGGGGGAAAGGTTATTGAATCTCGCCTCTTTGATGAAAAGCGTCAGCAAATTTCAATAGGTGACACCATTGAATTTAGTGAGAATGATAAACCAGAAAATGTCGTTCATGTCACTGTCACTGATTTATTCCGGTATAAAACATTTAAAGAGCTCTTTGCAGACCACGAGCCTGCACTCTTTGGCGAAGAGAGTAGGGATTTCCTCCTCAGCCAAATAAAACAATTCTATTCAGTCGAAGACGAGCTAAAATATGGAGTGGTCGGCATACGACTTCAGGTTGAACGTTGACTATCCTCACCATAGTGATACTGTATTGAAATGACCAACACATGCACAACAAACCATCACATTCACCACCACTCACGGGGGAAGTGTGTTTGTTAGTGTCGAGAATTAATTATTACAAACGTGTTTCCCGCAATCAGATGCGGGATTTTTAATGAATCAAATATGAGAAACAGAAAACTACAAATCGGCGTCATGGGTTCGGCACAAGATCTTAATTATGATGACACTCTTCGCGACCTTGCTCGCGAGATTGGACGAGAAATTGCAAGGGAAGGGCATGTTGTTGTTTATGGTGCCGAGAAGGATTATGACTCACTCTCAACACAAGCGGCAAAAGGAGCCAAGGAAGCTGGTGGCCTAACGGTAGGTGTTACCTATGGAAAAGGAAAGGATATTTGGGAGAACGAAGGATTCACAGACATCATAATTGCAACTGGTCTTGAACGTGGCGGAGGAAGGGAATTTGTTCTTGTAAACTCCTGTGACGCAATCATTGCAATCTCTGGTGGCTCAGGAACCCTTACAGAAATTGCAATTGCGTATCAGTCAAACATCCCTGTGATTGTCATGAATGGAACTGGTGGATGGGCTGAGAAATTGGGAGGAACATATATTGATAAACGGAATAGGGTGTTGGCAGAAGAGGCAACAACAGCGCAGGAAGCTGTCTCAATGGCAATCAGACTCACGACTAACAAACAAATCTAACAAGTCATTAGTACCCAACTTTGTCCCTTTGTATGTTAGGAAATACCCAAATCAACGATTTTTTGTGAGGCATCTCTGAGCAATCTATCATCAAACTGTGTTGTGAGGGGTAGCCACTTTAAATCAGAAACCTCCTCTTCTTGAAGCATAATAGTCTCATCAAGCACTGTGAACGCGTAGGTAAAATCATAGTGAAAATGTTCTGCTTCCTGCTTTTTTGCATTGAAGGGAATAGTGTGAATATCGATATTGAGTGGAATAAAATTATGTTCTGAGTGCCATGGGTGTAGTTGCACGCGCATACCCGTCTCTTCTTCTACTTCTCGCTGTGATGCAGACCAAAGCGTTGCCTCACCTTCAATATGCCCACCGGGTTGGATAAATTTCTGCAACTTATTATGAAAGATGAGCAGTACAGTGTTGTCCTTAATAACTAGACCACTTGCCGTGACATGCCCAAAGGCATTTTCTCGTGACGTAGCAGAGGCATCTTTTTTTAATTCATTTTCGAGGGTGGCGAGTTCAGCGTTTATATCGGGGAAAAATGCTCGATATTCATGCACAACCTTTAGTACGTTATTATTCGTCATTTCAAAACAATTATTTAATGGTAAAAAGGTCAAGCCAGTATTGAGCAATTTCCTGACATATCTCATTCGGAATACTGTGTGAATTTCCTGAGCTTCCTTCAAGTGAGAGCTTTATAGCACACGCAACAATTTCAGCCTGTACGAGCAAAATAAAATGTCCAACTGTTGTACCGTGAATAAAGTTGATCGCATTTCCATTATTAAGTAGGTAGAACTGAGAGTCACCAAGCTTATATTGCGTTACGAGCGGGGATACTTCCTTGCACGAAAAGTTTTCTGCGAGCCAATTCGTATCAATCGAATCATCAGAAGATGTAATTGAGAAAAGAATGGCATCGTTCTTGATTTTATAAAAATCGTCGTTTAAAAGAGATTTTGTCCCTGTGGCGAGACAGATGATGTCAGAGTTTTTGAGGAGGGTATCCTTATCTTGAGGGGTGAAGCCATGTGAATATGCATGGGTAACTTTTACCGGATCAATATCACACACCGTTACATTTGCCTGTCGCGCCCTGAGTGCACTCGCTACTCCACTTCCAACCTTGCCATAGCCGAATACCCCAACCTTTTGACCGTTGAGAATAATTCCGTTTTCTCTGAAGAGTGTTTCTGCAGAAAACGTTATTGCTTGGCCAACGAGAAAATCCTCATTCTGCTTGAGCGGACTCCTTGCCACTTGATAAAATGGGAATGTAATTGGACCATTCGCCGAATATCTGTGTAACCCATTTTCAGTATCCTCAATACATCCCAGAAATTTTTCTTTAAGAACGCTCTGCAATTCATTCACAACGTTTGAAAAGTACCCTCCAATGTCGATAAAAATGTATCCGTCGCGCTGTTCATTTAGAAACTCTTTAAGGTAAGAAATATCACTAATTTTTTCCCGATCAGCTAGAACAAGATTATAATCACCCTTCAGAGTATTGAAGACATCTTGGTTGATTGATTTCTGTTTTGCAAAAACAACATCAACAGAAAAAATCGTATTGAGTATTCGGAGATAGGGAACAGCATCGGGTAAAATATGCGCAACAACAATAACTCCAATATTTTTGTTTACAGACCTTCCCGATGAAGCAATAGGGGGAATCTTCTCAAAAAATTTTGTTTCAGTCTCAAGCAATCGTTTCAAATCAATTTGCATATTACGTATATCGTATCACTTAATCAAAGGTTGTGTAGTGGCTTAAAATCAAACTATTTATAGTATAGACAGGCTTTATAAATCGTGCTATAATGTGAGTTGGTAATTTCTAGTTTTTTCTTTTCCCGAGAGCGGGAGAAAGGGGTTGAAAGTGAAGGCTATAACCAAGACCGCTGGCGCACTTGCGCTTCTGATAGGCTTTTGGGGTACGGCGTTTGCAAACGATGTGCCGTGGGACCGCGAACTCGCGTACCCAGTTCCGATGACGGCAGAGCAAATTGCCCTTGCCGATATCGAGCTGTTGCCCGAAAACGTGAGCAAGACATTCATTGCACTCGCTTCCGAAAATGGGCAGAAGTTGCCCGATGAAGAGAAGGCAGACGAATCGGAGCCTCTTGTCGAGGTCACATTCTCGACACGACGTGGAGTTGAGCCGTCTGACAGTTTCGGCGCAGTCAATGTCTACGCCGAGATTCCTTTTGGCACGGACGGTTACTCGGTCTGGTTCTCGGGGTACAAAGACCCCGCCTTCACCGGCAACTACCTTGGCCTTGCCAAGAAGTTTGGCGACTGGCAAGTGGGTCTGGGTGCTGGCAACGTCCACTACGGCGAGGTGCGCCACACGGTCATCAATCCGTGGGTGTACTACGACTCGGAGGAATGGGAGGCATACGTCCATGCCGAACACTACAGCAGAGAGTCCGAAACCCCGTGGTGGTACAAGGGGTACGCCGAGAAAAAGTTCGGCAATATCAGCCTCGGCCTCTACGGCGATAAGGACATGGGGATCGGCCCAAAAGTCTCATACAAGCTGAACGACCACGTCAAGGTATGGGCGACCGTACCGATGTGGCAACAGCCGGAAATGGGGAAGATGAAGTTCTTCATCAACCTCGTCTTCACGTTCTAGGGCCGACGGTGCAATACTCAGGGGCGCACGTGCGAAAGCATTGGCGCCCTTTTTTATATACAATGTCCCCGACACCCTTCTGCCTAGGGTTACCCTAGGCAGGGTGAGTACTTTTACCTTTCAAACAGACATGTAATTTGATACTATTTCGGTATATGAAACGACTTTTCACTGGATTACAGCCATCGGGCACATTACACATTGGTAATTACTTTGGCGCACTCAAACCTTTTGTTGATGTGTATGAGGACTATGAAAGTCACATCATGGTCGCTGACCTCCATGCACTCACCTCACTCCGTGATCCACAGGCACTCAGACAAAATATCATCGACGTCGTAAAAGACTATATTGGTGTAGGAATTGATACTGAAAAGGCAATTCTCTTTAAGCAATCAGATGTTCAAGAGCACACTGAACTCGCATGGATATTTGAATGTCTCGTGACCGTTCCATTCCTCTCTCAAGCACACGCGTATAAGGATAAAGTAGCAAAGGGAATAGAAGCAAACGCAGGCCTTTTCAATTACCCCATGCTCATGGCTTCAGATATCCTTCTCTATGACACTGACATCGTGCCTGTGGGCGAGGACCAGCGTCAACATATTGAATACGCTCGTGAAGCAGTCACGAAGTTCAACAACGCATATGGTGAGACGTTCGTTGCTCCACAGGAAATGATACTGAAGGGTGTTGGCATCATTCCCGGCACCGATGGTCAAAAGATGTCTAAGAGCTACAAGAACACCATTCCGCTCTTTGGTACCAAGGATGAGATTACGAAGGCGGTCATGAGCATTGTGACCGACTCAAGTGGCGAACGCCCGGAGAACGTGTACGCTATTCATAAACTTTTTAGAACTGAGTCTGAGCTTGATACTCTCTACACAGAAAACGCAGGGAAGTATAAAAATCTCAAGGATGCGCTCGTCGAAGATATCGAAGCTATGGTCGCACCAATGCGTGAGCGACGAGACAGCGTGAGCGATGCAGACGTCGTCACAATCTTAAAGAAGTGGAGTGAAAAAGCCCGAGAGCAAGCCTCAAAGAAAATGTCAGTAGTACGAGAGAAAATTGGTATTGCACTCTAGCAACACACTATCTCCATTTCTGGAAAAATAATATCCACCACGCAAGCGCCGCAATTGTACCGGTAACTGTTGCATAAGTGAGTGAGAGAGAATGATACGTGATGACATACACACTCAACACGAGCGCAGTCGAGAGACTTGTCCATTTTGATGGCTTATGCTCACTCATAATTGATGGTATGAGCGCAATAAAAAACACAAGATTCCCAATCATAAACACAAGATCCTGCCACGACATTTCAAACATATGAGCATTGTATCATGCTCTGTTTAACTAATTCTGACGAATATTCAAAATAAACAGGAAGGACCTGTTTAATTTCTGATTATGAACTGACACAATAACCCCTATGATATGCTATTACTATGAAAGAATTACGTGAAGGGGTAGTATCTGAAACTCGAAAGAAAATGTCTGAAACTATCGGGGAGCTTTATAAACAGATAATAGAAGGTGTCCTTTGTTCAAACAGTGAGCTTGACGATGCAACTATTGAAGATCTGCTACGGGACATTCCCGAACATGCAAAAAGGTTATGTTTCGATGGACTTATGATTCTTAGGGGTGAGATAGGAAAAAACAAGAACATACTCAATGAGCATGAGGGTGAAGAAAAGGAATTCATCATCAATGAATATATTCAACATTCAGAATTAGAAAAGAAAGGGGTAAATATTACAGATATAAATGACGAAATCAAGAATTGTACATATACAGAATTAGCTGGAGGCATACCGCTCATAGGTCTTACACACAGCATCTGGACCGCACTAAGGAGAGCTGGAACAGGTTCACCCGATGGTTGGACCACCTCCATAAGCAACAATGGTGTCTCCTTTATTTTCTATCCATTATTGGCGCAAATGAAAGAATCGGATTTAGCACCGTGGCTGAAAGAACACTATATTAAACAAGGACTTCTTTCGAAAAAGCATGAGCTTCACCACTTTATATGGGGAATGCTAGAACGTGGTGGTTTTGCTAGAGAGTCAAATGAAAGCTCCTCTGAGTTACGAGAAGCATTTCTGAATATACGACATGAATTGATTGCTCATATTTTTTCTGAATCAGGGATAGAAAATGCAATTTTTGCCCACAACCCTAATGATTCACATGTTATTGATCAAATCAATTCTATAATTGGAATTTTCTCTTCAATAGGAAATACTATTTTGATTGATAAAATGGCGGATCAGGGAACTTGCCTTGAACTTTTTTTCTATCCCATTATGAAATCGAGGAATTTTAATGAACTTCGAGACAACCTCATACAGACAGCAAAAACCTATAACATAAGAATATAAATTACATGCCACCAAAAGATAGATTCAAGAAAATATCCAACAATTACGGTGAGTTGTTCTCTGAGGTATTTGCGGTGCAAGGATTTAATTATGAGGAACTGGAAAAATCAATATTTGATACAGTTTCAAGAATAGAGCCAGACCTCATAGGATCTTCCATTCTTGATATCGGAGTTGGAGACGGAATATCAATTAAGCCATTTGTCTGTATTGGGTGTAAAAAACTTATTGGCATTGATTTAAATCAAGAAATGATTGACTCCACAAGGACAAAATTTGGAGATTCAATTAGCCTGTTCAAAATGAACGCGACGGACATGACCAGATTTAAAGAAGGTGAGTTTGAAATTATCATTTCTGGTGCAACTGTTCATAACATACCAAAAACAGAAAGAGTGAAATTTTGGAAAGAAATATTAAGACTTAAACCCAAGATATTTATTACTGCAGATAAAATAAAGGATTCAGATACAACAAAGCATCACCTTGACTATCAGAGTGAAATTGAAGCAATCAAAAAGATTTACGGTGAAAGACATAGCCTGAAGGAGGCTAAGGAGGAATGGTTAGACCATTACAAATGTGATGAGAAAGAAGCATTGGATATTAATGAGATTTCCAATAATCTTGGTGAAAAATATAAAATCTCAACAGTATTCGAAATGGGCTTATACAAAACCATCATAGCTCTAAGAAAATAATTAATTAAACAGGTCCTTCCTGTTTAATTGGTTATTTTCTTGACGATTTTTGGATTCGCTGTACTCTAATAGGTACCAATGACGCAGGATGATAACTGCTGAGGTGAACACTAAACGAGAGCCTTGGAACCCGCGCGCCGTAGGCGAGCGGGAGACAGGGAAGTAGGGTGGCACCGCGGAATCTCTCATGGTCGACTTACGATGTCGACCATTCAGAAACCGCCCCTACAGGCTTTTTTATTTATAAATTAGCTTGTAAGGGGCGGTTTTTGTTTCCTACAGCTTAAGATACATTATTATGCGAACACTCATAAACGACCTCAAAGGACATCTCGAAAAGGAAGTAGTTATTCAAGGAACTGTCGATGTCGTGAGAAATCAGGGCAAGGTTGCCTTCTTCGATTTCCGTGATAGGACCGGAATAATTCAGGGAGTTATTTTTGGAAAGCCTGAGGTGCTTGAATCAGTTCAAGATTTGAAGCAAGAGTCAGCTGTGGAAGTATCAGGCATTGTGCACGCGCGCCCCGAAAAGATGATCAATGTGAAGGTGCAGAATGGCGATATCGAACTTGAGATAACGAACGTAACGGTACTCGGTGCATCAGAAGCACTACCATTTGACATGGACGCCGAACTCGGACTCGAAGCACTCCTCGACAACCGTCCACTCACCCTTCGTCGTCCACGTGAGCGAGCTATTTTCAAGATTCAGCACACCATTATCAATACCTACCGAAACTATCTCGTGAGCCAGGGCTTCACGGAGTTCCAAGCCCCAAAGCTCGTTGGGGGTGACGCTGAAGGTGGTGCAGAGGTATTCAAGGTGGACTACTTCAACGACCAGAAGGCCTATCTCGCGACAAGCCCACAGCTCTATAAGCAAATTATGGTCGGGGTCTTTGAACGTGTCTTCTCAACCGGTGCAACATTCCGTGCAGAAAAGAGTGCGACAACACGACACTTGAGTGAAATCTCAATGCTCGACTTTGAAATGGGCTTTATCAAAGACCATAGCGATGTCATGACTATGGTGACTGGGGTCATGCGCGCAATTACCGAAGCTATCTCAACACAATGCGCTGATGAACTCGCACTCCTCAATGTTCCCAAGGCACTTGCACCAGAAGTATTCCCGACAATGACACTACGTGAGGCACAAGCACTTATCCTCAAAGAAACAGGTGTCGATAAATCAAAGGAACCCGATCTCGAACCTGAAGACGAGCGTTTCCTCTGTGAGTATGCACACGAGCACCTTAATTCAGACTTTGTACTCGTCACTCATTTCCCGACGAAGAAACGTCCATTCTATACACATGTTGAACCTGAGAATCCAGAATACACGAGGAGCTTCGATCTCCTCTTCAGAGGTCTTGAGATGTGTTCAGGAGGACAGCGTGTACATGACTACGAGACGCTCATCGGGCGTATGAAGGAAAAGGGTCTTGACCCAGAGAAGTTTGAGTACTACCTCCAGGCCTTCAAGTACGGTATTCCTCCGCATGGTGGCGTTGGCCTCGGTCTCGAGCGTCTCACCGCAAAATTTAGTGGCGTAGGAAACGTAAAAGAAGCAACGCTCTTCCCACGCGATATTAATCGCATCGATACATTACTCTCTAAGCCAACAGACAATGCAAATTAAATTAGAGAAAAAGACTAAGAAATTTGGAGGTGCATACACGAATATTGTATGCAAAGAAAAAGGTGTCGAGCAACTCGTGCGCGAGGGCAAGACGGTAAGTCTTGAAGTGGTAGCAGGGAAGTTCTCAAAGGTCACGCCACGAACGCTCCGAACACTCATACGGGGGATGGTTCAGTCCGCGAAGAAGAACAAGCTTGAAAAAATCGTACTTGAACTTTCTTTTACAGACTTCCCAAAGTGCAGTGAATACGGAGAAGAGTGGTTTTGGAGCACTGTAGCAGAAAACCTCATCCTCGCAGATTACGAATACACCTCATACAAAAGCAAAAAACCTCACTATGCGCTCTCTGAAGTGGCGCTCGTGACTGACGGCGGAAAGGCTGTGCAAAACGGAGTAGCGCACGGCACAACGGTCGCAGTAGAAATAAATGTATGTCGTAACCTCGCAAACACTCCAGGAAGCGACATGACTCCTGCGATTCTTGCAGAGAAGACAAAGGCAATTTTAAAAGGAACAAAGGCCGTAGTCACCATACTTGATGAGAAGAAAATCGAGAAGCTCGGTATGGGTGGCGTCATTGGTGTGGGGAAAGGTTCAAAGCACAAGCCACGCTTCATTATCATTGAATACAGAGGTGGAAAAAAGACCGAGAAACCAATTGTCTTCGTGGGGAAGGGCGTTACCTTCGATACCGGTGGTCTCCAAATCAAACCGGGGATGGCAATGTATGAAATGCATATGGATATGTCTGGTGGAGCATCCGTCATCGCGTCACTTTCAGCAATTGCAAAGCTTGGTCTCAAGAAGAATGTCATTGGGCTCATTCCTGCAGTTGAGAACGGTGTCGGAGACGATGCTATTCGCCCCGGAGACGTCCTCACCATGATGTCGGGAGCGACCGTCGATGTACTCCATACCGATGCGGAGGGGAGACTCATTCTCGCTGATGCACTTCACTATGCACGAAAGTATGAACCAAAACTCGTCGTCGATATCGCAACATTGACCGGCGCGTCACTCGTTGCAATAGGTCAACACGCAAACGTCATCATGACGAAGGATCGTGCTCTGGAGGATGCCTTCAGAGACCTCGGGGAAGAATCCGGAGATTACACCTTCCCACTTCCACTCTGGGATGAATACAAGCAATATACAAAAGGAGTCCATGGCGACATTTCAAACATCCCATCGAGTGATTCTAAATACGGAGGAACCATCACCGCAGGAATGTTTCTCTCTCACTTCACCAAGAAGATGAAGTGGGTGCACATCGACATGGCCCCCCGCATGACTTCCGTAGGAAGTGACAAGCTCGCCAAAGGCGCGACCGGAGAACCAACGAGACTTCTTGTGAAAATTGTCGAAAAGCTCTAGACATCCTTAGAATATGTGTTCTCATAAGTCAGCCCTATGTAATGACTTGCTTTGTCATTTCTGCGATAAGTACGCTAAAATGTAAGGCTATGGATAAACAAATACAGAATCTTATCGACCTAGCTTCAAAAGAATCGAAAGGTATTTCGATATTAAATACGGCTGATCAGTTGGAAAGTTTCTATAATTCAAATGTTGGTAAATATAAAAAATGGCGAGCAATCGCTAGTATCGAAGATTGGCTTCCTGTGAATCCTGAATTTCTGCAGGAATTTAGAAAGAAGTTAAGTGACGCATCAGTCGACACCAAAGTCATTTTTAAAGAAAGTGGTTTTAAGTACGAAGTTGCTTCATTGCCACATCGTGATGTGAAGACCGTTCCTGATACCTATGCATTTAAGAGCAGTATTGATATTTTGGACGACAAGATTTTAATAATGAATCCCCACCAGACAGTGCTCGGGCTTGTGATTGAAAGCCCGGTACTGGTCGATGTGTTTGTAGACATATTTGATATGTTGTGGAATTTTCTCCCTGAAAAGAAGCGGTAAAAAAATACTGTATGCATGAATACGGAAAATCAAATTGGGAGAGTTTATGGGAAAAATTAGAGCAGGCTGGTAACGTTGGCATTGATTATGTCATTAACCCTTCTCTATATCCTCAAATACTCAATTTTCTTGCACAACACCCTAACTCAATAGTTGTTGATTTTGGATGTGGTACAAATCTCATGGGCATTCAGCTTTTATTTGGTTACAAGGCTTCAATTCCCGCACTTCAGAATAATCCTAATGTTGATCACGCTCGCTTTAATACACTTTTATATATTGGTGTAGAAGGTTCTCAAGAATTGATAGATCAGTCAAACCGTTATTTTCATGATATAGGGGAACCTAAAAATATTGCCTCTGTACAGACTCATATAGATAAAAATTTTAGTCTCTTCGATAATCAGTCAGTTGATTTGTGTGTATCAAGAAATTTCCTTATGCACTTGTCTCTGGAAGACTTCTTGGCTCATATGGCGGATGTGTCTAAAATTCTTAAACCTGGATCATTTTATATTTTCACAACATTGAATCCAAATTATGAGTTGAAGAAAGCTGGCAGAGAAATGGTTAACGGTGAGCGGTATGAATTTCAGCATGGTAAGAGCGGTGAATACGGTATCTTCTATCACTACTACAAGACCCGAGAATTCTTCAAAGAAACGATTGGTAAATATTTTGAGATTGAAAAAATAGAAGATTGCACACCCATTTCCGATAAGTATACGGAAACTCATGCAAGGTATTATGATTCCGAACCAATGGCACAGACATATGTGTTGAAAGTAAAATAAATTACTCAAGCACAACTCTTTTCTAGCTTTGCCTAGGCGTTTAGATTGCAGGCGATCACCAACAACAAGACTAGACTGTTAAAGCCTATGAAAAGAAAGGTGGATACCTAGAAACGGGGGAGTGAATACGTGGTAAAATATATGGGTGAACAGTTCAAACGTAGAGCAGACGGCATTTGTACAGAGTACTGCATTCAACATACGGACCGATGTCTATTCGGGGCCTTTGGATTTGCTCATTGACCTCATTGAGAAGCGGAAGCTTCTCATCAACGACATTTCGCTTGCCTCGGTGACCGATGACTACATGGCGTATGTTGCTCAGTTTGAAAAAAGCCCACTCCGTGAAATGGCAGACTTCATCGTACTCGCCTCAACGCTCCTCCTTCTCAAATCAAAGTCACTCCTTCCGGTACTTGAACTCACTGACGTTGAGGAGGAGACCATCGAGTCCCTCGAAAAGCGCCTTCGTTACTATCAGATATTCAGAAACGCAGGGAAGATAATTGAAACTGTTTTTGGAAAATCTATTTCATACGAAAAACGATTCATACCCGACAAAAATCCACTCTTTACTACAGACTCATTCACAACCACGTCATCACTCCACAGTGCAATGGAAGATGTGCTCAGAAATTTGCCAAAGAAGGTTGAAAAGCCAAAGGTGCAGGTAAGGACTGTAATCTCACTCGAAACAATGATTGAAAGACTCAAAGAGCGAATTGAGAAACAATTTTCGTGCAAATTTAGAGACTTCACAGGAAACTCAGGTGAGCGTTCCACCATAATAGTCGGCTTTCTTGCAGTTCTCGAAATGGTAAAGCAGGGAGGAGTCTTGGTGAGCCAGAGTGCTCACTTTGATGAGATTGAAATTGTACGAGAACACAGTAATACACCACAATACCGATAAGGCATCAAGTCTTCTTATTCCCAGTTTTTCATTATATCCCCAGATTCTAGGCCAAATTATTGCTATACTGGAGGGATGACACTCGAAATGCAAATCGAGGCTCTCTTGTTTTACAAGACAGAGCCAATTTCATTTGCAGAACTCGCAGACTTTTTTTCTGTGCCTGTCGAGGAAATTCTCACCACCATCAATGAACTCTCAAAGTCGCTCGCGGGACGTGGTGTTCGTATAGTAGTAACCGACACCACTGCACAACTCGTCACCGCGCCTGAGGTCGCTGACCTCATTGAAAGTGTTCGCAAGGAGGAACTCCGTGGAGAGATAGGAAAGGCTGGCGCTGAGACGTTGGCAATTATTTTATACAAAGGTCCACTCTCACGCATCGAAGTAGACAGAATTCGCGGAGTCAACTCAACGTTCATCATTCGCAACCTGCTCATCAGAGGACTCATTGAGCGCAGACCACATCCCACCGATAGTCGCTCATACACCTACGCAATCACCTCATCACTGCTCAATCATCTTGGCATCCAGTCACGCGAGGAACTTCCCGATTTCGGCACCATCATGAACGCGCTTGATTTGTTTGAGAAGCAGAGCTCAGAAGAAAATCCTGAGGAGGCTCAAATGTCAGTACCACAATAATATGGAAGAGGAAAATAACATCACAGAAGAGCACAACGAACTTCCACAGGAGAGTTCGTATACCTCACCAATTCCTGTTATACCTCAGCTCTCTGTGGCGCTCATGCTTCTTACCTTTGTTTTTGGCGTTACTTATGTGAGCTCAAATGACACGGTCACCAAGAAAGAGACAGCTCCTGATGTCCGTGTCGCTAATGTTGTCCCCGTACCAAAGAGCACGCAATCATTGGCGCAGGTATTCCAAGATGTTGAAATTGAAGCGGGGAGTGCATTTGTCTGGGATGTAAAGACACAGCGTATCCTTTTTAATAAAAATGCTGACGAGGAACGACCACTCGCCTCAATAACAAAGCTGATGACGACCCTCATAAGCTATGAGCTCCTCGACCCCGAGGAACAGATTGCTATATCAAATGACTCGCTTCGCGCCGAGGGCGACAGTGGCTTCAGGGACGGTGAACAATTCTCTATGCAGAGTCTCTCTGACCTTACCCTTATCTCTTCATCGAATGATGGTGCAACTGCTCTTGGAAGACAGGGAGGAAATGTCATCGACTCACAGGCAGACGCAGAAGCCATCTTCGTCGAGGCAATGAACGTACGCGCAAAGGAACTCGGTCTCACAAAGACACGATTCAAAAACAGCACTGGACTCGATATATCAGAAACCGAAGCAGGGGCATACGGAAGCGCCCGCGACGTCGCACTCCTCATGGAGTACATCATCACCCACGCACGGGACGCAGTTGCGCTTACCACCACACAGAAGACCTCAATCAATAACAGCAACGGTGAGTACCATACTGCAAAAAATACAAATACTGTCGTCAGTGAGCTTGAGGGACTTATGGCGTCAAAGACTGGGTATACCGCACTCTCGGGTGGCAACCTCGTTGTTGCGGTGAATATGGGTCTCGACCGACCGGTCATTATTGCTGTCCTCGGCTCAACACAGGAGGGAAGATTTACTGACATAAAGACGCTCACCGATAGGGCTCGCCTCTATATTCAGAATCAAGCACAATAGTAATTACAATATGGAAATCACAATCATCAAAGTTCTCGCACCAACGGCCATCGCCTTTATCATTGGTATTCTCATTACACCACTCATCTCGCACTACCTCTACCGTTTCGAGATGTGGAAGAAAAAGGCCGGGAAGGGAGTTGGCTACGGTGGTGGACAGACTCCACTCTTTGATGAACTCCACAAGAACAGAGACACGAACACTCCACGCATGGGTGGAATTGTTATTTGGGGAAGTGTGCTCCTCACGGTATTTATTATTTGGCTCTTTCAATTTCTCTTCCCTCAGTCACTCCTCGGGAGCCTCGATTTCTTGAGCCGTTCACAGACGTGGTTACCGCTCTTTGCACTCATCGTTGGCGCGATTGTGGGCTTCGTTGATGACCTCCTTGTGGTGCGAGGCACCGGAAAGCACTTCGCGGGAGGGCTTCCACTCTCCCAGCGACTCCTCGTTGTGGGAATCACCGGGCTCATGAGTGGATGGTGGTTCTATGAAAAACTCGATGTGCATACCGTCTCACTCATTGGAAATGGTGCTATCGATCTTGGCATCTTCTTCATTCCATTCTTCGTGCTCGTCTCAATCGCAATCTACGCAAGTAGTGTCATTGATGGTATCGATGGTCTCTCGGGAGGCACCTTCATGTTTATATTCACTGCATACACCGGTATCGCAGTATTTCAAAATCAAATCGACCTCGCTGCGTTCTGTGCAACACTCGTCGGTGGTATCCTCGCCTTCCTCTGGTTCAATGTCCCTCCAGCGCGTTTCTACATGACGGAGACAGGTATCATGGCGCTCACCATGGCGCTTACCATCGTCGCCTTTATGACTGACACACTCGGGGGAGGGGAGGGGG
>JANLIJ010000066.1 GCA_024653575.1 Candidatus Kaiserbacteria bacterium
CTGAAGAGTCACCATGGGGATGGAAGCTACCAAGCACATCTCCAACCACGGTCGCAGACTTCTTAAACTTTGCACTCGCAGTGAGACCATTGAGACGCATTGAGTAGAGAATGCGTCGGTGCACCGGTTTCAATCCGTCGCGCACATCAGGAAGCGCACGCTGAGTAATAACGGTCATCGCATAGTCGATGTACGACGTACGCATTTCGTCGGTGATGTTTTGTACAATCACGTTCTGTCGAGGAATGACCTCTACAGCTTCGGGTTCGTTGTTATTCTTTCCTTTATTATCGCCTTTTTTCATATAAAAATTTCACTGAATGTCGGCCATTATAGCATATGTCTCCAAGAGATGTTGAGCATTTTTGAATAAAAAATACGCGTGGCCATTACTCAGTCTTCTTGTCAGTTGAAGTGCCAATAAGAATAATTCTCGGCTCCACAGTCTTAGGTTCTGAAGTCGCTGGTGTAGCGGTGCCCATCGTCGATACTGGCACTACCGTATCCTCAGTACCACTACCCCACTCTGTCCCCACATTCGCACTACTCCGATACTCATCATAGAGGATTTCATCTTTACCCAACGAGCCAAGAGCCGAATTTTCATCAAGGAGGTTCTCTTCCGAGGGTACGCTCCCGATAATATTCCCAAGCTGTGCTTTTGTATCTCGTAGAAGCGAACCGAAGTCACTTTCCTTCAAACGTTCAATTTCCTCTGCACTCCCCTCGAGCGATGCAGTGTTTTGGAAACGTGCAGGAAGTGTCGACACCCACACAAGACCAATAACACCTGTCACGAGTATCGCACCAATGAGTGCGTACTGTGCCTTGGTATTACTGTCTTTCTCATGTAGGCGACGTAATTCCATAATAGTTTTCTAACTTTAATTACTGAGCACCACTCCCTCTTCTTACAGAAGCAGTACACCTTCAGGGTATTTTTCATTCTTCAAAATACCTCTGAAGGTCTTGCGGTCGTAGCACGAAGTCTTCGTACCTCAGACTTCTAACACTACGACCTCACCCTCCATTTCGGCAAGGTCCTTTTTCTTCACCGTGAGTTTTTCCACCGGCTTCACCACATCGATTCCCTCCTCCTTGAAAAATGCTTTGAGCGCAGTGTCGGTATAGTGCATCGGGATGATGCACCGCGCTTCGAGCTTCGTCCCAAGCTTGCTCGCCTCAGGAACATCGAGCACATCGCCACCACCAATCGGTACAAAGAGAATGTCGATATCATCGAGCTCTCCAAGAATCTGTGGATCAATGACGGCGTTACTGAGTGCACCAAGGAATACAATATTGATACCCTCAAGCGTCACTTGGTAAATAGTATTAAATCTAGGAACGTTTTCGTACATTGTCTCAGTGCCATACCCACGCACAGTCACCTCGCCGACCTCGTATTCACCAGGACCGTCAATAACGAAAGGGACTTTCGCACCAAATGACATTTCTTCTGCGCCATTAAAATCAGGATGATTGAGTGAGACAAAAGCGACATCTGCACCAAACTTAACGCTCGGGAGTTTTGATTTCTTTGAAATAGGGTCGAATACCAACGTCGTATTCCCAAACGACACCTTAAAGCACTGACCCCCGTGATGTGTGATAATCATAGTGACACTATAGTACTAGGAAACAGCCAGTTCGCAAAGCAAAAGCCCCCGCGCGTTTCGTCCTCAAAAAAAGAGGAGCGAAACGCGCGGGGGCGCTCGTCATTATGCCGGATCAAGGAAGGAGCCACTAACTTGC
>JANLIJ010000108.1 GCA_024653575.1 Candidatus Kaiserbacteria bacterium
ATACAGCCTGAAATAGTTACTTTCTTGGTAAGTTCACCGGTACCGAGAATCTTTATCTGTGGAACCTTACCTCGTGCGATTGAAACAACCTTCTTTGCAAGAAGTGTCTGTGGTGAAACGGTGTCTCCTGCCTCAAAATTATTCTCAATGACTTTGAGATTTACGACAACAGGAAGTGCCTTCTCGTTGTTCACTGTGCGGGCACGATTCTTACCGAAACCACGGAGTTTTGGAAGTCGCTTGATAATGTCACGCATTTCTGGACGTGGTCGGCTACCTGCGCGAGCTGTCTGTCCCTTTCCTCCCTTTCCGGAAGTCTTTCCGCGCTTTCCGCCACGACCAACACGCTTGCTTGGCTTACGGACTGTCCTTGGTTGTAATTGATGTAGTTGCATACTTTTTCCTTATTATCGCTTACGCTTTAAGCTTCTTAAGTGCCGCGATAGCCGCGCGCGCGTTGTTAAGCTTGTTTTTACTTCGTGAGAAAATCTTTGCGGTTACGTCCTTCACACCACCGAGCTCAAGTACGGTACGTACCGAGCTTCCTGCGACGAGTCCTCGTCCTGGTGCAGGCATAATCATAACCTCGCTTGATGCAAGCTTTATGTTCACATCATGAGGAATGTGCTGATACTTATTGAGTGGAATCTCAATGAGATTCTTTCGAGCGCTTCGAACGGCCTTTTCAATCGCAAGTTGTGTGTCCCCTGCCTTTCCGATTCCAACACCGACTTTTCCTTTCCTGTTTCCAATAACAATGGATACGCTGAAACTGAATCGGCGTCCACCGGCCATCACACGAGTTACACGTCTGATACTGATGATTTTTTGATCGAACTCAGAACGAACTCGTTCCTCACGTCGTGGTGCCCGTCGTGCCCGTCGTGGATTACGTCGGTTACCGCCCGCACCTCCTGCATCACCATCGCGTCGCACTCGCCCATCTTGGGTTGGAACAACGCCAGCTGGTGCATCGGGGGTTGCCTCAGTGCTCTCTGCACCGTCCGCAACCACTGTTGAAACTTCTGTTTCAGTTATAGCTTCCTGCTGTTTTTCTTCACTCATAATTAATTAAATTAGATATTTATCTTTACAATTAGAACTGGAGTCCTCCTTCTCGTGCCCCTTCTGCAAGTGCGACGATTGCTCCTTTGTATCCAAACCCTCCGCGATCGAATACAACTCGCTCGATTCCCTTCTTCTTTGCCTCTCCGGCGAGCATAAGCCCTGCTGACTTTGCGCGAAGGAGTGCGGTGTCTCCCTTTACCTTTCGCGTATCAAGACCGACAAGCGTGGTACCTGCCTCATCGTTGATGAGTTGGGCATACATGAAGCGATTGCTTCTGTAGACTGCAAGGCGAGGACAGCTTTCCGTTCCCGAAACCTTCGCACGAATGCGCGCGTGTCGGCGGGTTCGCTTTACTACTTTTTGTGATGTGATACTCATAATCGATTTTTGAATATGCTATTACGCAGCACCTTTCTTACCTTGCTTTCTAATAATGTACTCACCACGATATCGAATTCCCTTACCCTTGTATGGTTCAGGCTTCTTTACCTTGTGGAGGTCTGCAGCAAATTGCCCAACGACTTCCTTATCAATTCCAGTCACCGTAATGACTCCTTTTTCAGTAACTACCTGTACACCCTCTGGTGCGATGAGCTCGACAGGGTGTGAAAACCCTACCGCAAGCTTAACCTTGTTCCCCTGTGCATCTGCCTTATATCCAACACCCTCGATTTCAAGAATCTTTGTGAATCCTTCAGTAACTCCCTTAATCATGTTGTGGATATGCGCTGCATATGTGCCCCAGAGTGCCCGTGACTTTGGATTATCTTTTGTCTTCGTTACCGTAACAACAGCGCCGTCGACAGCAATAGCAATATCCCCCGCAACAATACGAGTGAGTTCACCCTTTGGTCCTTTCACTTTGAGAATTCCATCCGCGCACGTCACTTCAACGTTTGCGGGAATTTGAATTGGTTGTTTTCCTAGTCTGCTCATAATTGTTGTATTACCAAATGATGAATAGCTCTTCTCCACCAACATTCTTTTCACGAGCTTCTTCGCCAGTGAGAATACCTGCTGGGGTTGAGAGGATACGCTTTCCTTTTCCAAACTTAACGGGGAAAATTTCAGCGACGCTGAGATACAATCGTCGACCGGGCTTTGAAACACGCTTTACTCCTGCAATAACGTGTGCGCCCTGTGCATCGTACTTGAGGACAATATCAAGTGTCTTCTTAACCTTCTTTCCGTACTTTGTTGCACTCGTGATAAACCCCGCTTGAACGAGTTTATCGGCAACTGCATGCTTCAACTTTGAATACGGAACACTTACCGCACCTTTTCGAACCATACCAGCATTCTTGAGCTGGATGATGAAATCTCCTACTGGGTCGTTTACCATGATGATTTCTTAATACCTGGTATATGTCCTTCATGAGCCGCTTCACGGAAGCAGATTCTGCACATGTCAAAATCTCGCATGTACCCGCGCTTTCGACCACATTTGAAGCATCGACGTACTATCTGGCTCTTGAACTTTGGCGGACGAACCGCACGCAATTTCACTGATTTTCTTGCCACAGTTATGTTAATTAGTCTGAGAAAACTCAGACATTTTATAAAGGTTTAAGCGCTACCTTTGGTGAAAGTGGTCTCACCGAGAAGTGGTGACCGTTCTCTCCTTACGCAATACTCAGAAAACCCGCTGTCCGTCACTTGTGACAAAGTCATAAGTTCGATCGGCGCGTCTGTGCTTCCAAACTTGGATATAACACGAGAGTATGCGAATATCGCTACGAGGGAGAATATACCAAAAATAGCCCTATAAGTCAACAAAAAAGGGCCGGCACGCATTGCGTACCGGCCCGAGCCCAACCTCAAGGAACAAAGAAGGCAAAACCAACCTTCGGTTCGACTGACCCATCAGGACATCCGTAATAGACATCGAGCCATCCGTCCCCCTCTTCGTCGCCACAACAAAGTGCGAGCTGGCACAAGCTTCCCTCTGAACCCAGAATTGGCTGGTGCATGATTACGAGCGTTTTGAGACCAAAATCCCTGAGCTGATAGTCAAATGTCATTTCGCGCAGGATGTAGGCAAGTGCGACTGGGCAGTCCCTAAGACGCAACTTTTTCGCCGTTCTCATGACATCATGCGTGGATTCTGCATTACGAACGACAGAAAGAAGGGCGTATTCCTCGCCATATGCGGAGTATGCTTGTTTGAGGACAAATTCGGCCTCTTCACTTACACGAAACCCCATCTCTGCGAGCCGTCGCGATGCTTCCACTGCAGTCAGAATGCGATTGTGTCCCTTACACGAGAGCAGAAGTCTGAGTTCATCGTCAGTCTCAAACGACGAGAGCGGTCCTACCCCAGGGATTCCCTCGCCCTCGTCATGAGGGAATATTGCGTCTAAAATACTCATTTTGACCCCTCCTGAACTAGTTTATCGGGCTATATTATACAACGCCATACAGCCATATGTCAATGGCCTGAGGTAATGTGCAAGCACATTTGGCACTTTTCTTTATCATTAAGGAATGTGTGTCTCTATGGCAGAAACAATACAAGAAGAACGGTGGCGTTGGCTCAAAC
>JANLIJ010000109.1 GCA_024653575.1 Candidatus Kaiserbacteria bacterium
GTAGCGGGTTTAATATTATTACTAGGTTTTAATACCATGAAAATAATCAACATCATCCTTAAAGTCGTTCTCTGTTTAATAATCGCAATCCCAGTTGTAGGAGCGCTCGGTTTCTTTCCGAAACCGACGCCAGACCTCTATGGCTCACCAGAGGCATTTTCCTTTATAAATGCACTCTATAACTCAGGATACATCTTATACATCAATGCAATTGTGTTTGCGGTAAGTATTGCACTCATCATTGCAAATCGCATTGCACTCGCATCAATCTTGATACTTCCTATTACGGTGAACATCGTCGCATTCCATATGTTCCTCGACGGCGGACTTCTCACCGGAGGAGCAGTGATGGGCAACATCATGATGGCCATCAACGTATACTTCCTCTGGCAAAATCGTGAACAATACAGGGCTCTCTGGGACAAAAGTACGATGTAGAAACTCAAGATTCATAAGCATTGGGATTCGGTTAATAACACCCGCGGATGTTTCGAGTCGTGTATAATTGGTGGATGATAAAGCCAATTCTTAAGTATGTAGTAATTACAATCCTCGCCGTAGTCGCAATGCTCACCGTCCTGTGGGCGGGGCTTCAGATGTACGACGAATGGAGTGGGTACAACGCAAGTCTGTCTATCAGTGACGGTTATTGCAATATCGCAGTTCTCCCCGTCTTTGGAGAGATTATTTCATACCCTGGTGCGAACTGGGATGGAATGACGATGCCCGAGAATCTCCCTCCGACAGTAAACCCTGATGATGTAAACCGTTTTCTCACCTCTGCAGAAGCAGATGAAAATATTTTAGGCGTCCTCACTGAAATAGACTCATACGGAGGCTCTGGTTCTGCAGGCACAATGATTGCAGACCGGCTCAAACGTTCACCACTCCCAATTGTCGCGACAGTTAGAGACGGTGCCACTTCTGCAGGCTACCTCATAGCGACTGGTGCCGACAGTATCATCGCTTCCCCATTCTCTGATGTTGGTTCTATTGGTGTCACCATGTCCTATCTTGATAATTCAATTCAAAATGCAGACCAAGGGCTTGAGTTTGTCTCGCTCTCAACGGGTAAGTTTAAAGACTCTGGTACCCCCGACAAACCACTTACCGAGGAAGAGCGCACACTTTTCGAGCGCGACCTCAATATTTGGCATGATGTGTTTGTAAAGAGTGTGTCCGAAAATAGAAACATTCCACTCGAAGACGTGGCAAAACTTGCCGATGGCTCCTCTATGGCCGGCCCACTCGCCCTCGAACATAAACTCATTGATTCCCTCGGTGACACAGAGACTGCCCGCGCATGGTTTGCACAAGAACTAGGAATCACACTCGATGAAGTTATATTCTGCAAGTAGGCACTGAGTATCTTTTACATAAAACAGAATTGACCCTAATATTTTCAAAATCAATCCATCAACTCTCACAACCAACAAATCCAGCTTATTCGTACCGAAGAGCCTCAATGGGGCTCTTTTTCGATGCCTCATTTGCAGGATAAATTCCAAAGATGAGCCCCACCGCTACAGAGACCCCCACACCGAGGACTGCACCGAGTATTGGAAAGGTGAATGTCCAATTCTCTGCGACGGTCTGTGCAAGCACGACCGCTGCAAGCGCTGAAACTGCCGTCCCTACCACAATTCCTATCACCCCCCCGATACCCGTCAAAATAATCGCCTCAGTGAGGAACTGGCGCAGGATATCCTTACTCCTCGCTCCAAGTGCCTTCCTGAGACCAATTTCCTTGGTGCGCTCAGAGACGGACACGAGCATAATATTCATGATGCCAATACCACCGACGACAAGCGAAATGGCAACGACAGCGACGAGGAACGCGGTGAAGACATTGATGATTGTTTCAATACGAGCAATAACGTCCTCCTGCGTTTGAACATTGAAATCATCGTCCTCGTCAAAGTCGATATCGTGTTGGTCGCGCATGGTGAGTGTGATGTCATACGCCATCTTTTCTACATTCTCGGGTGAATCTGCACGTATCATCAGTTCGTTGTAGTAATTGGTGCCGGTGATGTACGTCTGTGCGCTCGTGTACGGAAGAAAGGCAATCTTATTTATCTCAAGAGCTCCCACTGTTGGAGAGTCTGCAAAGACACCGACAATCTTAAATTGATGACCCTTGATTTGGACAAATTCACCCACCGCTCGTTCATGACCAAATATATCTGTCTTGAGCGTATCTCCAATCACGATCACGCGTGCCTGTTGTTCTATGTCTTCACGGGTGTATAGGTCACCATCAGCAACCACGATATTGAGTACCTCAGCGAAGAATTCAACGTTGCCACCAATGACCATCGCCCGAAACGCATCACCACGATACTCAATAGGGTCGGACACAACGAGCGAGGGTGAGATGGAAGCGAGATTAGGAACATTTTGCTTTCGCTTCAGCGCCTCGACGTCATTCTTGGTAAGCGATTGTGCATAGAGCGCCGAGGTGATATCGGTGTCATCCTTTCCAGGACGAAGCGTCACCGTCTCAGGACCAAGACCACTCACCTGATCAATAATGAGCTTCTGTGCACCTTCGCCAAGTGACATGATGATGATAATGGCTGCAATACCAATCACAATACCCAATATGGTCAACGCAGAACGTGTGAGCTGTGATTTTAGCCCTCGTATCGCGGTGAGTATGATATGTTTCAATTTCATATCTATTTTGTGAAGTTTACATTTGCATTGCGCCGATTCCGTATTGGTTCGTCACTCTCAATCATTCCGTCGACAAGTTTAATCATCCTATCGGCATGCTCTGCCGTAAATGTCTCATGCGTAATGAGCACGATGGTATGACCCAATTCATCGTGAAGGCGTTGGAGCGTTTGCATGACTGCCTGCCCCGTCTTTGAATCGAGGTTCCCCGTTGGTTCATCGGCAAAGATAACACTTGGACCATTCACGAGAGCTCGGGCAATTGCCGTTCGCTGTTTTTCTCCGCCTGAGAGCTTACTGGTCTCATAGTTAATTCGATGGGTAAGTCCAACAATTTCTATGACATCCTCAACGCGCTTTTTCCACTCTGTCTCGGGGTGATTTGAATACAGAAGAGGCAATTCAACATTTTCATACACCGTCTGCCGTGAGAGAAGATTGAACGACTGGAACACAAATCCGATTTCATTGTTTCTAATGAGTGCGACCTCGTCATCCGTATGATCCTCAAAGCGTTTTCCATTAAAACGATACACACCAGAAGTTGGTTCAGACAAAAAGCCCAAAATATGGAGGAGTGTCGATTTACCTGAGCCAGAAGGGCCCATGATCGAGACGAACTCTCCCTTTTCTATAGTGAAACTTAATCCCTTAAGGACCGTCGTTGTAATTTCATCACCATAGAATGTCTTCCCCAAATCTTCTACGAGAAAAAGACTCATATTCAATTCTCTTTAATCTGTGCGATTGCCTCCTCGTCTGCAAAGGTAATAATACGAACACCTTCAGTGAGACCGCTCGTTATCTCAGTCATTCCATCTGAACCACGGAGTCCGGTGGTAACATCCTGCTCAACGACTTCACCACCGTCGGTAATAACGCGAACAAACTTCCCTTCATCATTTTCATAAATAGAACGTGTCGGTATTGCAATAACTCCTTCGCGCGTTGCCGTAGTGATGTCAATTTGAGCAGTGAGTCCATCTTTAATTAGATCACTCTCTTCGTCAAAGAGTAGCGTGACGGCAAACACCCGCACACCAGAGACGAGTGTTGCATTTGGCGCCACCTTCGAGACTTTTGCAGTAAATTCCCTATCATCGTATGCATCGAAGGTGATGACTGCGTGGTCACCAACGGATATCTCAGCGATATCAACCTCCGAAATATCTACAGTCACCTCAAAACCGTTGTGCGCATTGAGCGACACTGCAGGTATTCCAGAAGATACTATCTGTCCAACTTCTGTAGCAACTGACGTAACGACACCTGCAAACGGCGCGGTGATGACTGTATTACTGTATGCAACATGTGCCTGTGCGACGAGCGCCTCCATTTGCCTGACCACAGCACGTTGTGCGACGAGCTGTTCCTCGCGAGCAGAACTCGATATCTGTGTGAGCTGTGAACGAGCTTGAATGAGGCCTGCTTCTGCTGTCTTCACTGCACTCTCAGCATTTGTGAGCGCAATATTGCGTGCTTCGAGCACTGCATTATATGTATTCAAGTTTGTGAGATAGGAACTCGAACGGATATTGGGGACAGGAATCTCCCACACCGTACGTTTTGCAAAATTGTCTGGAAACTGCACATAGAGTCCGCGCACGCCAATTGCAACTGGATTTACCGTTGACACTGGGTGTGTATCGCTCTCTAAACCAGAAATTCTCACCGATGCTCCCGATGGGGAATTCGAATCATAGAGTTCGAGTCGATACAGACCCTCTTCATCACTCTCATACACACCAGTAATTGTCGGCGCTGTGTACGAAAACGGAGAATTCTCATTTTCCTCACTTACCAAATACGCCTCAAGCGATGAAGACCGCAAAGTCTTCTCTGCATTTACGACAAGCTGATCTTGCTGTGCCGTTACATCCACAAGATTCCGCCTCGTATTCAAGAGAGTTGTTTCTGCAAGAGCGACGCTCGATTCGGTGACCGCGCGACTTGTGCTGTCTGCACCCGCAAGCATCTCCTCGAGTCGTATTCGCTCAGCATCGAGGCGTGCCTGTGCTGAGAAAAGGTCACTTCCCTGTCTTGAACCATCGAGTACAATGAGCACCGCGCCCGCATCAACAAAACTACCTTCATCGACAAGGATACTTTTCACCTGTCCCCCACTCTGAAATGCCAAATCAACAGTTTGCGAAACTTTTACAAATCCAGTCTCATTCACCACCTCCTCGACTCTACCTTTCTCAACCATACCGACTTCAACCCCCTCAGGAAGACCCCCCTTTGTGCCCTGCACATACCACACAACAACCCCCGCAACGAGCACGATTATGAGAAACCAATATTTCTTTGGAAGAACAAATTTTCTCATACACTAATATGAATAGTATACAGGATGCTCAATCACAAATATATACACGCATGCGAAAAACATATCCGAAGAACTCAAAAGGAGATTAGGAATGATGCTGAGTTATCCGCGCATCACGACACGTGTGTGATTTACAACCTCTCGCGGAGTCATGTTTGATTTGATGATGTACTCACTACTTCCGTGCTCGACAGCATTGACGACATTTTCCGCATCAGTCATGTTGGTGAGATAAACAACTTTTGCATTCTTGCCCCACGAATCCCTTCGTATCGTGCTTACCGCTACGTGACCATTCATCTCGGGCATCATAATATCCATGAGAATAGCATCGGGATGGTGCTTGAGAGCAAGCTCAATACCATCTTTACCATTTGAAGCTTGGAACACCTGAATTCCCGCCTGTGAAAACTCATGCGAATACATGTCACGGATATTTGGGTCATCCTCGACGATAAGTACGCTTACTTTGCTCATTGTGTATAAGAATACCATGTATTTTGTACCTTCAATATAGGAAACAAAACATATCTCGCTAAAATGCCCGATTTCAGTGTGGAAATATTCAAAGAAATATGAACATAGAGTATACTAGTGAGCATATGAATACACATTCAATCATTCAAAGGAACGCGCAAATACTCTATGTACTTTGCGCCCTCGGAGCATTATCAATTTTACCAGCAGTTGCAAGCGCGACGACGTGCACATTTGACCGCGACCTTGAAATGGGCTCAGTCGGTGAAGACGTGCGCTGTCTTCAAAAGTTTCTTAATAACGAAGGATACATCATCACAACCACCGGCGGTGGTGCCGTGGGCAATGAGACCACTGAATTTAAATCCCTCACAAAATCAGCACTCATTAAGTGGCAGGAAGAAAATAGTATTTCACCAGCAACAGGTTACTTTGGACCACGGTCACGACAACTCTATTTGGACACCGTTGGAAAAAACTCAACAGGAGACACCTCCTCATCCGACACCGCGCTTCTCCTTCGCGTCGCCGAGCTGAAGGCACAATTGGCATCATCACAGGGCACGAGCAACGTAAAAGATGGTGGGCGCACTGCGACAATACTCAGTGAACGTATTCGCGATGTTATCGATGAGTTTAACGGAGCAGACGACGATGCCGACGGTGATGAAAACGCTTTAGACAGCCTTGATGATGCGCGAGATAATCTCTTCGACGCAATACTTGCATACTTCGACGGGGACTATGCTGACGCAGATGACTATCTCGATGATAGCGAGAATGACATTGAGGATGCCCTTGATGCAGTCGGCAAGTCATCCGAAGATGACGAAGCAATGGACAGAATTGATGAGGTAAAGGACAGAATTGATGATGCAGAAGATGAAATCGATACAGCTGATGAAAATGGTGAAGCAACGAGCCGTGCGGAGGAATATCTCAACGATGCTGAGAGCCTTCTCGATGAAGCAGAGACAGCATTCGATGATGAAGATTACGACGAAGCACTTGATTTGGCCGATGAAGCTGACGACCTCGTCGACGATGCACTCGATTCAATCGGAAAGTCATCACAGGATGTAGAAGATTACCTCGATGAAATCAGAAATGACTACGAGGATGCGCTCGATGAGGTTGATACAGCCATCGATGATGGCGACGATGTGGGCGATGCTGAGGACTTCCTCGATGAAGCAGACGAACTTCTTGATGATGCCGAAGACCTCATTGACGAAGGAGAGGGCAACGAAGCAGAGGATCTCATTGACGAGGCAAGCGACCTCATAGACGATGCACGTGGAGAGTTATAAAACAGGCCTTCAAATCAGACAAACCCCATCTCACAGAGATGGGGTTTGTCGTATGTGCGAAGAGAGTATACTAGTCACTGAGAGTACATGATGCAACGTATTTCTCAACCATTACATGTCTTCACTATAGAATATGTTACCTAAAAAAGATTTTTTGCTCGCCTTTTTAAATGAATTATTCTTTCGCTCAGGTGCTTTTAGCATTTATTATCTGTCGATGAGCCTCTTTCAAGGTGGCTGGTCATTTTTTAGAAATACCGGGCACGTCTTCTTTCTCATTGCCACGATAGCTCAATTTCTTTTCATTGTGCGATACCGGATACAAGGCATTCAACGTGTTTTGATTACACTTTTTGCGCCCACAATATACACTATTATAGAAATATCTGAAGGATGGGACTTTGTATTAAATGCAGGCCATATATTTATCTGGTTCTTTGCACTCACCGCTTCTCTCGTAGTACTTTTTGAGGAAGGAAAAAATTCTGAATGGCATGAAAAGCTGTGTGGAAGCATTTTAATAATTCTTAACGTCTCAGCCTTCATGTTCTCGTATTTCTATGAGGAGGTGAAAATCGGTTTTTCTGAAAATGGAGTCTCCATTGCCACAAATCCTCTTACACTACGAATAGACACTGTATTCTCTGCCCTGCCACAGTTCATTACTGACCCTTCGCATATATACCTGCTCTTTGGTTCAATCGTGATGGCGTTTGCAATAATCATGGAAAAAAACCTCCTCATCAACCTCAAGAATAAAATAAAGACAATCTTTGGGAGCTACGTTGATGACAGTCTGAGCGACCTCATCTTGGAGGGCTCAGCCTCAGTCTCAGAGCGTACGCAAATTGCAGTTCTCTTTGCGGACGTGAGAGGGTTCACTACACTTTCAGAGCACCATGACGCACAACAAGTGATGGATATGCTCAATGTGTACTATCAACACTGGTTTGACGTCTCAAGGAAGCACAACGGCATTATCGATAAATACATCGGGGACGGTATCATGCTTTGGTGGAGACTTGATGCCGGACATGGAGCAGCAGAAGCGACGCAGTGTGCTCTCGAGATGCTCGCCCGAGTACCCACCATCACACAAGACCTCCATACGAAAGGTCTGCCCTGTATACAAAAAATTGGGATTGGGATTAGTGTAGGAGAAGCCATTGTCGGGAACATTGGACACGATAGACGACGAGACTACACCTGTATCGGCGATACGGTAAACACAGCATCGAGACTTGAAAGTGCATCAAAAGAGCTCAAAACCGACCTCGTTATCGACAGCACCACATATAATCTCCTTTCAGCAGATTTGAAAAACTTATTTTCTGAGGAAAAGACTGTTTTTGTTAAGGGCCGTGAGCAAGGAGTACCAGTTTACTGTCTGCGGAACATCTCTTAATTCACAGTATATTTGTTTGCTATAATTATCGTGCCCATCTCATGTAATGAACTCTGGGTACTGCCCAATTTTTTAGTAACACCATTTTAATTGCACATACTATTTTTATGCGAGAGATTACCGTACAAGAATTTAAAAATACACTAGAAAAAGAGTCTCAGAATAGCTCCTTTGATTTTATAAATGTTTGCACAACGACTGAGTACAATGAAAAGCATATCCGCGGAGTACGGAGTGTCCCCCTCAACACACTTCACGACCACCTCAACGAATTCAGAGGCAAGAAGGCGATCTACATACACTGCAGAAGCGGAAATAGAAGTAGACAGGCTATTGAAACCCTTGCCTCTTCAGGAATCACTGCAGAACTTATAAACATGAACGGTGGCCTCATGGCGTGGGACAAGGCCGGCTTTGAGACTGAAGCGCTCACCCATAGGATGCCAATCATGCGACAGGTGCTCCTTACGGCAGGATTACTTACAGTAGTAAGCGCCGTCCTTTCACTTTCTGTCCATGGCGCATTCGTCTATGTCGCCCTCTTTGTCGGAGGTGGACAGATGTTTGCCGGTCTTACCGGATGGTGTGGGCTCTCATACCTCCTCGAAAGAATGCCCTGGAATAAATAATTTTCTAGTTCACTTCCCTCGTCCGTAATATTCCTTAAGGAGCTTCACATGCTCATCATACGTTTCGGTACAATGAAAGCCGGCTTTTCTGTCATGGAAGTAATACATACAGTTCGTTTCTTTAGGATTGAGTGCTGCGAGAATTGCCTCGAGTGAAGGGTTTGCAATCGGTGCAGGCGGAAGGCCGACGGTCTTGTATGTGTTGTATACAGAAGCGATGTACTTGTCAGAGGGTATTACTTTCGGCCACCACGGCTCATCGGGGTCACTTCCCTTTGCATACTGGAGTGTTGCATCAATTTGAAGTCGCATTCCCGAGAAAAGTCTGTTCCAAATGACTCCTGATATGTGTCGCATATCTTCAAAATCATACGCCTCGCGCTCGAGGAGTGAGGCAATGGTGAGCGCATCATTGAGTGGCACCACGGAAGAGACATCTTCGGTATAACGCAAGAGAACCTCCTTCGTGAAGCGCTCAGTGACAAGGCTGGCAACCTCACTCGGTGTTGCTTTTTTTGCCACTGTGTACGTGCCTGGGTACATTTTTCCATCCTCAATCATCGGCGATCCCGTCTCTATGAGATTTAGAAACTCCTCACGCTCTAATTTATTCCATGAAAGAATTTCCCCAAAGTGCTCCCCAACTTGCTCCTTTCGCTCTCCAGGCTCGATGACAAGAATCCTACTCGAGAGTGAAGCAAGATTTTGATACCAACCAATGAGTGCGAGCCTCCCCATAATTTTACTCAAAAATCCCGCATGCGCGGTCTTCATTTCACCTCGTGTTGCTACATGTGCATCAAAATAGCTATCGACACCAGGGTTCTCTACAATTTCCTTCTGCTGTGGGTTTACTCCTACCGGAAACTGATTTTCATTCCTCATCACCACACTACCCGCCTCATCCTTAATCTCAGTTTGCAACACAACAGCACCTCTCCCCTGCATGACGAAGAGTGCAATGCTCAGAACGAGCATTGCAACGAAAGTTGCTCCAGAAATAATTGTTCCTCTTTTGAGGGTAGCGAAAATCAAAGCACCTCGGATTATACCCATTTGTTTTTTAGCATATTTCTTCATTGTTCTGAATCTACTTGATTATACCCCATCAACAAGTCTCCATGCACACACGTTGCCAGATGACCTTCCCAGAAATTCAACATGGACAATGCCAGTATTCTCCATCTTTTCAATATGGAGGAACGTGAGGAGTAAATCACGGATATCAAGCATCCTATTTTTGCACATATATGAAACCATAATGTTTATAAATACCGTGTGAGAGACAACAACAACTGAATTGTATTCCTTTTCAAGGGATTCAATGTATGCAAGTGCACGCTGTGCCCTATCGCTAATATCTCCAAAATTCTCAGCATCCTTATATCGCCATGATGCATTATTCTTATGCAAAACTGAACCAATCACATACCAGAGTGTTTCAATATGAAAATGAGACTTCCCATAGAGCGATGAGGGTCGTTCAATTTCATAAAAGAGACCGTTCACCTGTGGCGTAAGCCCCACACACTGCCCAATCACTCCTGCCGTTTCGCGTGCACGGGTATACTCACTCGTGATAAGCAAGTCTGGATTTACTGCGCGAAGATACTCAGCAACCGTCGCTGATTGGTCTCTTCCTTTTGGTGAAAGCGATGTATTGGGTGATTGATGAACGTTCTTTTTATTCAAAAGTGTCTCACCGTGTCGTACAAAGTATACGTGCATATAAATTATGAACAGTGATCAATGAGGAGCATCTCGAGTGGCAATTCTGAGATGGAGCTCTTCCCAAGATATACCGAGGATTCAATAAGTTTCAGTACTAGGTGTGAATTAATGGGTGACCCCTGTGCTCCCGCAAAAGCAATAAGTGACTGCCGATCTTCATCACCATATTGCGCAAGAAGCTCATCGGTGTTTTTTGGATTATAGCGAAGCATCATTACTGTCCGCACCCGCTCAAGGAGCAGTGTATAAAAAAGCTTCATATCCACGTGTGAATCTGATGCTGAACTGAGCGCAGAGAGTCCCATCTCTAAGTCTTTTTCTGCGAGCGCAGTAAGGAGTGCACGGAGCGTAACGTTCTTTGGAGCACCGACGATGGTGGACACTTCATCTGCGGTGAGTGTTTCATCACCAGAGGCCATCATGACCTTTTGTGTGATGCCAAGCGCATCACGATACGAACCATCTGCGGCGAGCGCAATAACATCCGCAGCATCCTTAAGGAGACTAAACTTCTCTTTCTTTGCAACTGCAATTACGGTGTCCCGAAGTTCCTCGCGCGTTGGTGCACGAAATTCAAACACCTGACAACGCGAGGTGATAGTATCGAGAAGCTTATCCCGCTCTGTCGTCGCAAGAATAAAAATGACATGCTGTGGTGGCTCTTCGAGTGTCTTCAAGAGTGCATTGAAAGCCTCCTTCGTAAGCATATGAACCTCATCGATGATGTACACCTTGTATGGTGACTCAAAAGGCATCGTATGCACTGCATCACGAAGTGAGCGGATATCGTCAATGCCTCTGTTTGAGGCAGCGTCTATTTCATAGATATCGACATCATGTGCTCCTACTGCATGCGCAAATATTCTCGCAACGGTGGTCTTCCCAGTTCCTCTTCCGCCTGTAAACAAGAGCGCATGGGGAATCATCTTCTTTGAAAGTGCGCCGGTGAGGACGGTAATGATATGCTCCTGATTTCTAACTTCATCGAAACTCGATGGGCGATATTTTCGATAGAGCGCAAGTGAAATGTCTGTCATTGCGCCATTATATCAGAACTGTCTCGAATGCTCTCCCCAAAACGTTGGAGTTCTTGAATATCACTCCGCAAATCAGCACTGCCGAGTAATACAATACCAATTTCACCACGAGAAGAATCGTCTGTGAAGGAGCCAACGAACGTACGCTCTGCCTCGTCGGTAAATCCCTGCTTTCCTCCACTGAATGAGTTAAACGCTCTTCCGGGGTTATTATTCACGTACCCAGTGTTGTCAGTGATGAATGTGTCCACCTGCGTAATATCGAGGAGATGTGGCTCATCCAGTTTGAGGTGTGCGTAGTATCGTGCAAGTTCACGGACTGTTGAAACATTTTGTGCACTGAGACCAGAACCATCATAAATCTTTGTGTTATTAAGACTGAGTGACTCAGTGATTGAAGAAATTGTTGTCGCGTATTCAACACCAAGATATCGCTTAATCGCATAGGCAGCGTCATTTGATGATTCAAGAAGAAGTGGGTAGAGGAGTTCATATGGTGACACCGACTCTCCATACACGAGCTTCCCTGCTCTCCCCTCGGTATCTATGTCAGCGCGAGTAATTTGAAAAACATCATTCTTGTGTGCACTCATGAGGACAACCTCTCCGGTAAATAATTTTGTGATGGAAGCGATAGGTTTAACGTGATCAATATTTTTTCCCTCCACAACCTCACCAGTGCCAACATCAAAGACTCCCCACGCATCAGCGGTTACCGAGGGAGCAAAATGGGCATCCTTTTTCTCTTTGGATATATATTGTTGAGACGGGAGTGTCATAAGAACAACTGAAGCTACTATCCCAAGAAGCAACGCTGAAAATATTCCGTAGGTAAGTACCCGTTTTGAAAACAACAGTAGGTATTTGGTCATGTCATAACAGCATACCGCGCCCCAGAGGAGCGCGGTAGTGCTTTCTTCTATTATCTCGGTGAGAAACGACCTACTTCTTCTTTGGAGCAACTTTAGCTGGTGCCTTCTTCGGTGCAACCTTAGCTCCCGCCTTCTTGGCAACAGCTTTTTTTGTAACGGTCGCAACGGCAGTACCAACAACCTTCTTTATAGCCTTACTCTTTTGGAGCTTTGTCCAGTGCTCGTGCATTTCCTTTTGGAAATCTTTCACTTCGCCTGCAGTAGCACTCTTCACGGTTCCGTATGCCTTACTTGCAGTTTCTACAAGCGCTCGGTACTCATCTTCTGTTATCTCCTCAGCCTTCTCGAGCGCTTCAAGCACTTCACCCTTCGCCTTGAGCATCCATCCTTTTACTTTCTTTCGATTCTGATTTGCATTCTTGCTTCCATACAAGAAGTAAGCTCCCGCTGCGGTAACTGCCGCTGCGGTAAGTCCAAAACCTATTCCCATCTTTTCTGCTGAACTTAACCCCTTCTTAGATTTTTTCTCTGCCATATTATGCTTCATCCCGTTAGAGTTAGGAAGTGTTTAAATATTTGATATCTACACCCCTAACAGATTCTTATAAATTGTCTTCACTTACAAACACTTCCGTTAAAGCATCTGACCCTCCTTACCATATATAAATATACATTATTTGATACTGGTGTGTTGGGAATGTCACAAACTCTAACGGGATTCATCATTAATTTTTAATTCTGTATTCCGCCCCGCTGTCTTGGCCTTTGACGTAGTTCTCTTCGGGGAACCGGTGATTGCCCTAATGATATTACGAATGAAGCCTTCTTGTGCGAAAAAACTTCGTAGCTGTTGCATGTCCTCAGCAATAATCTCCGTACCCGCATCAATGCGATCGACAATACGACGCAGTGATATGAGAACTTTGATTGCATGGAAGAGCACAACACAAAGAATCGCAGAGCAAACAATGACCGCTATTCCCGTTATGAAAAAGAATATGTCTGCATGTAGAACCTCACTCATCCCGTTAGAAGTAGGTTGCGATTGCTATTAATACACACGAGGTTGCGAAATGACTCTCAGCAAGGAATCGCCAGACAATGTGTGATGTCCCGTAACCGCAACTTCTAACGGGACTCATGTCCTTACATTCTATCAGATTTCTGGATTATGTGTGTATTCCCTCTTTTAAAAATCTGTTTACAACCACCTCAAGTCCGTCACTATTTTCAACTTCCATGAGCATTGCTCGCAATTCTCGTGCCCCATCAAAGTCGTGCACGTAAGATTTGAAATGTTTTTTCATAAGCGCAAAGTTCTTGTGGGGGAGAATCTCCTCAAAAAGCCGTGCGTGTTCAACCAAGACCTGCAGTTGCTCAGCAAGTGAGACGTGTTCTATCGGGTAAGAAGTTATTCGCCCATCCCGCGACTTCTTTGGATTGAAGAGCCATGGATTTCCAAAAATAGCACGCCCAAGCATCACCCCATCGGCACCAGTCTCCTCAGCCTTTCTATACGCATCGTCGAGTGACGTCACATCACCATTTCCAAAAATAAGCGTTCGTTCCTCATCAGGGTGTTCTTTTTGCCACTCTTCATTCTGGATCTCATTTCGCAAGGCGACCGCTTCAGCAACATGCTCCCAGCGTGCAGGAACTTTCGACATTTCCTTTCTCGTGCGTGCATGTATGGTAATGACCGCCGGATTTTCACTGAGAAGTGCAGGAAGCCATGTAGAAAGTTCGTTTTTAAGATATCCGATTCTCGTCTTTACAGAAACAGGAATCCCCTGAGCTCCGCGCTTCGCCGCACGAATTATTTCACGCGCTTTATCGGGCGTCTTTATCATTGCAGAGCCACATCCTTGTTTCTCGATCGAGCGATCAGGGCACCCCATATTGATATCAATTCCATCAAAGCCAAGTTCTCGACAGAGTGCCGACGCTTGCTCCATATGTTCTGGATTTGATGAAAAAAGCTGTGCAACTATTGGTCGCTCTTCGTCAGAATATTGCAGGTCAGCCATAAGTTTCTTCTTCCCCTCCTCCGGCGCACGGACGAGACCATCGGCAGAAACAAACTCTGTCCACATGACGTCTGGCCCACCCTGCGTCCCGTCCTTACGCGTATGCCGAGAATATTTGGCTATCATACGACGAAATGACGCATCGGTGACATCAGCCATCGGTGCGAGCACAATAATTGGTTTTGGTAATGTGTGCCAAAATGACATAGGTAGTTGATACCACGTTTTATGCTATTCAGGAAGAGTCGTGGTACTGAGAGACTGTGTTGAGGTTGCAACGCTCATCTCCTCATTCACATACGCTTTATTACCAAAGCGTAAATCAATGTAGTTAAAATTCCCCGGTTGTATATCTCTAAACTCTGGTGATGCAAGTATTACCTTTAAGTTCTCAAATGCGGTGTCCATATCATTCCCGAGAGAAAGGAAAACCATTCCTCCTCCATGGAGACTAATTTCAATGTCACCATTTTTCTTGTGAAGCAGTGATGCCGTACGAAATCCAAACTCTTCTTCAATGTGCATAACAAACGCATCGATGCGCGCGAGTACATTTGCATCAATAATCGTCCCCTTCTCTATTTCGTCTCGTGCTTCCATATAGTGCCGAACAAGCGCCCCGCCGTTGAGTTCAGGTGCCTTAGTAAAGGCATACCCATTTTCAGTAATGAAAAGACATTCTTCTGGCGCATTTTGTGCGCACGAGAGTGCATGTGGGACGTACTCACTGAAGGTGACCGCAATAGCATTCCTCGATGTACGTTCAAGGTATATGTTATACAGTCGTTCATTCTTCTCGAGGACTTCAACAATGCGATTGTGTGGATAGAGGTATATAAAATGTTTTGGAACAATGAGGAAATACGCACCGGTGAGCTCCTGTTCTATTTGCCCGCGAATCTCATCATGGGAAATGGTCTCACCACCACTCACAGAAATCTCTGTAATGGTAAACATGTTGAGCCGAGTGGCATACCAAATAAGCGCAATGACTGCACCGAGTACAAGGAGACTGAGAAAACCAAGAAAAAATTGCCAATAGAAACTCGTTCTATCTTCCTTTCGCACGCGCGTGCGTATTCCCTTTTCTATGATACGAGCCACAACCTCTATTGTAGTACATCAGAACCAAAATATGGAGCTAGTGCCGGAGGAATTTTCACTGTTCCGTCTGCTTGTTGGAAATTCTCCACAAGAGAAACGAGGATGCGCGGTGTGGGTATTGCAGTACAGTTGAGCGAGTGTACATACCTTAGTTTTCCATTCTCATCCTTGTAGCGAATGTTAAATCGTCGTGCTTGGAAATCATGGAAGTATGAAGCTGAACTGATTTCACGATACTTTTCTTCACCAGGGACCCAGAGCTCAATGTCATATTTCTTCACCTGCCCCTGACCGAGGTCACCACCACAGTTGATAACGGTACGGTACGGAATGCCGAGAGACTCGATAAATTCTTCAGTATTCTTATTGAGCCACTCATGCCACTTCACCGATTCCTCATGGCTTGCTTCACAGAGAAGTACCTGTTCGAGTTTATAGAATTCGTGCACACGGATGAGACCCTTCGTATCCTTTCCGTGACTTCCGGCTTCACGACGGAAACATGGTGAGAATGAAAGCCATTTGATGGGGAGCTCACTTCGGTCGAGCACATCGTCTGCGTAGTACCCCATGGTAGAAACCTCTGCAGTTCCGACGAGATAATCCTCATCCTGCGTTTTATAGACATCCTCCGCATCGTTGGGAAGATGCCCTGTCCCATAGAGATTACTCTTTCGTACAATTGCAGGAACGATGAGTGGATCAAAGCCTCGATCCAAGAAAAACTTCTGTGCGTAGTTCCAAATCGCCCATGAGAGGCGTGCTCCACCTTTCTGAAGGTAGTATCCACGAAAACCATGAACCTTCGTACCACGTTCAAAATCGACGATGCCAAGTGTCGTCATGATGTCCACATGACTCTTTGGAGTAAATGGGAATATCGTTTTCTCTCCCCAGGTCTTTATTTCCTTATTCTCTGAATCATCTTTCCCGTCTGGAACTGACATATCGGGAATGTTGGGCACCTGAAGCATGAGCTCTTGCCATTTTCGCATAACCTCCTTGAGCTCTTCCTCCTCTTTCTGGATTTCTTCTTTCAAAATCTTCATTTCAGCGATGAGCTGTGCACGAGCAGATTCATCCGTTGCGAGCGCAACTTCACGAGAAACGGTATTTTGCTCTGCTTTCTTTGCTTCCACAGACAAAAGTATCTGCTTGCGTGAATCGTCGAGCGCAATAAGCCCGTCGAGATCGACAGTCATGTTCTTTTTAGTTGCCCCCATCTTCACGAGGTCAAGGTTCTCCCGAATGAATTTGATATCTAACATAGTATTAAAACTAGACGCATATTATACGCATTTTTTCCAAATTACTCAAAAATCAAAGGTCGGACATCCGATGTCCGACCTTTGAGTACACATTACCGAGGTCCGACCTCGGTAATGAACTAGATTTCCAGAAACAAATTTAGATTAGTGAATCTCGACTCTGACCATAGCATGTGCCTTCTTTATGTAATAGATTCCGATCATCGCTATGAAAGCAAGAATTATTACGTTGGTCCTGTATCTAAACTCAGTTGGATACTCACTGAGAAGCCAAAATACCACTACCCAAAGAAGGGGGCCTGTAATCGTGGCTGCTCGTTCAAAAATGATAAAGGAACTGAAATATTCAGCCTGCGCTTCTTTAGGAATAATATCTGAATAGAGAGATCGTGCGAGAGGAAAGAATAGCCCATATGCAAACCCTGCGAATATGAGACTGAGATAAGCATACAAAGGAGTGTTTGGTGCAAAGCCAAAGAGTAGAAAAGCAATAATGTATACCGATCCTCCTATCACGAGCATCTTATTTCTATTGGTAATTTTATAGGCGAAAAAACCAAACACCATACAAGTAATAAAGAGCATGCCCAGACTTACCGCTCCACCAATACTTGACATCTTTTCTGTAAAACCAAAGACATTTTTGAGATACAGGGTAAGGTATATCTGTAGAGTTGATACAGAGTCTGCTACGAGCATATACCCGAGTAGGTAATAAAATACTTTTTTATCCAAAAATACCTTCCTCAAAAATTCCTTCAAAGAAAATGTGGCTTCAGAAGATTTGGCTTGCACATGTCCCTCTTCTGATTTCTGTATGAGAAATGGAATGGCCAATACAATAAAAATAGTCCCTCCTAAAACCAAGGCAAGACTCTTACCACTCAAACTGTAAAGTACTAATGAACTCCCGACAACGAAAGCACCCATAACCCCGATACTTACAGCGTTACCCAACTGCCCCAACCCCATCCCAAGGCCTGAAATCTTATCTTTGTTATAGCCAATTTCTTTGAAATGTTGCATGAACGATGAGTAGAAGACATACGACCCCTGAAACGAAGTCTGAAAAAGGATATAGAGGAAGCAGAGAGTAAAGAGCATTGCATATGTATAGTTTTCTAAGAACGTATTTGTGAGGAACCCTATAGCAAATAATGTGAATACCATAATCACAGATGACACGCGCATATATTTCATAAGCGTTCCTTGGCTTCTGTCTGCTTTATGACCAAGAGCTGGATAAAATATAAGAAGGATAACGGTTGAAATAGCAGCAGAAATACCTATCCAAGTATCACTCGCTCCACCTTCTGATAAAAGAAGCGAGAAATAAAAAATAATAACCGATGAGGCAAAAGAATTTGCAAAATCATAGAGGTACCAACGACGAATATTCAACATCTTGTTTGCAATTATACGCATCTTTTCAAAATTACTCAAAATTACAAATTCTATTTCATACGAAATGCTACACTAGAGTAAAGAACCCCACCCCCCTTGGGGTGGGAACGGGGGTTCTTTGCTAGCAGAAGATACGGCTCCGCCGTACTATATATTTGTCCATTCATCCCTGGGACAAGCCACAGGGCATTCTGGACGAACTAGTAATACTCATACTGATACTTCATACTTATACTACATATGGACTTCCCTATCCAAAAACTCTCCCTGAGCGAACACCCTCCGCTCCTCATGGAGATTCCCCAACCACCAAAGGAACTGTACCTGAGGGGTAACTTGCCACCAGCGGGCACAAAGTGCCTTGCGGTCGTGGGTTCTCGCAATTATACAAACTACGGCAAGCAAGTCGTTGAACACCTCATCGGCGGACTCCGTGAATACCCCATTTCAATTATTTCTGGCCTTGCACTCGGCACCGACACCTTGGCACACGAATCCGCTCTCCATGCGGGACTTCATACAATCTCAGTCCCAGGTTCAGGAATCGACGACTCGGTCATCTACCCGCGCCGTAACCAAACTCTTGCTCGTAGGATACTCGAGAGCGGCGGAGGATTATTGAGTGAGTTCGAGCCGACATTTAGGGCAACTTTGTGGTCATTCCCCCAAAGGAACCGCATCATGGCAGGACTTGCGCATGCAGTACTCCTCATTGAGGCGAGTGAACGCTCGGGAACTCTCATCACCGCACGACTCACTGCAGAATATAACCGCGAACTCCTCGTCGTCCCCGGAAATATTTTTTCTGAAAACAGCAAAGGCGTTCACCAATTTCTCAAGCTCGGCGCAACACCAGTTACTTCACCCGAAGACATTTTGATAGCCCTCAATATTGAAGAAAAATCTGAAGCACCCTCATCGCCCCAGCTCTTCACTGAGGAAGAGCTCTCCATCCTCACCCTCCTTAAGGAACCAAAAGACCATGACACCATCATCCGAGAACTCCCCTACCCCCACGAACAAACCCTCACCCTCCTCATGAAAATGGAACTTGCTGGTCTCATCACCGAACAAAATGGGGTGTTTTATAAAACAAGATAATATCACTTTGCCATAGTTCTTATTTGACAGTCTTCCAGTTCCCTAGTATTTATGGAAGGCACGTGTCCCGTTAGAAGTGCTGAACAAGCCATGACGGGAAACTACACCAATCTACGGAATCTGCAATGAAACATTATCTTTTATTAATCAGTAACTTTTAACGGGATGTCACATACACTTGTCATCGTTGAGTCACCCGCTAAAGCAAAGACGATTGAAAAATATCTCGGAAAAGATTTTACTGTGCGCGCCTCGGTAGGCCACGTGCGCGACCTCCCCAAGAGCAATAAAGACGCCGTCGATATTGAAGGTGGTTTTATTCCGAAATACATTATTTCTCCTGGAAAAGAAAAGGTTATCGCAGAACTTAAGAAGGAAGCAAAGAAGGCAGACAATGTCTTCCTTGCAACTGACCCCGACCGCGAGGGTGAAGCGATAGCATGGCACGTCGCTGAGCTCATCAAAGACTCCAACAAAAACCTACAGCGCGTCGTCTTTCATGAAATTACCGAGCCTGCAGTGAAAGAAGCTATCGAACATCCACGCGCAATCGATATTAATCTCAAAGAAGCTCAGGAAGCGCGTCGCGTGCTCGATAGACTCGTGGGGTATGACCTCTCAGGGCTCATTTGGAAGAAGGTGCGCTACGGCCTTTCAGCAGGACGAGTACAATCTCCTGCGGTGCGTATCATTATGGAGCGTGAGCGAGAAATTCGTGCATTCATTCCTGAGGCATACTTCGTACTCACTGCACACACAGAGACTGAGAAAAAGACTGACCTTCCACTTACCTGTGCAGTAGAGCCGAGAGAAAAGGACGAGGCGGAGCGAATTCTCAAAATCGGAAAGACACACCCATGGGCAATTACGAGCATTGCAAAGACGGAGCAGAAGCGCACTCCACGACCACCGTATACCACCTCAACATTGCAACAGTCAGCATCAACGCGACTCGGTTTTTCACCATCACGTACTATGGGTGCTGCACAGAAGCTCTACGAGGCCGGCTTTATTACATACATGCGTACCGACTCGACGAACATGAGCGACATCGCACAGAAGCAGATCATCGCACTCCTCCACAGTGATTTCGGAAAGGAGTATGTAACGCCGAGAAAATATAAAACAAAAAGCAAGTCAGCACAGGAAGCTCACGAGGCCGTGCGCCCAAGTAATTTTGGCAAGAGAACTGCAGGAAGCACTGACGACCAGAAAAAGCTCTATGCGCTCATTTGGGAGCGTGCGGTTGCCTCACAGATGAGTGATGCAGTTGTTGAACGAACCAAAATAATTGCAAATGTATCGGGAAGTTCTGAGGAGATTCCAGACTTTGTGACACACGGTTCGCGTGTACTTTTTGACGGATGGCTTCGCGTCGACACCCGTGCGCGTGGTGAAGATGTAGAAATACCAAAGCTCGCTGAAGGTGATTCGCTCACACTCAAAGAACTCATTGCTGAAGGAAAAGAGACGCAACCGCCAAGCAGATACACTGAAGCCGGGCTCATTAAAGAACTCGAAAAGCGTGGCATTGGACGTCCATCGACATACGCTTCAATCATGAACACGATTGTACAGCGCGGGTATGTTGAAAAGGTGGGAAAGACACTCATACCGACCGACACTGGTGACCTCGTTTCATCATTCCTCGAAGAACATTTCACCGAATACATCGGGGATGATTTTACGAGTGAGATGGAAAATGAGCTCGATGAAATAGCTCTTGGAAAGCGCACCTACTTGAAGACACTCAGTGATTTCTATACACCTTTCTTGAAAATGGTGCAGTCAAAAGAAGATATTGAAAAAATCAATAATCTTGGCGAAGGACCAAAAGAATTCCCTTGCCCGCTCTGTGGGAGTGATATGGTTATCAAGCTTGGCCGAGGAGGAAAATTCCTCTCCTGCAATACATATCCCGCATGTATGGGGGCACGCATGCTTGATGGCTCACAGATTAAGGAAGATGAGCCACTTGGCATTCATCCTGAAACAGGTGAAGAGATATATCTCCTCAATGGAAAGTTTGGGCCATATGTACAGATTGGTAAGACCCCCGAGAAAGTTCGTGGGAAAAAAGCGCCAACACCAAAACGTGCGAGTGTTCCGAAGGGCAAGAGTGTGAGCGATGTGACGCTCGAAGACGCTGTGCACTACCTCATCCTTCCCCGTGAACTTGGTACTCATCCCGAGACTGGAGAGCTCATCATCGCAAATACCGGACGTTTCGGACCGTACATTGGTCATGCTGGTGACTTCCGTTCACTCAAGGGTGTGGATAATCCATACGAGATTACGTTTGAACGTGCCCTCGAAATCTTTAAGGAACCAAAGAAGATGCGTGCAGGCGAAAAGCTCGTCCGTGAAGTTGGTCTTCATCCCAAGACAAAGAAGATGATCAAAGTTTTCGAATCAAAATCTGGAAGATACTTCAAGCGAGGTTTCTCACGAATTTGGATACCCGATAACACTGATATTAAAACACTTACTGTGGAAGAGGCCGTTGCACTCATGAGTATTAAATAGTACTTGGTACTTAGTACTTAGAGCCGTGCTCTTTGTTATCTTAGAATAGCGATGTAAAATGACACTATGACAAGTGCTCAGGACATCATAGACCATCTCAGTGTTCCTTCAGCAGAAAACATTGATCTCATTAATCGTGCATACGAGTTTGCAAAAAAGGCACACGAGGGACAATTTCGATACTCAGGTGACCCCTACCTCGAACATCTCGCAATAGTGGCGAAAATGCTCGCAGAAATCGGCATGGGAGCACACACCGTCGCCACAGGATTGCTTCATGACACGATAGAAGATACTGACGTTACCCCCGAGGAACTTAAGAATGAATTTGGTGATGAGATTTTTTTCCTCGTGCAGGGTGTAACCAAACTTGGTTCGGTTCGCTACTACGGCAGTGACCGACACAATGAGAGTCTCAGGAAACTCTTTGTCGCAACGAGTCAGGATATTCGTGTACTCATCATCAAGCTCATTGACCGTCTCCACAACATGCAGACGCTGGAGTTCGTACCCAAAGAAAAGCAACTTCGTATTGCGCGTGAGACACTTGAAATCTATGTTCCTGTCACCCATCGTCTCGGAATGGGTAAGATTCGTAAAGAGCTCGAAGACCTTGCCTTTCCCTATGTCTACCCCGATGAGTTCAAACACGTAATAGATATCACCAAACAACTCGCAAAAAATAGTGAGGCTGATTTGGAAAAGGCGCGTAAGGCAATGCAGAAACGACTCGCAGAGAGTGGTATTAGAGATTTCCACACCTCATGCAGGTCCAAGGGTAAATATAGCCTCTACCAGAAACTCAAGCGCCGTGAGTGGGATATGGACAAGGTGCACGACTACCTCGCAATCCGTGTTGTTGTTCCTAGTATTGAACAATGCTATCAAGTACTCGGTATCGTGCACGAAATATGGCGACCACTTCCTCAGCGCGTGAAAGATTATATTGCCTTTCCAAAGCCAAATGGTTACCAATCACTCCACACGACAGTCATTACCCCAAACCGCACCATCCTCGAAGTGCAAATTCGTACCGAATCAATGCACCGTGAAGCTGAGTATGGAATCGCGTCCCACATCATATACAAAAATAAGCAACTCGGTCAGAAGGAATCCGCATCCCAGACAAAATCATGGTTTGCGTCGCTCGTTCCAGCACTCTTTCGGCCTTTCATATGGAAAAATTCTCCGACACGAGAGCCTAAAAAGGAGGTGCTTCTCGGAAAGGATCATAAGTTAAAAATTCCAAAGTGGATACAGGAAATTGCTGATGCCCACAAGTCGGATGATGGCGACCTAGAATTCTTTGACGGACGACGCGACGATTTCTTCTCGTATCGAATATTTGTCTTCACCCCCGAAGGAGACGTCATCGACCTCCCTGTGGGAGCTTCGCCTATTGATTTTGCCTACGCAATTCATTCAGACATTGGTGACCATACCGCAGGTGCAAAGGTGAACAATAAACTCGTTGAACTCAACACCGCACTCAAAAATGGCGACATCGTTGAAATTATTATTGGAAAATCAAACCGACCGACTCGAAAGTGGCTCGATTACACAAAGACATCACTCGCACGCAGAAAAATCCGTGCAGTACTCACCTCACAGGAAGCTACAATGAGAAATTCTTAATTGAGTAAAGATCGGCTTCATCACTCTTCTCAGGCTCCGGTGCTGGAGCCACCACTGGTTCAACGATTGGTTGTTCAGACTGCACCTGTGCAACTTTTTCTAACACATCCACGACTGTCTCATGTTCATCGTATTCTTCATGAACTTCCTGCTCAGTGAGGGTGACCTCGGGCACATCGAGGGAATCATGCTTTGTAAAATGCTCTTCATCAGTAGGCGATACGAATTCGTCAACTACGACTGGAACTCCAATACTTTCAGCAACAACATTTTGTTGTGGTACTTGCTCAAGCGGTATCGAGGCCTCAAGGTGGGCGAGGAGCTTTGTTGCAGTTCCACCGTATACAGAAGACTCAGCCTTATGAATGATGTCGAGCACTTTGCGAAGGTCTTCTGATGCAAAGTAATCGATAGTGAGCTTCCCACCGAAATCAGTCTTTTGGATTTGTACCCTCGTGCCAAATGTCTCAGTGAACTGACGTTCAATTTCAATAAGTTCAGGGTCCGAATCTTGCCAATTCTTCTTTCGTACTTTATCCGTCGCAATCTTTCGTGAGATGCGCTCAACTTCACGAACTGAAAGTTTCTTTATGAGAATTTCACGAAACACGACATCCTGCTCTGTCGGCCTGTCATTGAGCATGAGGAGTGTTCGTGCGTGCCCGTCAGAGATATCGCCACCGCGAAGTGCATTGAGGATTGCTTCAGGGAGTGCGAGCAAACGAATCGAGTTTGATACGTATTCACGACTCCTTCCAACCTTTTGAGCCACCTGCAAATGTGAGAGGCCGAATTGCTCTGCAAGCTGTTTGAATGCCTGTGCTCTATCGACAGCATTGAGATCCTCGCGTTGAAGGTTTTCGATGATGGCAAGCTCAAGCTTCATGAGCTCTGTCTCCTCACCGGAACGGATGATAACGGGGACTTGTATGAGCCCAGCAAGTTTTGAAGCTCTGAGGCGCCGTTCACCTGCAATCAGTTCATACTCTGTGGTGAAAGCACCATTCTCACCAATAATCTCGCGTCGTGTCGCCACAAGTGGTTGCAGTACACCATACATGCGGATTGATTCGGCAAGCTCTTGGAGCTTTGACTGGTCGAATTCACGCCGTGGTTGAAACGGATTCGGGACAATTTTTTCTGTCTCAATCCAAAAAATCGAGTTACTTTCGTACGCCATGGTGGATATTGTATCACATTGATTATTTCCTCCTTACAGGAGCTATACACCTTTCGCAAAAACTGCTCAAGGTCTTGCGAAGCTCCAAGTATTCGCTTCTCACCCCGTGTATAATTTGATACACTCACATAGTTCATTCCCAAAGTGCTGGGATGGCGGAATTGGTATACGCTCACGACTCAAAATCGTGTGTCGCAAGACTTGAGGGTTCAAGTCCCTCTCCCAGCACTTTGTGAAGGAAAATAAAAACAAAAAACCCGTCGTGAAGTACGGGTTTTTCGTACTACGACGGATTCACCTCCTCGTGAACATGTTATACGCGAGTGCAGACTTCCTCTCCCTGAGCCATGCGCCGACTGACTCATCGCCGACCGCGATTTCAATCTTGGTCGCCCAATCGAGGTCGCCCCTCCTATAGCGAAACAGGTGGTTGCCGAGAAGAGAGATATCAAATTTACCCTCGTTCTGTTCAGCCATTTTCCCGAATACAAAATGCGGGCGATTTACACCTCTGCGATACCGAGGCTTAAGGTTGTTCTCCCACAAGACCGGTGCAAGGACTTTGCTCGGAGTAATGAACGTGAATTTACTACCCTGCGCATGCAGTGGATGGTGCTCTTCACGGATTTCTTCAATCGTGTCGCCAGTGAGACGCGCGACCGAGACCCAACGCACGGTCTCAGACCTCATCCCAGACCCGTGCGCAAAGCTATGAAAGCCATTCGGAACCGTCGTAAGAAATTCCTGGTACTTGAGGATGAGCTCACCCACGTGACCCTGTATTGCAGGCGCGAGTACGCTTCGTGTGAGCCTCCTTTGAAGCCCGTTGCCCAGCCCTTCGGTACGTTTTTCTGCAGAATCCCAGACATACTTCAACGCGAGTACATCTGGGCTGTTTGCGGTTATGATCACAGTGCACCTCCGTATATTGGTTTGAGAACATGACCAAACTTCTTCCAAACAAAAGACTACTCTATCCAGATATAATTGCAAATATGCGCTAAGGTGATTTTGATTAGGTTCATATTCTGTGATATAATATTTAAATGAAAAATATTATTCAGTTTCAAATCTCTAAAGGTGATGAATATTATGTTGCAGAAGGTGTTAATGTCGCTGTAGTTACACAAGGAAAAACACTTGATGAACTTACGGTAAATATTCGCGAGGCTGTACAGGCTCACCTTGAAGGTGAGAACCTAGAAGAGCTCGGCCTCGGTCAATCTCCATCGGTGTTGGTGAACTTCGAATTACCACAACTTGCTCATGCCTAGACTAAAAGTTCTCTCGGCAAAAGAAGTTATTGGTATCTTAGAAAATCAGGGTTTTAGTGTTGCTAGTCAAAAAGGAAGTCACATTAAATTAAGGAGAAATACTTCTTACGGCACAGAAATACTCACAATACCAAACCACAAAGAAATTGATCGTGGTACCCTGAAAGCGATTTTTAATCAGACACTCAAATTCATACCAGAAGATGTACTGAGAAACTCTTTTTATACTGATTAGATTCGTTCAATGACTGGCACCCACAAATCAAAAGTCCTCGTCATTGTGGGACCAACTGCATCGGGAAAGACTTCCCTTTCTATTGAACTTGGGAAGAGATTTAATGGCGAGATTATTTCTGCTGATTCACGGCAAGTATATAGAGGACTTGATATTGGTACAGGAAAGGTGACGCGGGCAGAGATGCAAGGAATTCACCACCACCTCCTCGATGTCGCAGAGCCTCAAAATGTGTATACCGTCGCGGACTACGTCCGCGACGGTCGCATCGCTATTGACAGCATCCTCTCACGAGAGAAGCTCCCCATTATCGTCGGTGGTACCTTTTTCTATATAAACGCACTTCTCGGAGCAGTCTCCACACCTGAAGTTCCACCAAATGTGAAATTGCGAGAGGAACTTGAAAAGTATTCAAACGAAGAGCTTTTTGAAATACTTAAAGAGAAGGATAATGCACGGGCAGAGACCATTGACCCAAGTAACCAGAGAAGGTTAATTCGAGCAATTGAAATCGCCTCTGCACTCGGAGCAGTTCCCAAGACACGTGCTGTAGAGCTCTATAATGCCCTTGCAATAGGCATTCATATCGAGAAGGAGGATTTACTTAAAAATATACATACGCGCCTTGTAGAACGAATTACGGCGGGAATGATTGATGAGGTTGTCACACTCCACAAGAATGGCCTTTCCTATGAACGGATGACTGAACTCGGAATTGAATACCAACACATCTCAAGATATCTTCAAAATAAAATTACCAAAGATGAGATGTGCTCACTCATTGAAACAAAAAGTCGGCAGTACGCTAAGCGACAGATGACGTGGCTGAAGCGAGACAAGGTAATTCAATGGGTAAGGAAAGATGAGTCTGAGAAGATTGAAGGGTTGGTGAATGGATTCCTAATCAATTAGCACAATGGTGGTTTAAAACCCATTTTGTTTCGAAATCTATATCATCCATGTGATAATAAAGCACCTCAATTTCCCATCTCATGTATACCACCTTAAAACAATACTTTGGCTACGACGAATTTCGCCCGCTACAAAAGGAGATTATCGAGCGAGTGATGGATAAAAAGGATTGTTTAGTGCTTATGCCAACAGGCGGAGGTAAATCACTCTGTTTCCAATTGCCCGCGTTACTGCAATTGGGTACTACCATTGTCATTTCTCCGCTTATCTCGCTCATGAAAGATCAGGTAGATGCTCTGCTTGGAAATGGTATAAGCTCAGCCTTCATCAATAGCTCACTCCGCCAAGACGAAATCACTGAAGTGATAGAAAAAGTAAAGAGTGGCTCACTCAAAATCCTATACATAACACCCGAACGACTTGCGCTTCCACAATTTGAAGCAATTCTACACACACTTCCGGTGAGCCTGTTCGCTATTGACGAAGCTCACTGTATCTCAGAATGGGGACATGACTTCCGACCCGACTACCGTAACCTCAAGTCACTTCGACAAAAATTTCCTTCTATCCCCATCATTGCACTGACCGCTACCGCTACCGAAAAAGTTCGAGCGGATATCGTCAACCAACTCGCACTTCCCTCTCCTCATATTTTCACTTCAAGTTTTAATCGACAAAACTTAAGCTATGAGGTTTTGCAAAAAAAGGATTCATTCTCCACAATTCTTTCGCTTGTGTCTTTGTATAAAGGAGAAAGTATTATCATCTACTGTTTCTCACGCAAAGACACCGAAACGATTGCTGAGAAATTAAACAAACAAGGATACAAGGCTGGCACATACCACGCAGGCCTGAGTTCCGACACACGCAGAGACAATCAAGAACGTTTTATCCGTGATGATATCCAGATTATGGTAGCTACCATTGCCTTTGGCATGGGCATCGATAAACCTGATGTACGTTTGGTCATCCACCACAGTCTCCCCAAATCAATTGAAGGATACTATCAAGAAACGGGGCGCGCAGGACGAGACGGACTCCCCGCACGCTGTGTACTCCTGTTCTCTCTTGCAGACAAATTCAAGCATGACTATTTCAACAACCAAATTGCAGATCCGGAGGAAAAACAGCAGGTGCAATACAACCTGGAGCAATCGGTGCAGTATGGGAAACTGAGCAGTTGTCGCAGAAAATTTTTGCTTAAGTATTTTAATGAAGAATACAAAGAACAAAATTGTGGAAACTGTGACCGCTGTGTTTTTCCTACTCCACTCATAATTCAAAAACCTAAGAAGGTTATACAAAAATCAGTCGCGTCGTTCGTAACAGATACCAACTACGACGTTTCACTATTTGAGGCACTGCGGAAAATCCGGACAAGCGAAGCGACACGACTCAGAATCCCTCCGTACATCGTCTTTGGTGACAAAGCACTTCATGAGATGGCTCTTCATAAACCAAAAACAGCTACGGCATTCCTCAACATCAACGGCGTTGGTGAGAAAAAATTAACACAATTTGGAGAGATTTTCATGGAGGCTATACGGAAGTTTGAGGGTGGGGAATGATTATGGAGGCCGGACCTCAGGAAAGACGTGTTGGTGTTTTCATTTTGCGGGGTCAAGTTTCTAACTCGCTACGCTCGTAAGAACTTCCTCCCCGGACTCGCCCTTTTTGCTCCTTGCGGTCGCAAAACATGGCTCCGTCTCTCGCAGAGGTACGCGAGCAAAGCAGTTTGCTCGCTACACGAAAAAGACCTGCATATTCATGCAGGTCTTTTTCGTGTACCTCTGCGAGCCCACGAGGATTCGAACCTCGGTCGCTGGTTTTGGAGACCAGAATTCTACCACTGAACTATAGGCCCTTGTATGTACTATTGAACTTCTCTAGTTTACACCAGCTTTAGACCAGAATTCTCCTTCCAAACAACACGAGAGAAATGGAAGTTCACTTACATTTCCGAGCGAGTGCAGGAAGCAAGAAATCTCTGATTTCTTCCCACTGAACTATAGGCCCAGTCAGATGATGTTACGGCATAGATAAGTCTGAGTCAAACAACAATAGTATTAGATTTTACAAGAGCCTTTTGAAACGGTTATGTCCCAATGTGTTGATTCCAGAACATATTCGTTCCCGCAACTATCACGGTAGCGTGGGCCTCCATGGTCACCAGTTCTTTGTCCATCTGCCGTCAATTTCGTCTTTAAAAAATTATCAACGGCCTGGTTGTCATTGATGTCAATTTTGTATCCGGCACCATGAGATTGTCCTGTTGTGCCACCTGAATGTGGTTCAACAGCACCTGTTATTTCAACATTACAAGCCGTGCATGATTCTTTAATATTTATGGCTTGCTGAAGCGTGTCCTGTCGTATACCAGTTAGTGTCGTACAACCAGCGGTAGTGGGGCATGTCTCCTTAACTCCTGACGCTCCACTCGTACTCGTGACTTTAACACCGGCCTTCCCGAGCTCACTCAGCGCTGCTGAATGTGAAAGTGTCCCCGGTGCAATAACACCCGCTGTTGGTGTGCCAATGACGGGAGGAGTGGCTGGGGCAGTGGGACTTGGTGGAAGTACAGTACATTGTATTTCATACCATTTCCCTTTGTACTCGTCCTTCACAAGAAGATTAAGTATCGTATTCACGATGAGCCATGAGCCAAGGAGGATAACGAGCCCAATCACAGAATTCGTCATTATTGAACGCGCAGAGCTTACTGCCCCCGTATCGCCTCCCGACATCACCATCTTCATACCACCCCATGCGAAAGTAAGAGCAATGACACTCGCTGAGATTTTAATAAACCAATTTATAATATTCTGTCCGAGTTGTATAAAATCACAAGCTCGACAATCTGGACCGTCACACGGCACAATTCTCTTTGGTTCTTCTCCATAGACCAAAACTGGTCCTGCAATAACCAAGAAGGCAAGTATCAAAAAAAAGCCAAAACGAAAATTTCTCATATAGATATATCCTATCATAACCCAGAACCCCTCTCACATTGAATGACGAACTATCGTGTTCAAAACACGAGCGAGACTGGTCGGCGCAAAACGAAGCATATAGACATATGATGAGTTTGAGCCGTTACCGGTCGTAGCCGTTGTTTTGGGCACGAGAGGAGTCAAACATGTAATCTTTAAATTTGTATTTATGTGGTTCAATGTGAGATGGGTTCTATAAACCACACTTCCACTCTGAGGTGAATTATGGTACTTTATAGCGGTCTTTAGAGAGACAAATATCTGCGTCGGTACTCAAGTGAGAAATGGGACGGGACCCATTTCGCAAGAGGTTGTCGATATTTTGTTAAAAATATCATACAACCTGAACAGTCCCTGTAAGGGAGTCAACGAGGGCAGACTGTAAGACTGGCGCTTCGCGCACCCGGCAGTCTTTCTGGCAAAAGCATCTCCCACCGGAGATACTGTTTAAAGTCGCTATACGCGACAAACCAGTAAATCTTTCAGATTTCCAGTCTAAAAGCTTGGCAGAAGTAGAACGGTACAATACAATCAAATATCTGCGTCGGTACTCAAGCGGTCAACGAGGGCAGACTGTAAATCTGCTGGCTCCGGCCTACGAAGGTTCGAATCCCTCCCGGCGCACATTTTTAAGGCACCCTTATGGGTGCTTTTAAAATGTGCGCCGGAGTGAGTGACTAAATGTCACTCACGCGAGGGATTCGAAGCTGTTCAGAGATACCTTTTCGAGTGAAACGAAGAAAAGTATCCTGAACGGGTACTGGTCATGTAATGACCGAAATTCCCTCCAAGCACAAAATACCAAAACCCAAACATGCCTTGAGTTTTGTTATATTTTGCCGCCGGGAGGGATTCGAAAAGGTTGCCTGATATTTTATGACCGTAGGGAAATAAAATATCGACAACCTGTACTGGTCGTGTAACGACCGAAATTCCCTCCTGGGATTCGAAGCTGTTCAAGTAACGACCGAAACTTCTTACAGAAGCTGTCCACTCATTGGGTTTTATTCCACTCCGTTACATAAACCCTCAATGAGTCTTGCGAAAGTTTCAAGTATTCACTTTCTCACCCTCCCGGCGCACAAATGTTGACTTTACCAAAAAATAGTTATTTACTTCAGACATTCTCAGCAGGACTGAGTGTTCTTCTTCAGGAGAGATCTAATGAGCACAGACCATGTTTCACAATACCTTCAGTCTCGGCGAGAGCGTCTCACCTTGCTCGAAGCCATGTGGAATGATCCAAAGGTACAAATGTACAACGATGTGGAACTTCCGCCCAAGGACGGCTCACCATCAGTCTTCCTTAACGGTCCGACTTCCCGTCATCAGATCCTTGAACTAAACCACCGTTGTCTGTCCGTGTATCATCTGCGTACGGCAGGCTTTACGGGGTGGATTTTCGCACCCGAACCTCGCGGGCAAGAAGAGTCCGACGATTTCACGGAACGAGATTACATCCATAAGTGGGAGTCAAGTCGGCGCTTCTCTGCATCATGTAATTCATTCTGGATTCCACGAGATGGCAACGAGCTACTCGGACTCAACAGCAATCTCGAATTGGGTATTGATCTCGGCAAAGTGTTGTCGGGCATAGAAGGTCAGAAAGTGTTTGTTGGCTGGCCTGATGATGCCATGCGCATGGGACTGCCAAGTCACTACCGTCAGCTCGCAGATCTTCCACTCTATCGGAATCTTTGGGTCATGTGCGAGCAAATTGCTCTGCAAATGAAGTGACCCAGGAACACAATCAGCTCCATCAATGAAAGCAGTTCGCTTTCCCACGGAGCTGTTTTCATTTTATACAGACTGTTGAGATAAAACCGTTCGGATTTCGTCCCATACGGCGCACAAAAGCGTAAAAAAGCGAGACTTGTGTCTCGCTTTTTTACGCTTTTGCGGGGGCCTGAGTGAAGTTCGACTCTCACCACTTTACTTGATAACAAACTCTTTGAGTAACGTATTTACCATTATAACAAAATTATCCATATCTCCATAAATAACAAAGGAAATCACTTCGTTCACTCCTGGCATAGGAATGAGGATTTGTGTCCAATCCCAGTATCCATCGATACCACCTTTCTTTATATATATTTCTTTATCTGCAATAGTAGTTGCTGAGAAACTATTAAAATCAGGAAAATCAACAATATTTAAAACCAAGCCTCCTTCTATTTTATTTTCTCCTTTTCCAAACTGAGCTTTTTCAACTTTTGATTCTGGATAATTATATAATTGAATATAATTAGTGTGTCTTTCTAATCTCCATTCCATGGGGTATTCAAAGCTATATACATTATCTTTATCCGTAAACAAGACAGTGTTTTGGGTTGCGCTTTTGCTACTTCCAGTTGAAATTGAGCCAATATAAAACAAATCTAGTGCGTACTTGAAACGAGCTGTATTCAATGAACCAGCAACAGTTGGCATTGAGTCAATATACTCAGTAACATCTGTACCACACTTTGACTCCAATCCTAAAATACTCTGGAAAAAATCCTTCAAAGTAAGCAATTTTGTTATATCAAAAATATGAAATCTGTAAGCTATCCAGCAATTTTGATTGGAGGAGTGCTTACTAATTTCCTGAATTGAATACTCTTCTTTTTTAACATACAGCACCATATCCATCATATCTGGACTTGTATCTAATTCAGCTTGCAAATCATTCATCCATGGAATTGGTTCTCCAGACAAATATTTTTTTGCTATAGTTATTGAAGTGTCTTCATCATTTATGCTTACAGGAGAGGAAGAAATGGTTTTACTTACATCATCCACCTCGGCTGCCTTTTCAGGGACAAATGTATACCAAATCCACCCACCAATAACCAACAGTGCGATAAAGAACGTGATAGTAAAATATTTTGATAATTGAGGTCCTGGATTAGAATGATTTGATTGAACGGCTTCTTCAGGTTGAAGCCTTGATATAGAATTTCCCTGTTCAATTGCCATGACATATTCTGGTTTGTATTTATAGAAAAATATCCCAAAGATAAACAAAAACCATGGCATAAAATATACAAAATATATAAAGTCTGCCTCATTAAAGAATCTAAAAAATGATACTTCACGGTAAACCCAAAATATCCCTTGGAGACCAGTTAAAAATGGTGTGTGTGCAAGCAACCAACCAAGAGGGTGCAGGAGTAGTGTGGCACTGAAATACACTAATGTTGCTTGTAAACTAGCCAATATATAAAGAAACAATTTGTTCTCCCCTTCATCCTGACTCAACTTTTCAATAGCCAATGTAAAGGCGCTCAAAGATGCGAGTAGTGGCGCAATAAAAATAAATAGCGCTTGTCCATGGAAGAACAAAATAACACTAAGTGCTATTAAAAACACAGGTAGGACTGAAATGATTATATAGCGGAAAAATATTTTTTCTGTAATTAATGCAGACCAAAAAAACTGCTTAATAGATTTCATATAATATTACATTGATTTACCTATATTTTAACACACCGGTGCCGAACCTCCTCCAGTCCGGCGCACAAAATTATAAACGGCTTTTCGGCCGTTTTAATTTTGGGCGCCGGGGCAAGGCATCTGTTTACCTTGTGTGAGAAATTCGAAAAGGTTGCCAGATATTTTGAGAATGAAATGAATCAAAATAACGACAACCTGTACTGGTCATGTAATGACCGAAACTTCTTACAGAAGCTACTATGACCCCCACCCCCAACGTATCTTCGCCGTATTTTCACCACTCCCCCTCTCCCTATTTGATATTTCACCCTCTGCATACACTACGAAGTATGTCCTCGTCTAGAATGAGGTTGTGTAT
>JANLIJ010000125.1 GCA_024653575.1 Candidatus Kaiserbacteria bacterium
GCTTTATTGGTGAACGTGATCATCACAATCTGATGCGGGTTCACGTTGTGATTCTGAATCAGGTTGAGAACTTTGTGAATGAGAACCCGCGTTTTCCCCGATCCCGCACCAGCCAGAATCACAGCAGGTCCCTGCACATTCTGGACTGCCTGAAGCTGCTCCTTATTTAATCCTTTGAGAATATCGGTCATAGAGTATAATGATACTTGTGAAATACCTTATTGCCAACTGGAAAGCTCAAGCAACACTCTCAGAAATGATCCTATGGATTGAAACATTTCGTGAACTTCTCCACACGGATCATACCGTACAACACAAACTTGAAAAGAAGGAACTCACTATCATCATTTGTCCTCCATTCCCCTACTTGTTGTATATTAAAAATCGGTTTCAAGATGTAGAGGGAATTACAGTTGGTGCTCAAACGGTATCCCATATTAAAGAGGGTAAATATACAGGTGAAGTAACGGCTAAAGCTCTTAAAGATGCTGCGACTTTCTCAATTGTCGGGCACAGTGAACGTCGGTCCAATTTTCACGAATCTGAAGATGAAATCGAGCGAAAGGTGTCTTTATGCAATCAATATCATATCGAGCCAATTCTCTGTGTGCGAAGTGAAAATGACACGATTTATGAAGACGTCAAAATCGTTGCTTTTGAGACAGTTGAGGCAATCGGAACGGGGAAAAACGAAGATGTCGCGCATGTACTTGAAATGAAACAGAAAATGAAAGTACCAGCTGAAACAAGCTTTCTGTACGGCGGAAGTGCAGATGAGGAGAATATGCGAGAGTACCTGGATACAGGTGAAGTCCATGGCTTTATCGTCGGCACTGCGTCCCTTGATCCTCGAGAATTCTTCACGATGGCACAGAAGATGTAATGCCATTTACGATTATAAGAGTAGTGCCGCAATGATAAGGATTCCTCCTCCAATGACAGCGGGACGTAAGAAATCTCCAAATCCCGCAACGGGAAGTGAACCTACTGGCGATGGTGTTGCTGTTACATAAATTGCTCCGCCGCCTGTCGATGGTAGTGTGGAGGGTGAAGGAGTTGTGGATGTTTTGATAATGGTGGGACTGAGACTCGTACTTGGTGTCACGGTTCCTGAAGGTTGCGGTGTTGTATTTGCTCCAACTGCAGGTGTTGGAGTAGGACTGGTGCTAGTGAATGATACGGTCGGAGTGGGTGTACCAGCGCCTTGCGCAAGAAGCGGGTCAGTTTCTCCTTCGGATGCGCGACTGTTTAGAAGTACCAATGGATTTTGATTGTTTGAAATGAGATACGTAAGGTACCCAGCCGCGCCTACTAGGACAACAATAACGATAATGAGTGTAATTGTCTTTCCATCAAGATCTTTTCCCATATATGTTCATTCTAGTATGTATTGATCGTGGTTGCAACGTTATTACTTGAGGAACGCAATCATCAGACCAAAAAGAGCAAATATGATCGCAAGAAGCCAAAATCTGAGTACAATTTTGGGTTCTTCCCAGCCCATGTGCTGGAGGAGCAAATGAAATGGCGCAACAGCAAATACTTTTTTCTTTCGATATCTCTTGCTCATGAGCTGGATAAGTGAACTGAAAATCTCAATGAGAAATATACCTCCAATAATGGGGAGCGCAAACGCTTTTCCGAGAAGGAGCCCAATCACAGCAAATGTTGCTCCAAACGAAAGTGCACCCGTATCACCCATTATTAACCGTGCTGGAAACGTGTTGAAATATAAAAACGCAATAAGCCCTCCGATCCAAACTGCTATAAATATCGA
>JANLIJ010000127.1 GCA_024653575.1 Candidatus Kaiserbacteria bacterium
ACTTCGTTTCATTATTTTGCGGAGGCGGAGAGATTTGGTCACGAGTAAATTTATTTCATAAATTTCTCTCGACCCCGACTCGTTTGTCTTCGACATCGCTCCGTCTTTCAAATCTCTCACACGAGCAAAGCCATTTGCTCGTTCGCCTCCGCTCAACAAAAAAACCACACGTGTGGATTTTTGTACGAGCGGAGGCGGAGAGATTTGAACTCTCGATACCTTGCGGTATGCCACCTTTCCAAGGTGGTGGAATAAACCACTATCCGACGCCTCCATATGTTTTCTTCGGTGCATAGTGTAACTTATTTGTACTAAAAAATGAAAGGAGGTATCGTATATACATATGCCAAAGCATCTCTATCTTATATTTATTGCCACCTTTATTTTTGGTCTCGTGAGTGGGAGTGTTTTGTTTCTCTACAACAACACGGGCGGGGACGGTGATGGTGGTATTACCGGTTCTTCAGGCATGAGTATTACTGCGCATACCTATGGTGGGTGTGAATACATGGGATGTTCCTCATATCGTATTGAAGAGGGAGGCGCGTACACATACATTGTCCACAACCCAAGTGGCGAAGAACGACGATATGAAGATTCATTGACCAATACTGAGTGGAGGTCAGTCTTTGCAAAGTTGTCGAGCGCCGACCTTCCTCAGGTACAGAGTTCAGAATTTACCGGTACGTGCCCTTCGTATGTCGACGGCATTTCATATCGATACGAGGTGGTCTATAAGAACGTATCGTATGAGCTTGATTCGTGTGAACAGGCAACCGAGGATGTGCCGTTGTTTGAAACACTTCGACGTTACTTTGAAATATTTAACCTCACACACAGTGCATAGCGGAGAGTAATGTATGATATGCCTATGAGATTTGTATACATATTGTGCCTCAGTTTATTTTTTGTAGGGACCGCTCATGCGTATGTCCCGCAGATTGTCGTACAAGAATCACTCCATGACATTACCGTAATTGATGACCCTGAATTGTCACAGGCATTTTTTGGTGAGCTTCAAGACTTCCCACACACGTATGAGATCCGCTCTGATAAATCTTTTACACTCTACACACAGATACGCGTCCCCGAACTTCCGGCGAGCAAAAACAATGTTTCGGGAATAATCATTAAGGAGCAAAAGAAGGGAAGGGTTGAGGAGGTTGCGCGCTTCCTTGCTGAGGACGCACTGTGGACAGAGAAAAAAGACCATCTCATTGGGGAAGAGTACCGTGAGGGTGCGCAATTTGAGAAGGAGCTGGGTCCTGGCGTGTACCGTCTTGAGGTACATACACCGGACAATCTCGAGAAATACATTTTGAGAGTGGGGAAAAGTGAGGATATGAATATTGGGTATTTTGAGTTATTGGGGAGAATCATCGATGTTAAGAGGTTCTATGAGACATCTGCTTTTTGGATGATTGTATCGCCGTATGCATACGTACCGTTACTCGTACTTACCGTTCTTGGTGGTCTATGGTACTTGTGGAGAAGAAAAATGGTTACATAAGGGGTGATATACTAATTTGATTACAAGTGTATCAACATGAAATATGTTTGCTCCAGTAAATGAAGTTTCGATTGTCGTCGTTGCCCTCCTCTCCGTTGCACTATTCCATATTTGGTATTCGCCACTTCTCTTCGGTCCATTCTGGACACGTGCGCTCTTGCGTACTCCAGATGAGTTAGATTTCTCCCAAAAAGAAATGGTTCGACTTACCATTGTCTCAATACTCCTCAATATTTTTTTCTTCACGATTGTTGCGCAGTGGATGGTGCAGAGTAACCACGAAGTACGCACCATATATCTTGCATGTATTTCGGTCTGTGGACTTATGCTTGCGTCCATGACGGGCATTGCACTTTGGGAACGACGCCCGCTCTCATACGTGCTTGTGCATATGGGTTATGTTGCGCTCGTACTCTCTTTGGGAGTCGGGGTTATTATGTATTGGCCTTGGTAATACTCTATGTTTGATAAAATTCAAATTGTATTTCTAGTGATAGTAATTCCACTCGGAATCGCGTATTGGCTTATGAACACAAACAATATCTCAATCTCCGAGATATTTTATCCAGGTACTCCTATTATGCACGTCGGAGATATTCCCATTCGTGTTCGGATTGCCAACACTGAAGCAGAGAGGACGGCAGGGTTGTCAGGGAAGAAAGGGTTTGAGAAAAATATTGGTGGACTACTCTTTGTCTTTGAGAAACCTGAGTATCACGGTATCTGGATGAAGAACATGAATTTCCCAATCGATATCATATGGATTAACGAGGAGCTAACCGTTGTGGGGGTAGAGAGAAATGTTCTTCCAGAGACATACCCCAAAACTTTTCGGCCGAAAGAACCTGTACTTTACGTTCTTGAGACAGAGACAGCGTATGCAGACTTGGTGGGGATTAATGTCGGAGATACGGTGAAGCTTCCCAAGGGATATCTTGAAGATTAACTAAAAATATGTTATAATACTGGCGCGTTTGTGATCGCTCAAAAATTCACTTTGTGAATTTTTGAGAGGAAAGTCCGAACACGCCCAAACTATGTTTGGAGGAGGGTAGTGGGTAATACCCATCTAGAGCAATCTACGAGGTGCGAGCAGAGACGCTTCCAACGAAAGAAAGGAAGCATCTTCAATGCCATTTGGTGATGAAGATGAGCTCTCTAAGTAATTAGAGAGGTGAAACGGCTAAACCCTTACTTGCGTGCAAGGCCGTGTTCTGTCCGGTTTTAGGCATACGCCTAAAACCGGACAGAAAGTGCCGCATGAGCTTAGTGGTAACACTCTGCCAAGGTAAATGATCACATGGTGCACTCTGTGCATCTGACAGAATTCGGCTTATAAACGTACAAACAGGCATCCCTTACAGGGATGCCTGTTTGTATGATATTATTTGTGGAAGAAATTATTAAAAATTTAAGAAGTCTTTACATGAGTATTGGAGAATATGCGCAACAGGATGATTCTATCGCTGTAGCACTACGAAAGTATGCACAGAATGTGCTCGTCGTTGTTTTTGGTCTATTGCCCCTATTTTTTATCCCGACAGTTTCAGCGCCGTTTGATTACACAAAAGTCTTTGTTGTTGTTGCGGGGCTTCTGATTTCTCTTGTTCTCTATAGTCTCTCGGTCCTCCGTTCGGGAGTAATATCGGTGGGTGTATCATACCCACTTTGCGCGCTGTGGGCAGTCGTTGCAATTTCATTCGTGTCTTCGCTACTGTCGGGTGATTTCAAGGATTCGCTTGTTGGTGATCTCTTCAGTATTCATTCAACAGTTTTTGTTGCGCTTCTTGCCCTCATCCCATCGACGTGGTTGCTTCTCAAGTCAAGCAAGACGGCCGTTATGCATATGTATATGTTGCTCGCAGTGAGTACGATTATTCTTGTTCTCTTCCATGTTCTGCGACTTGTATTTGGAGCTGGATTCCTCTCCTTTGATCTGTTCACGAGCTCAGTCTCATCTCCGGTAGGAAGTTGGAATGACCTTGCGCTCTTCCTCGGTCTTACGGTCATTCTGTCTCTCATCGCACTAGAACAACTTTCACTTACTAAGGTAGGGAGAGGACTCTTTATCGCAGTAACTGTTGCTTCGCTCCTCATGCTTGGGGTGATAAATTTCTTCACTGTCTGGCTCGTTCTCGGGCTTACAAGCCTTGTTATGATTGTCTACTCTCTCGGGAAAGACAGATTTACCGGCAATCAACCATCATTCATCACACAGAAGTCATCAGTGAATGGTTCGTCACTCATCATAGTGCTTGTTGTATTTGCGGTCTCAGTACTCTTCGTTGTTGGGGGCTCTACTTTTGGCGGTTTGATTTCAAAATACACTGGCGTCTCATACGTTGAGGTACGACCATCTCTTGAAGCAACTGCAGACATTGCGCGCAATGTATATCATGAGAATGCGTTTCTCGGGACTGGACCAAACAAATTCACTGACGCATGGAGGTTGTACAAGGACAACTCGATTAATCTTACACCGTTCTGGAATACAGACTTTAATGCAGGGAACGGATACATCACTACCGCGTTCGTGACCACGGGAGTGTTTGGGGGTATCGCATGGGTTGTCTTCTTCATACTATTCATCCTAACGGGTGCACGACGTCTCCTTTCGGTCTCTGAGAGTGACAAGGTGTGGTACTTCATAAGCATCTCATCATTTGTGGGGGCGCTGTATATCTGGGGGATGTCGATAGTGTACGTCCCTGGTGTTGTCGTACTCTTGCTCGGCGCACTCTGTACGGGAGTTTCGCTTTCAGCGTTTAGCGCACTCGGTGGAGGAGTGCCGGCAAAGGTCATTGTCGTTGGTGCAAATAGACGAACAGGTTTTGTCCTCACTCTTGCGGTCATTGTGATGATTATTAGTTCAGTAAGCGTACTCTACGTCACTGGACGGCATTACTCATCTGTCTATACCTTTAACGAGAGTTTACTCGCTGTTCAACAGGGAACAGGAATCGATGAATTGGAAAAGCAAGTAAGTGATGCATACAACCTTTCATCAAGTGATATCTTTGCTCGAAGAATTGCTGAATATCAGCTCAGTCGAATGAATACTATCGCAAGCATCGAGGCTCCAACAGAGGAAGATTTGAAACAGTTTGTGCGCGCACGCGATACTGGTATCCAAGCTGCACAACTCGCGATACAGACTGACCCACAAGAGCCAGCAAACTGGGCAATTCTCGGTGGAATATACGGTGTGCTCGCATCACTCAATATTGAGGGTGCACTCGAGCGTTCACTTGAAAATCTTGGAAAGGCACGTGAACTCAATCCTAAGAATCCACTCCCATACCTTGAGTCTGCAATTGTTGAAGGTCGTGCGGGGAACTTTGATCAATCACGTTCATACATCGGACAGGCAATTGGCCTTAAGCCTGATTTTACTGAAGCATTCTTCTTCCTCTCTCAGCTTGAGATTGCAACAGGCAATGTTGACGCAGCGGTTAAATCAACACAGGCAATCATAACGCTCGAGCCACAAAATCCAGCTCGCTATTACCAACTCGGTGTTCTCGAAAGTTCACGTGGGAAGCTCGCTGAGGCAGCAACCGCCTTTGAGAAAGCGGTTGCACTTGATCAGAATTATGCAAACGCACGATACCTCCTCGCACTTACCTATGACGCCCTTGGCAAGAGCACAGAGGCAAAGGCACAGCTTGAGGTAGTACTCAACCTCAATCCTGGTAATGAGGAAGTTATGAACTTGATTAATGTTATTACCAACGAGGGCTCTCTGAAGAGGTTGAGGGAGAGTGCAGTACGGACAAATCAAATTATTGATGAGTCATCTCCAGTAACGGGTGAAAACGGTACGGTGAGCGCAACGCAAGAAACAGATACTTCACTCGTAACGCCTGTAAATACGGCACCGAAGGTTGAAGAGACCACAGGAAGTTCGGCACAATAATGGTTCAAAACGTCTTACATATTGTCCACAAAGAAATACGCGGCCTTCATCAGGCCGCGTATATTCTTGCACTGTTTACCTTTGGGTCCCAGATTCTTGCCCTCGTACGCGACCGGCTCCTTGCACACCAGTTCGGTGCAAATATTGAACTCGACCTCTACTACACCGCCTTTCGTATTCCTGATGTGCTATACGTTATCTTTGCATCGACTCTGTCAGTGTATGTGCTCATCCCATTTCTCTCAAAGAAGATTGAAAACGATTCAAAAAATTCTGCCCAACATTTGCTCTCGCAATTCTTCTCGCTGTTTGTTGTTGCATATTTGCTGATTGCACTTGTTGCCATGGTATACACTCCATTTATTGTTACACACCTTTTCCCTGGCTTTGTCGGTGAGAGCGATACCCTTGTGGCATTGATCAGAATACTTCTCCTGCAACCACTCCTGCTCGGGATCTCGAGTCTTTTGGGTATTGTCACACAGATTGAACACCGTTTCATGCTCTATGCTATTAGTCCGATTATATACAATATCGG
>JANLIJ010000129.1 GCA_024653575.1 Candidatus Kaiserbacteria bacterium
GTGTATGTTACATGACAATAGCTTCAAAGCCTGCGAAGAAGTTTCTTAAAGACGGGAGGAACGCGCATTTGATTCAGAAATCTTCTAGGTGGTGGTTGAACAGGCTCTCGACTTATTTCAAGATTGAGGGTTGTGTTCTATATAAGAACGGGTTTGAGGTCTTAGCCAAGTGATGCATATATGACTGCGTTTGGAGTTGACCGCAATCCGGTGAAGACGTTGTTGGAGATTTCGAAGAATTTGGAGAGTAAAGACATTTTGAACTGTACGCCCGGGATAAAGATGGAGGGGTGCAGGGAGATGGATTTTGATGTAGAGGTAGATGAGAGTGGGTATATTGTTTCGTGCATGGAGAGTATTGAGCGATTGCCTCTGGGGATGGTTGATGGTGCGTTGAAGCGGATAGCGAGGAGTGTTACCGGGATTGTTTATTTTTACATCAAGCGATTCAGGGGTGATGAGGGAAGGCCGATCAATCAAAATGCGGATTGGTGGACGGAGAGGATTGAGCGGTTATTTGTAATTGATGTAGTCAGGTATTACGAAGATGCGTTGGAGTTGATGTGTCATTGCAGGACAGCGAAGCATAAGGAGCCGAGGAAGAAAACTGCGTGTTATGATTTGTCGATTCAGCCGACCACGTTTGATTTTGCGACATTTTTGGTTGTTGCGACGACGATGGGAGCGGAACATATAAGGTTTACGCATACCGGCAAGTTGATGAGGAAGGATTACTCGGAGGAGGAGTCTCTTAACAGGTTTGAGAATATAGTTGTTCCGATGTGCAAGTTGGCTGGGGTGTCGAATTCGATAGGCAGCAGGAGGGGTGTGTGCTACGAACACAGCATTGGAAATGTTTTGGGTGTTTATTCTCATAAGGGATTTATCAAGAAACTGATTCCGACGAGGAAGCTGGAAAAGTCTGGTTTTGTAACGGTTACGTTGAGGAGATCGAGAAAGCCCCAGAGAAATTCCAACGTTGCCGAGTGGAACAGGTTTATTGCGTGGTGCGATAAAGAGGTTGTCGTAATTCCTGATTATGCCGATGAACCGATAAGCATTGAAGACAGGATGAATCTTTACTGCGCTTCTGACATGAATTTGGGGGTGTTGGGCGGTCCGTCGATACTGTGTTTTTATTCAGGCGCTCCGATTATCGAAATGAAGTACATGAAGACCGGGAATGAATGGGAAGGCAATCACAGATTTCATGGTACAGACAATAATTTCCAGTTTCCATTTGCGACCCGAAAACAAAGATATGTCGCAAAAGAGGACACATTCGAGAATATCAGGGACGCCTATTTGGAGGC
>JANLIJ010000013.1 GCA_024653575.1 Candidatus Kaiserbacteria bacterium
AGGCCCCCCTTCGCACGCGTGCGAAGGGGGGCCTTTTGTTTGGGGTTTTCTTTTTATAAAACTTTAGCAAACGGATGCAATTCTAGGAGGGCGAGCAAAAATGGAGTGAGCTGTACATGTTGTACTGTGAGCGAGATTTTGTGAAGTCCGACACCGAAGTGCGCCGTTTGCTAAAGTTTTACATTCTGGTATAGTGTCGCTCATACAGGCTCATGACAGTTGGTCTGCTTCCGAAAAGGGAAGTACATAATGAACCGTTTGGTTCGCCAGCCGAGGTCCCATCTCTTTTTTAAAAGGTAGGGGGTCGAAACTCAAGTCTGCATTTATATGCAATCCTGTACTTATTGAAAATAAGGAAATATATCGTGGCAATTACAAAAGCAAAGAAACAAGATATTCTCGCAAAGCTTGAGAATATCAAGAAGGATGCAGACACAATCGTCTTTGTGAAATTCAAAGGTGTGACGGTAAAGGATACGACTGCAATGCGACGCGCAATGCGCGAGGCAGGAGTCGGATACTTCGTTGCAAAGAAGACGCTCATGAAGCGTGTATTCACTGGATACGAAGGTGAGATGCCAGAGCTCGAAGGAGAAATCGCTGTTGCATACAGTACTGATGCAATCGCTCCTGCACAGACCGTGAAGGAGTTTGCAAAGAAGTACAAGGAAGCAATCGCAATTGCGGGTGGTGTGTTCCAAGGAGTATTCAAGAATAAGGAAGAGATGACTGCTATTGCATCTATCCCTTCACTTCAGGTTCTCCGTGGTATGTTTGCACAACTTCTCAACTCACCACGTCAGCGTTTTGCTGTCGTACTCAGTAAAGTTGCAGAGACAAAATAATCTTTTAGGAATCTAAATTTAATCATATGACACACACAGAAATTATCGAAGCGGTAGAGAAGATGACTGTACTTGAGCTCAATGACCTCGTGAAGGCTATTGAAGAGAAGTGGGGAGTATCTGCAGCAGCAGTTGCAGTTGCAGCAGGCCCAGCAGCAGAGGCAGGGGAGGAGCAGAGCTCATTCAATGTTGAACTCACTGAGGGTGGCGCACAGAAGATTGCCGTTATTAAGGTTGTGAAGGAAGTTCTCGGACTTGGCCTTAAGGAGGCAAAGGAGATGGTAGACGCAGCTCCTGCAATCGTAAAGGAAGGTATGAAGAAGGAGGACGCTGAGGCTCTCAAGGCAAAGCTTGAAGAGGCTGGCGCTAAAGTAACACTTAAATAATTTCTTAGGAAATTATTTAGAAAAAACACTGGCTACACGCCAGTGTTTTTTCATAAGTGTTACTTTAGCGCCAGAGGCGGAGCGATACGAAACCTGCTTCACAGCAGGTTGAGACAGCGAGCCGGGGTCGACCCCACTTGGTATTTTGAAAACGAAGTTTTTCAAAATTCTTAGTGATGGGTGACGGAGCAAAGGTTACTCTCAAGTAAGGTTTACTTAGAGTCCAGATTTCAAAAAGACGTGAGTGGAAACTCACGTCTTTTTGTGTTATGTAGCTCCGATAACTTTGGGTTTGGTTGTTTTTCACGACACTATCTCTCATTTGTGTCCAGAGGTGCGTCAATTTTCCTGCATGCTATACTTTCCCCCATTATGACAGACCCCCTTGCAATCCTTTTTGGTAACCAGGCACGTGTAAAGTTACTCCGATTTTTCCTCTTTAACCCTCGACAGGAATTTAGTTTTGATGACATCTCACGACGCGCGAAGCTCGTTCGTCGTACTGCACGCACAGAAATCAATGCGCTCGAGCGAGCAGAGATAATTAAAAAGAAAGTTATTTTTGTGAAGCACAAGACTCGAGATGTGAAAGTGCGCACACAGGGATACGTGCTCAACGACAAGTCACCACAACTCTCATCATTGCAGACATTTCTTTTTGAGACCGCACCTATCAATGGTGAGACGGTCATGAAGCATCTCCGCAAAATTGGACCTTTTGATTTTATTGCCTGCACCGGTGTCTTCACGAGAGAATTTGATAGACGACTTGATCTTCTCATTGCTTCAAAGAAACTCAACGATGCAAAGATTGAAGTTGCGGTGCGTGCACTCGAGGCAGAGATTGGTATTGAGATTCGATTTGCAACATTCACTTCAGCTGACTTGCTCTATCGGGTAGGGATGAACGACAAGCTTGCCCGCGATGTGTTCGACTACCCATACATTGTGCTCATAGATAAAATAGGAATCAGGAACGAATTGGCACGGCCATAAACAAAAAATGTCCTCGTGGACATTTTTTGTTTATGGCAGCCGGAGCGATGTGAGGGACTATCCATAATGTCCCGAACCAGCGAGGCCGGGCAGGAGCCACTTATGAGCGTAAGCGAATTAGTGAGCTGACG
>JANLIJ010000154.1 GCA_024653575.1 Candidatus Kaiserbacteria bacterium
GATATATTTCTGTGTGTGTGTTGTCATAAAAATTATAGTTTCTTAGCTTTAATTCGAAGTGAGTTCATTACGACAGAAACACTTGAGAACGCCATGGCAAGTCCCGCAAAAATCGGGTTGAGCAACCAACCAAATACGGGATAGAGCGCTCCTGCTGCCAGAGGAATTCCCACAACATTATATATGAAGGCCCAGAAAAGATTCTGTTTAATCCCTCGCATTGTCATTTTCGAAAGTTTAATAGCTTTTACAAGCTTTGAGATGTCACCATGAAGGAGCGTAATGCCAGCTGATTCAATGGCAACATCAGTGCCTGTTCCCATCGCAATTCCAACGTTAGCCTGTGCAAGAGCAGGAGCATCATTCACACCGTCCCCCGCCATTGCAACAATTCTCCCTTCGGCCTGAAGTGCTTGTATTTTTTCAAGTTTGTCCTTCGGCAATACGTGAGCGATAACCTCATCGATACCAACAAGCTTTGCGATATATTTTGCTGCCCGTTCATCATCACCAGTGAGCATAATTACTTTAATTCCAAGTGTATGGAGGTCGCCAACTGCCTTCTTCGCTTCACTTTTTACCTCATCTGAAACCATTACAAAACCGAGGACTTTTTCCTTTGTTGCAATAATTACTGGCGTCTTTCCTTCCTCTGTGTACTTTTCAATGAGTGATTCGTCAAAGGCAACCCCTAATTCACGCATCAATTTTGTATTACCGACAAAGTACTTTGTATCGTTCACAACACCTGTAAGTCCCCTACCCTGGAGAATCTCGAAGTTACTCACATCTCTGAGCGAGAACTCCTTCTCTTTTGCAAAATTCACCACCGCATATGCTATCGGATGTTCAGACTTATTCTCAAGCGACGCGAGAATGCTGATAAATTCATCATCACTCATTCCTGACACGTTCTCAATATCAACAAGTGTTGGCTTTCCAACAGTAATCGTACCTGTCTTATCGACAATGACCGTATCCACCTTGTGTAAGTGTTCAAGTGTCGCTGCATCTTTTATAAGAATTCCGTTCTGTGCCCCTTTCCCGACACCAACGATTATTGCAGTCGGTGTTGCGAGACCAAGAGCACAGGGACATGCAATGACGAGCACACTCACAAACGAGAGTATCCCCAGCGAGAGCGCATCACTAAACCCGAGAAATGAT
>JANLIJ010000159.1 GCA_024653575.1 Candidatus Kaiserbacteria bacterium
TTTTGAAATATCTTCTTGAGACTCGGGTGCATCTTCTTGAGAACCCACACATCGTTCTGTCTATTTGTCATGGGATTTAGCAGCTGACCCACACATCGACCATGATTGCGGAGGATCCTCGTGACAGCCATGCCCGTAAAGCGTGGACTAGCACCTCCCAATGCATCATAGAATGATTTCGCTTGTACACGCGTCATGATACCACATTGACGACGCCACTCAGTAATCAGTTTTGAAGTTTTGGTCATTGTTATAATCTTCCTTTATGAGCAGGTCATGATCTAATTATACACCATTCTGTTCAACGCTGCAGGATTATAGTCTAGCCTTCTTAAACATTGTTTCATCGACTGAAAAGAACACCGACCTTACACCCACAAACTGCAGTACAGCTTGACACATCTGACAGGGTTGACTCAGACGAAGGTCTCCCCCACGGCCCAGGCGAATCACATACACTGTTGAACCCTCAGTGAGAGAACGATCGAGACCTAAGATGCAGGAAACCTCAGCATGATGTGTGCCGATCCCAGTACCTCTAGTCCTGAATCTGGTTCCAAACCTTGTTGGCTTTTCTGTATTGGCTGCGGCTCGAATGACACGACCTCCTGACACCAACACTGCACCATGTCTAAAGCCCTGTGTGTTCGATGCATCAAACGCAATCTTCATAGCAAGATCGACGTGTGCGCGTTGACGCCTGGAAAGGCTATTGATTGGAATTAGCACTATTGTATTTGTTCAGTTGATCAACTGTGCAGCTCGTGCCATTCGATCAGCACATTGCGCAAGAGCAATACCAGCAGCAACCATTGCCCATTGCATCGTTAAAGGCACAGCTGCTGTTGCTGCCTCATCAAGTCTGTGATCAAGTGTAGAGCCATCAATGTCAAAGAACACAGACACTGTGCCCTTATAACCATTGAGGTTGATATCAATATCACGCTGTTGAAGTGATGATCTCTTTCCGCTACTAGCCTTTGTCATTATACTGTTTCCTTTGTTGTATTTACATTTTTGCAGAAATAGAATACGATCTCTTCATTAGAGTGTCCGGACATTGTCATAGCACAATTGAGACGAATTCTCATTTCAGATGAAGTTATGTCACCTGACATATGATCGTCAACAATCATGTCAAGATTGTTTTTGAGTGTCTTCAATGATGCAGAACTTGACGTCTTCACAGCAGCATCTCAATGCCCTTATAGGCAACATAGAGCCATGAAAAAAGTCCTTGAATGAAAGCTTGATAACCGTTTCCACACAAGGCAAACGACCAAACAAATGCCACAATAAATCCAAGAGGATATGTGAATATTCCGCTTTGCACTTCTGAGTCCCTGCTAAGAAATCCCACCGGCTTCCTCCAGTATCCTGACCTAGAATAATTATACCATCTTCGAGCTTGATCGTCTGAGATGTTGCAAATGATTACGTGCTTTTTCTGAGCGTTGTCGGCTTCGAAGGTATATACGTTGTTGTTTTTTCAATTCTAAAAGCTCTAGTATTGTATATGCATATCTCTTTCTTGTTCTGAAGAGTATGTCCCAAAGTGGGTGTACAACACCCCAGTTCTTGTCTTGATCAAGTGACATATGATGATCATAGTGCCAACTCATATGCTTTCTAGCCCAATTGGGTCTAGTGTGACTTATTCTATGCATTATAACATATGCAATTGCATGCAATACAATTGCAATGTATATAATTGTCGACACTAAACAGATTTGCAAATGAACAATGAGAAACAAAGCAACTAAGTGATTATCACTACGACTTTGAAACACACTAAATGTTTCATCAATCATTGATGAATATCTAGCTTCTCGGTGATGAAGAAACCAATGGGTCGCAAAGAAAGATTGTTCATGCTTCCCATATGAATGTTGCACATACCGATGTATAATATATTCAAGAAATGAAATGTATAGAAGCCCAGCAATAACAAGCAATACGTGACTCAAAGCTATCATTGCCTGGCTCCATGATTACTTATGAACCAGCTTAGATTGATATTCCTTGTCATTCACTATATAACGACCATCGCCAAAGTATTTGTAACCATAATCTTCATCACGCGTACCGGCATGACCTCGGGTCACATCTCGAGGATCATCAACAAATGGATCCAAATCATCAAGCTCTTCAGTGTCAACATCTCCCTTGATAGCATTGAGTTGTGCCCTAATCATTGATCGAAGAATTCGACTAGTACGAGCCTTCCCAGCTGCCGGATCAGCACCAGTTGTTATATATGAAGCCGGCAACCTAAATGAACGTGACATATTCAAGCCTCCTGTTGGATATATCTATAACTATACTTAGTATAAGAATCTATTCATGGTTCGAATTTGATCTATTCTGAATCACTTCGCTTTTTTGCTTTCTTGCGTGCTATAACAACATCATCTGCAACTTCAGGTGTCAGCATCTCAACTAGTCCATAAGCTGCTGTTGACTCAGTTGGAATTGCTACAACATCTGTTACTGCCGGCTGTTGCAATCCCAAACATTTGATCAACTGTTCTTCGCTTGGAGGATCGGCTACCCCCAAAGCATCAAACATTGCACGTGCTTCAGGCACAGTTGCAATTTTAGCGCCTCTTAGAAGCTGCTCTAGGCTTACCTTTTTGCGTGCCAGATATGCCTGAAGACTCGGTCGACCCATCCTGCTCATTATCATCATCCTCCTCAATGTCATCCATTGCTGCTTCTGTCTCATATGCACGACACCTCTTATATGGTGCATGCCTTGGAATACGTGGTCCCCCTCTGCAAGTACCAAGATCCACAACCCCCCAACTCTTTCCCAACTTTCTTTCCTCCCTTTATAAAGTGTCAGTTTGTCTGACAAACACTAATTATTATGTACAGTATAATTGTTGTCAATTTCAGTAGTCATAAGCTTTGTGAGAATTTCACCAATTGCATCCTGAAAGACAGGATCTCTAG
>JANLIJ010000176.1 GCA_024653575.1 Candidatus Kaiserbacteria bacterium
AATAAAACGACATATGAAAGGAGTTGCATCGCATGCTTTTTCCGAGTTTGCACATGTTTCACATACACTTTCAGTGTCATTATTGTGTGACTGTGGTAATAGTGATATTTTTACGAAAAAGTGGAGACCACAATGACAAACTAAACGACGATGCAACGTCAACTTGCGATACGTCAAACTCTTTTTTGAGGATTTCGGAAAGAGATGATGGAGATTTGAACACAGATGATTTCGCAACAGCACCAGTGTCAATCTGCTTTGAAGCGCCTCCGTGAGCGTCAATTGTGAGATCTACCGTATCAGTGTTATCCGTAACATCTGAAATTTCATACTCGAGTGACTCAGGAATCACCGCAAAGTCAGATTCAAGTTTTTCTTTGAACAGTTCTTCTAGTTTTGCATGTAACGCCTTCTTTTGCATGGTGAGAAACTCAATCTCTGATGTTGCCTTCACCGAAAGTTTGGTCGCTTCCTCCCCTACTTCACCCGAATACACCGTCTTTGCTATCGCAACCGAAGTGGTCTCAGGAAGAATGATATCTTCACTTGTAATGGATGTCCCAAGAACTTCAGCACTTCCTTCATCGGCTTTATCTGAAACATTTTTTGCGAGTGTTGCAAGATCCGCTTTGGATACGGTTTTGATATCTTTCTTGCTGCCCCCGGTAAAAGCAGATGCTGCAAATGCTTTAAAGGTGTCTGAAAGTGATGCAACGGTCAGTTCCGCTCCTTTTGCAATATTGTACTCCGGGCCAATATCCTCAGCAGTTGCTTTAACAGTTTCTTTTCCTGGATCAAGAGCTGGTGTATCCACAGTGCCTCCACTTGCTGATTCCACTTTCACCTCTGAGTCGGTCTTGAATATCAAATCTCCTTTTCGGAGCTCTGTCCCACGAGCAAACGTTCGTGGTTCTTTAGTATAGTTATGAATTATCACTTCACCCGTTGCTTTCTCACCGTCTTCGCGAGTACCTGTCGTCTTTTTTTCATCGGTAAATTCTTGCGCTGTTGCGCGACGAACAACGGCAAAATCAGTTGTTTCAGTTTCTGTGACCGGGACACTGAGATCGAATTGCTCTTCAAGAGTCTTTGAGTTCAAGTACACCGTCACTTTCATTGTGTGAAAAAAATATTCATACGCAAGCATCAGGAGAAACGCAATGATCGCAATAATAACTCCGTACACTATCGGCTTCCCTGGAGAAGTCATTGAAATACCCTTAAGTGACATATGTGTGAAAAATGATAACGGATTTTTCTTGCCTGAAGGGATCACCTCAGGCTCAATAGGATCGTCAATAATTTCTTGCTGATACAGTGGAGGTTCT
>JANLIJ010000186.1 GCA_024653575.1 Candidatus Kaiserbacteria bacterium
GTTTCTTTAAACATGGCACTATATTACAGCACCATCAAGCTCGAGACTCTCGGTGTAGCGATTGATAACCTCTGGGTATTTGCCCTCGATACACTCAGCGACAAATGCATCGGCCTGTTCTCCATTTTCAAAGGTGGTATACATGAGTGCGCTTTCACAGGCCACTCTCGGGTCTATCTTCCCTACGGGGGCTGTTGTTTCTGTTACTGGAGTGAGCGGAGTGCTCTGGTTATCAATTTCAATAACAATAAGACTACTTAACCAAAAGAAGAACCCAATAATAATTACCGCTACCGCACCACCAATTAAAGATGTCTTTTCCATGTAAAAAGTATACCAGAATATCAATTATCTGAGGTGGCTTTAGTCGGGGATTATTCGCGACAAATTATCGTGCAGGAAACATCTCTATTTTTTCAATCCAAAGTAACGAGGGAAAAGTACCGACGTTCCGTCAGCAGTACTCCCATCGGTTGCAATAGGAAGTTGTTCTGAATGGCTCGGCCACGGAAGTGGCAAAGTCCCCACAAATGGTTTGCTGCCAAACAACACATCTGCTACCCCCGCCCCCTCACTTCCGGGGAGCCATGCCATAACAAGCGCATCAAAAGAATCAACTTCATGTTCAATGAGGAGTGGCCGTCCCGACACTATCACAACAATGACCTTGTCACAGGTGACCTGCAAGTTTTTTATCGCCTGCAAATCCTCTTCATCGAGAATCGGGTACTCCTTGTCTCCCCAGCCTTCTGCATATGGTTTTTCTCCTACCACTGCAATACCGACATCAGCTTTATCTTTGTTAGAAAAAATACCAAGACGGTCATACTCTACTCGTGTCTCTTTTCCAGCTCTGGCTTGAATCCCATCCAGAATTGAAGTTGCGCCGAGTGGCCAATTCCCATCAACCCCCTGCCACTCAATAGTCCATGCACCCATCTGTCGGCCACTGTTGTGCGCAGAGCTCCCCGCAACACGAATATGTCGAATATTTTTTGATAACGGCAAGAGTGCATCTTCATTCTTGAGAAGAACTAAGGACTGCGCGACTGCATCGCGCGCGAGCGCGCGATGCACAGAGTCTTGATCATCTGTGTATGTAAACTGGCCTTCGTATGCATCAAAAAGACCAAGCGCAAACTTTGCGTAGAGAATTCTCCCGACCGCGTCATCGATTCGCTCATCTGAGATAAGTCCAAGTCGATTCGCCCATTTCATGTGACGTGCAAAAGTCTGATAATCAAACGGCAACATCACCATATCAACCCCCGCATTCACCGCCTGTACCGTGGCCAAAAAATCGTTCATCCTCCCCTCATGCACGCCGTACCAGTCAGACACCACAAATCCTTTAAATTTCAGCTCCTGTTTAAGCACATCGGTGAGTAACTGTTTTTGGAGTACCATCCTTTTGTCTCCCCATGTATTGAGACCCACCATGACACTGAGAGCACCGGCGTTCACCGCCTCAATAAATGGTGGCAGGTACACTTCGCGGAGAAGTGTTTCGTCGGCTGGAGTAACTCCTTGATCTATTTTAAAATTTCCATTCAACGATGTATTCCATCCCATTCCGCCAAGACCAAGGTAGTGTTTGGGGGTAGCGAGCACAGACATATCACCATCGTCTGTATTGGTACTTGTCTGGAGTCCTTCGATATATGCCGACCCGAGTTTTGAAACGAGTACTGGGTCGTCAGAAAATGCTTCATACGCTCTGCCCCAACGGATATCTTGTGGTTGGTCGAGGTTTGGAGCAAAGTTCCAGTTCACACCAGTAACGGCCATGTCCTCAGCCGTTGCACGTGCTACCTTTCTCACAAGCTCTGGATTATTGGTAGCACCAAGACCAATCATGTGTGGAAAAACAGTCATTCCTGGTACATGCGCATGTCCGTGCACCGAGTCAGCCCCATACAGAAGCGGAATGCCGAGCCGTGAACTTCTCGCTTCCTTTTGATATCCATCCACCATTTCCCTCCACCCCGATACTGTGTTTTCTGGAGGTTTAGATCCCGAACCACTGAGAAGTCCTCCGAGGTAATAGGTCACAATGTCCTCTGGTTCTTCAATACTATTCTTTTCGACGAGAGCCATCTGCCCTATCTTCTCCTCAATCGTCATGTATGACAGAAGGTCAGCCACCCGAACTTCAATTGGTTTTGTCTCATCTAGATATAGCGCATTTGAAGGAAATTCAATGGATTCGTTACCCGAGTCATCCCTCTGCACAGAGACAATAAAAACACAGAGTAAAACTGCCAACGAAAATAAAAAAATCCTCAACTTACTCTGAATTCTAAGCGCATTCACCCCTATAGTATACATCTATCCCTAAAGCAACCTCAAATGGTTTTTGGGGCGCGAGCAGTTTCTTCCATATACCAGACCTATATAAAAATCTTTGCTTTTTATCTCAGAGCGCATCAATGGCCTCTACCGCTTTCTTAAGCCTTTCTTCTCGCGAACCGGTCACAACAATGAATTTCTTTTTTTCTTCAGTCAGCCGTTCAATGAAGCGTGTGTGCATAGAATGACGGACATGTTCACCGTCACGAAGTCCATCATCTTCGAAAGGAATCTCATCACCCGTGACGATGTAGAGTCCATACTCTCGAGAACTGGCTACCGTCTCGACTTCCTTCGAACGTGTCCCCATGTATCGCTCATGCCAGACTGCAGTCGCAAATGCATTCGTGTCACAGATGACAAGACCATTCGATGCCTCGGCGAGGCGGTCTTCAAGTTCATTCTGTGCTTCTGCAATATGAACAAATTCATCTGTTCGCCATGCTGTATGAGAATCACCATGAACCTTTCCCATTGAGTACATACGCCCATCTTCAGGAACCCAGACAGTATGATAGTGCTTCGCGAGTGCCACAGAGAGCGTCGTCGTACCCGTTGATTCTGCGCCGAGAATACAAATCCTTCGAGCAAAATATGCGCGAACGCAGGGTTCAAGAAAATCTGCATATTTCATTGGATCACTTCTCACCATTGTTGCAGAAATGGGAACGTGCGTGCGTGCCTTATCAACAAGAACGTGCACGGTTCCCATGAAGGATGCGTACGGGTCACCATAGGCTTCTGAAGTAAAGACGGCATCGGGGACGTACCCAAGAATCTCAATAGTAAACTTTGCCCACCCCTCCGAGTCATCGTCAGCGAGTTTATTGTCCTCGATGACGAGTACTCGCACATCGGGGTGAGTGCGTTGGAGCCACTCTGCACGGAGCATGCCAGGAATCGTATCGGTCTGCTTATAGCAAAGGATAACAGTGAGCGACTTGCACTCACTTCTTGCACGGTCAATGAGGTACTTGTGTCCACGATGTGGTGGATAGAATTTCCCTATAATGAGTCCTTTGGAAAACATAGTAGTATTGTTATGCGAATAATTTAGACCTGTGCGCGCCAACTCTTAATTGCAAAGAGCGCGTGGATAAAGAATGCTATATAGAGCGCCATTACCGTATATGCCCCCGCAAGATAGAAGAGAGCAATAGAGAGCATGTTCACTGGGCCAAGCCAGAGATACCAACTCTCTACATTCTTTCGACCAAGGAGAAACTGTGCAACGATACTCGACGCAACAACAGTCGCATCGAGTACTGGATAATTTGACCCCGGCGCAAACACATCAATGAGCATATAGATGAGTGCGGTACCGAGCACTACCCCACCGAGAGTCAGAAACCTCCCTTTCACACTGAGAAACGTCACCTGAAGTTCTGAGCGTGCTTCTCCGCCGAATGCCCAGTTTGGCCATGCCCATATTTGAATAACAAGGAAGTATCCCCAGTTGAGCCACTGCTGACCGGGAAGCCCGATAGTGCCAAAGAAGAATCCAAACATAATTGCACTCACGATTCCCCATGGCCAACAGAGTACATTCTCAGTGCGACAGAGCCATACCGTTGTAAGTCCACTCCATGTGCCAACAAACTCATAGATGTTGAAACTGAAATCAGCAAAGACCATTTTTGAGAAAAGCTCGTACACGATGGTCACCAGCAACATCACAATCGCAACATACGCGCTCTCACGATAATCCCTTTTACCCCCTACCAATCGTCCTATCCCTGTTGTAAATGAAATCATGATAATAGTGTTAGGTTATTAATTAACTTAGTGTACACCATACACTAAGTTACTGCAAGTCCTGCTGTTGATAGTGTATCATTGACAATAAATACCCGTGTTGTATTATTTTTATATGAAAAAAAATACTGGTGAACAGCACTTGCGCTTCGCAGTGCTCGCAGTCGATGTTGCACTCATGACGGTACGCGATGGCAGACTTCTTATTCGTCTTGCTCCAGTACACCGACCACCCCACTTCCCTAACAGCAAGGGTCTCCCCGGAGGACTCATTGACCCAAAGGAGACTGCCGAAGAGGCAGCGCTTCGCATCGTAAAGGCGAAGGGGCACGTCGAGAGTACTGTCTACATGGAGCAGTTATATACCTTTAGCGAACTCAATCGTGACCCGAGAGGAAGAGTCGTAGCCGTGGGATACATTGCACTCATCCCATGGGATGAACTCAGCACGAGTGAACGAGAAGATACTGATGATGCATGGTGGGTACCCATTGAAGAAGCTCGCGGTCTTGCCTATGACCATGACCTCATCCGAAAAACTGCCCACAATAGACTCCGTGCGCGGGCAACCTATACGACAATAGTTAGCAAACTCATGCCAACCGAATTCACCCTCACCGATCTCGAGCGTGTGTACGAGAGTATTCTTAAAACCGATCTCGATAAGCGAAACTTTAGAAAAAAGATTCTTAAAATACAGGTACTTACCGCACTGAACAGGAAACGCACCGGAGGCGCATTCCGTCCTGCTGAGCTCTATCGCTTCACTTCCCCATCGGTAAAAGAGATCGAGATTCTATAACCAATACGCCGTTATCAACACCCCTCCTTGACTTTTTATTACTAAGTGTATATCATACACTTAGTAATAGGAGGGCATATATTTTTTAGGTTTAGATAGTGTATCTATAACACTATCTAAATACGCTCACCTATTGGTTCTTTGACATCACATAGCGAAAGGAAACAATCATGAACACACAGGCACTCGGTGTCGTCGTCGGTAGGTTCCAGGTCCCAGAACTTCATGCGGGACATCAGCACCTCCTCGACTATGCGCGCACTCGAAACAATGAACTCCTCGTCGTACTCGGGTCGGGAAGAGGTTTCCCGACCCCTCGAAATCCGCTCACGTTTGCGGTACGGAGGGCAATGCTCCTTGAGAAATATCCGAACGCAATGATTGCAGAAATCTTTGACCATCCCTCTGACGAGGAGTGGAGCAAAAATCTCGACGCAATCATCAACGCACTGTTCCCTGAACACGAGGTGACCCTCTATGGATCACGGGATTCATTTATCCCCTACTACCATGGACGGTACACCACGGAAGTGCACACGGAAGTCCCTTCACCCGATGGTACGTCCGTTCGCACACACTGCTTCAACGCCCACACAACACCCGACGTGAGGAAAGGACTCATTCGCGCACAGATGGAACGTGCGCCTATCCCCTACCCTGTCGTCGATGTCGCGATTATCCGCAAGGAAACGCGCGAAGTGCTTCTCGGGCAAAAGAAGCAGGACATGGGGAGGTGGCGATTTGTCGGCGGGTTCTTTGACCCCACGTGCGACACCACCCTCGAAGGAGCAGTACGGCGTGAGGCGTTCGAGGAAACGTCAGGTCTTGAAATCGGCGCTCCAATCTACATTGGCTCGACGACGATCGACGACTGGCGCTACCGGAAAGACAAGGACCGCATCATTAGCTCGTTCTTTACCGCTCCATATATTTTTGGAGCACCAAGGCCGGGCGACGATCTCGATGCACTCTCGTGGTTTCCCTACGAAGAAGTGCTCGGGGTACTCGCTCCGGAACATCAAACTTTGGGTGAACTCCTCATGCGAGCACTCACCCATTCTACGTAAGGAGAAAGTCATGAACGCACGTATCATTCCTGAAGTAAACTTTGTCGAACTGACCGACAGCTACAAGGTCTCCCACTGGAAGCAGTACCCGCCGAAGACCTCGAAGATCTTTTCATTCTTCGAGAGCCGTGGCGGTCGCTTCCCCGGTGTAACCTTCTTCGGTCTTCAGTACTACCTGAAGCGCTACCTCGAGGGAGCCGTCGTCGGACGCGCCGATCTCGAAGAAGCCGAGGAGGACTTCAAAGTCCACTTCGGCGGAAGCGACATCTACAACAAGGCTGGCTGGGAGCGTCTTCGCACCGTTCACGGTGGTCGGTTGCCCATCATCATCCGCGCAGTACCGGAGGGACTCACCGTTCCAACCCGCAACGTGCTCATGACGGTGGAAAACACCGACCCCGAGCTCCCGTGGGTGACGAACTACGTCGAAACCCTTCTCTCAATGCTCTGGTACCCTTCAACGGTTGCAACCCAGAGCCGTGAGATGAAGAAGCTCGTACTCCGTTTTCTCAAGGATACGGGCACCCCCGAACTCATCGACTTTAAGGTTCACGATTTTGGTTTTCGTGGATCGACGTCGGTGGAATCGGCCGGTATCGGCGCGTTGTCTCACCTCGTCTCCTTCAAGGGGACCGATACCTTCCAAGGTATCCGTGTCGCCAAGAAGTACTACAGCGAGGCAATGGCAGGGTTTTCTATTCCGGCAGCTGAGCACTCCACGATAACCTCGTGGGGCAAAGACGGCGAAGCTTTGGCATATCGCAATATGCTCGAGCAGTTCCCGACGGGCCTCGTGGCCGTTGTTTCAGACAGCTACGACATCTACCATGCGACGAAAAATCTCTGGGGTGAAGAACTCCGTGAGAACGTTCTCGCACGCGATGGAACCCTCGTCGTCCGTCCCGACTCTGGCTATCCGCCTGATGTCGTCCACAAGGTACTCGAGATCCTCGGAAGTGCGTTCGGGACTGAAGTGAACGCGAAGGGATATCGGGTACTCAACCCCAAGGTGCGAGTCATCCAAGGTGATGGTATCGATTACAACATGATCGACACCATTCTTGGCCGACTCAAGTCTGTCGGGTGGTCTGCTGACAACGTCGCCTTCGGCTCCGGTGGTGGCCTTCTCCAGAAGGTCGACCGAGACACGCAGATGTTTGCGTTCAAGTGCTCGGCAACCCGCATCGAAGACGAGTGGCACGATGTCATGAAGGACCCCGTGACCGACCCTGGCAAGCGCTCGAAAGCAGGGCGTCTCGCGCTCATCGCTGATTCCCAAAACGGTGCACTCGAATATCGCACCGTACGCAAGGAAGAAGCGAGTGCAGGCGGATATGAAAACCTGCTCCGGCCTGTCTTCAAGGACGGCGTCGTACTTGTCGAAGAGTCACTCGAGATGATTCGTTCCCGCGCCAATGTGGTGTAACACGTTCAATCCCTCGCAAAGCATCCGCTTTGCGAGGGATTTTTATATAATCAATCGTATATAGGCCTAACTTTTGGGCTCTACAAAGGGCGACCCTTTGTACTTATTAACGAGATTCCCCTTCGAAATCAGGCTCGACAATTCCCCATTGCATACTCGCGGTGTCGAGTTTCAAGTACGTGCTTTTACCGACTGAAGGTTGCGTGGTCATCGGCTCACCGTCTTCGCGGACAGCGTAATTAACCACCACCACGTTTTTGTGACGAGGGTTTTGACTCAGTCCAATATTTTGCGGAGCCACACGGTCGCCGAGTAGGTACCCATCTCCGCCAACATATCCCTGTTCAGTATTGAGCGCCGACACAGCATAAAACATAGTACCGCTTCCTCCTGTCACTTGCGTGAGTAGGAAAACAATATCTTCACGACCATCATTATTTAAATCAGTGAGGAAATCATTACCAAAATATCGAGTTACTACTTTCGAAGCTGAGCCCGGTGCAACCTCCCTTTTTGCAAGGCCATCGGTGAGTTTTACCTTCTCCCCATTAATTGTATATTCAATATTTTTATAATCTGTCGCTATGGAGACTACCTGCTTTTCGTTATAAATATACGAATTTAAAGCAAAAAACCCCACAATCAATACTGCAACAACTACAAAAATTAAAAGTATAAATTTAGTTTTCATTTTCATGAGTATATCAAGAAATTTCTTAGCTGACATGGTGGGATGCTATTCAAATCTCACCAACCCAACATTCTTAAATTATATAATGATATAATTAGGCTAATGAATAACGAAAAGGTTCCAAACATAGCATTTGTTGATGGCCAAAATTTGAGATTTGGTACAAC
>JANLIJ010000205.1 GCA_024653575.1 Candidatus Kaiserbacteria bacterium
TTAGATGCGGCCAGAGATTAACGGATATAAGTTACCCTGGGGATAACAGGCTAGTTCCGCCCAAGCGTCCTTAGCGACGGCGGAGTTCGGCACCTTAACGAATCGGGGTGCCATGCGGGTAATCGCATGAGTCTGGCTGGTAATGTGGCTCTCGCGCCAGATACCAGTGTGCAAAATATGGCTTATAACGGTGAAATCCATTGTACAATTGGTATTAATGGACAATACCGTGGGAAGTCTGACTCAAACACAGCGATCAATAATTATTGGAACACTTCTTGGAGACGGGTATCTCCGAATTGTTCCGGGTAGAAAAAATGCACTTCTTGAAGTCAATCACGCATTCTCGCAAAGAGAATATGTGAATTGGAAATACGAAGCGCTTAAATCTTTGTGCAAAAGCGGACCAGTATCTCGAAATGGAAATGGGACGCGGATTGCGTATAGATTTACTACTCGGCAACATCCGGAATTAACCGAATTAAAAACATTGTTCTACAAGAATGGTGTGAAGCGAGTACCACGAGATGTGGTACTCAACCCAATAATGCTGGCTGTATGGTTTATGGACGATGGAAGTAGATGTAGAGCAAGTGATGTGTATCTCAATACACAGCAATTTGCTCGAGAGGATCAGAAATATTGCCTCGCGTTGCTTGCGTCGCTTGGAATTGATGCGTCTCTCAATCGGGACAAAGAATATTGGAGGATACGAATTAAAAAAGATTCGCTCCCGAGTTTCTTTGCAACGATACAAAAGTACATCATTCCATCCATGACATACAAATTGAATCATGACCCCGTAGAGACTTGTTCTTAACTGAACGGAGTCGCTCAAGTAGCGGCTAATACGCCATCGCCTTTCATGTGATCGAAAGGATGAAGATATAGTCCGATCCTTCCAGTAATGGGAGAGTAACCTCGACAGCGATGTCGGCTCACCATAGCGCGGGGCTGGAGAAGGTCCCAAGCGTTTGGCTGTTCGCCAATTAAAATGGTACGCGAGCTGGGTTCAGACCGTTCAGCATCTCATTGTGTCAAGGCGTCGCCTTGACGCAGATTGGGGATTGAACGGTCTGAATCCACGAGGAATTGTTAGGCACGTGGAGACGTGCTGTGCGAAGACATACTCACGGCGGTCATATGTAGGAATACATATGAAGAAATCAACTGATATCGGTGAAATCCAATCGCGTTGTGTACGCGAGGACAACACCGAGGGAAATGTTACGGAAGTTGGAAGAAGGGAATTGTTCTTTGAGAGTATTTTGAGCCTCGATAGCTCAGTGGGGAGAGCGTTACCTTGCCAAGGTAAAGGTCGCTGGTTCAAACCCAGTTCGGGGCTCCAAATATTCTCGTGCGCGATGAAGTTTTATCGCGCCCTTCTTCCAACTTCTGTATCGTGCCCTTAGAGACTGAATGTTGATCATCGAGAACCGATGAAGTTACAGTCCGATCCCGCCAGTAATGGCGGTGTAGCTAGAGCCTAGCGCCTAAAGCCTAGTGCCTAGTTGCTACTAGATGCGTGAGACAGGTTGGTCTCCTATCTACTACAGGCGTTGATTCTTGAGGAGGGTCGTCCCTAGTACGAGAGGACCGGGATGAACTGACCTCT
>JANLIJ010000015.1 GCA_024653575.1 Candidatus Kaiserbacteria bacterium
CGTCAACGGGCAGGGAAACTTTGGTTCAATCGACGGAGATCCACCAGCTGCTATGCGATATACCGAGGTAAAGCTCACGAAAATTGCTGAGGAAATGATGGTTGATATCGATAAAGAAACCGTCATGTGGACTGAAAACTTTGACGGCACACTGAAAGAACCTCACTTTGTCCCAGCAAAGCTTCCAAATTTGCTTTTAATGGGTGCCGAAGGAATCGCAGTCGGAATGGCCACCAAGATCCCGCCACACAACTTGACCGAGGTTATTGACGCACTCTTTGTCATGATAAAAGGTGCAAAACATGTAGAACCAACAGAGAACCAAGTGGTGACGGCCCGAAAACCTGAAGAGACAAACGCGTCCGGAATACAACACTCTGATCGAGATCTGGTATTTGACACAGAACTTGACGAAATCACAGAATATATTACTGGACCAGATTTCCCAACAGCTGGAATCATATACGGAGCAAAAGATATTAAGCAAGCCTATCAGACAGGACGAGGAAAGATCCTCATCAGAGGACTTGTTACCGAAGAAGACTTAGGAAAAGGTAAAATGGCAATTGTCGTGAATGAACTCCCGTATCAAGTAAATAAATCAAACCTTGTCGCCAAAATCGCACGTCTTGTCATTGATAAAAAAATTGGAGGAATCTCCGATCTTCGCGACGAATCAGACCGAGACGGAATCAGAGTTGTCATCGAACTCAAACGAGATGCAGTCTACAAAAAAGTAATCAATAATTTATACAAACATACCGAGCTTCAAACGACATTTCCAGCAAATATGGTCGTGCTTGTTGACGGAATTCCACAGACACTTTCACTCAAAACGATTCTTGAACTCTATATCAGACATCGAGTTGATGTGATCCGCAAGCGCTCTGAGTTTGAGCTTGCTCAAGCCAAGCACCGCGCACATATCCTCGAAGGGTATCTCATTGCACTTGATAATATTGACGAGGTGATTGAGATCATCAGAAAATCAGCAGATGAACCGACAGCAAAAGCCAAACTCATGAAGAAATTTGGTCTTTCTGACATCCAGTCACAGGCAATTCTTGACATGCAACTCAAGAGACTCACCGGGCTTGAAAGAAGTAAAATCGAAG
>JANLIJ010000030.1 GCA_024653575.1 Candidatus Kaiserbacteria bacterium
GGTCAAATACGCGCGCTCAAAACATTCCTCGAGAGCGACGCACCGCATGATTGCATGAAATTTATTACACAGGTGAAAGCAGCTCGCAGTGCACTCAAAGGAGTGAGCGAGGAATATGTCATCGCCCACATTCACTCCTGTGGGGCGCTCCCCGAGAAAAAGCGAGCAGAGCAAATTAGTGAAGCAATTAAGCTTCTCGCAAAAGATTAGCGATTGCGTTCTGGATGTTTTACACTCCACGCATGGAGGACGATTCCTGCTGCGACTGAGGCGTTGAGTGATTCTGCTTTTTTTGACATTGGGATACGGAGTGGAATGTCACAGTGTTCAAGTGTCTTCTGACGAATACCCTCCCCTTCGTTTCCGAGAATGAGCACTGACGGCTTCTCAAACTGTTCATCGGCAACTGACTGCTCTGCTTCCCCGTCGAGACCATACACCCAAAATCCACGCTCCTTCAAATCCTTCACTGTATTGTTCACATTCCCAATTTGGATAAGTGGAATCTTAAATGCCATACCCGCAGAAACTTTTATCACCGTTCCATTCACCTGTGCCTGACGATGCTCGGGAATGAGAATTCCCGTAATACCAAACGCTACCGCAGAGCGGATGACCGCACCCACGTTGTGTGGATCTTGTACTTCCCCAAAGAGTACAAAGGCGGTATCGCTCGTAACGTCACAGTCCCGCATAAAATCCTCATAATCCACCATGAGTTTCTTCGGATTTATTTCTGCAATAACTCCCTGATGTACCGCGTCACTTGGAACTCCCTTCGGAAGCTTCTTGAGATTCAACTCTCGGAGTGCAATCTGTTTCCCCGCTGACGCCTTCTTAAAGAATTCAACATCTTTTTCATCTGCTAGATATATGACACTGACAATATCCGGACGAATAGAAACCGCCTCCTTTACCGCATGCTTCCCATATATATATGTATTGTCATCATTCATGTGCTGGAGTATAGCCCAAAGTATAGAAATTTGCCATAGTCACTATGGTATGGTCTACTAGAGACCATGAAACGAAAACGGAGCGGACAGGCATTTTGGGATGCAGAATACAAAGAGGCGGGACACCTCGCGCTTTCCTTGAACCCAAGTGAAGACCTTGAAAAGTTTACGAGGTGGCTCGAACGAGAAGAGGGACACCGAATTCTTAACATCACCTCCTCGGTACTCGACCTCGGCTGTGGTAACGGCCGAAATATTCTCTGGCTCGCAGAGACATATGGAATGCGCGGTGTTGGCTACGACATCTCGGGTGAGGCTGTCCGCCAAGCAGAACGTCTCGCAAAGCAGGAGAATCTTAATCTCACATTTGGGGCGCGCTCAATCGGTGAACCCATCCCCCTCCCCGACGAATCCGCGACTATTGTCCTCGACATGATGACGTCACACTTCCTCAAGGCAGAGGAACGTACTCGACTTATTGCTGAAATTTTCCGCGTTCTGAAACCTGGTGGATACTTTTTCTACAAGACCTTTCTCCTCGATGAAGACAAGCATGCAAAGCGTATGATTACCGAAAATCCCGCTGAGGAGGAAAACACATACATCCACCCGAAGATTGGTGTCGCAGAACATGTCTCGACCGAAGAAGAAATCGAAAATCTCTACGGTGAATTCTTCACCATCCACAAGGTGTCAAAATCGCATCGCCATAAAGGGAAACACGCGAAGCGAAGGAGCATTGCTGTGTACATGCAAAAGCCAGAGTTCTAGAGCACGTCTTCAAAACCCACAAATCCTGCGTTGCATTCGTCGGAGTGACACTCATCGTGATTTGTATTATATCTATCATATGATAGATATAATACAAATCTCACATTTCCTCATTTGCTACCACAGTAGGAGCATCAAACAGCATCTTGTACATACTGAAAAACGACGTACAATTATTAGTAATCGTATTAATACATAATCTGTCATTACTATGGATGGAGAAAACAATACAGAAGTAACTCAACCACAAGCACAGAACAGCACACCTTCTACCGACAATACTCAGCTCATGAGCATTCTCGCCTACATTGGTATTCTTGTTCTTATTCCTCTTCTCACTTCGAAGGAAAATCCTTCAGTGCGATTCCACACACGACAGGGACTCGTGCTCTTCGCCATTGAGATTGTTGTATGGTTTGTTGGAGAGTCACTCTGGGTCTTCGCGCCGATTCTCGCCATTCTAAATCTTGCACTCGTTATTCTTTCAATAGTTGGTATTGTGAATGTAATTCAAAAGAAAGAGGTTGCACTACCAATCGTTGGTTCACTCGCAAAGCACATCAATATATAAGACACGTACACAGAGTTTTCTTCCGGCCTTTGGCATCCGCCAAAGGCCGGTTTGAATATAAAAAACGGGCAACCTCGTGGAAGAGGCCGCCCGTTGGTGCGGGACCGGCCGAAGCCGGTTGTTCAGGAGTTCGCCGCGGCGCCGGGCGGGGTGACGGTGTAGCCCTTGGCCATGAGACGCTGAGCGGACATCAGGTCGTGTTCGTCCGTGTCGTAAACATGGTTCTGGCCGCTGGACGTGCGCACGATGGTCTTGTCGCCGATGTCCAAACTGCGAAGGCTGTGGATTTCCTTTCCCTTGTCGCCGAGCGCTGTTCCGTGGTGCGGGGTGAACTTGCTGGTTTCCAGCGCATTGACAGCAATGGGAACGATCGCTCCGGCAATCATGGCCATGGCGATATGGGAACGTTGGAATTTCTTTTGCATGGAGCTTCTCCTGTTTGATTTTGATTTGGGCGGATGCCCGGGAACGCGACCAATCTTTATGGTCGAGGCGATATAGTAGCGTATACCTGAATTTTGTCAACAGCTCCGAATTGTGGATATCCCGAAAAGACTGCTTACCACCCAAGCTGTTTCATTGCTTCAAAAACTCTCACAAAGCCACCAATATTTGCTCCATTCACATAATCAACCCTGGAACCTACACTTCCATACCGTACACACGTATCATGTATGCGCTTCATAATCATTCGTAGTTCTGCATCGACTTCGTCAGTAGTCCATTGTGTATGGCTTGCATTCTGATTCATTTCTAGACCTGACACAGCAACCCCTCCTGCATTCACTGCCTTCGCCGGACCAAAGAGAATCCCCGATTCCTTGAATACCTTCACCGCATCAAGTGTCGAAGGCATATTTGCGCCCTCAGCAACAAGAACTGCACCATTTGCAACAATCGCTTGTGCGTTGTCTTCATCTATTTCATTTTGAGTTGCAGAAGGAATAAAGAGTTGGGCTTTAATGGCCTTCCATGGTGTTCCAAGACAATATACGCACCCATGAGGAAGTGGGAGATCCTTAAGAGAACCTTTCTTTTCCTTCAAAACTTTCACGGCATCAACAATCTCCTGTAACAAACCTTCTTCTGCATAAATATATCCATCTCGATCTGACAGCGTAAGCGGGAGTGCGCCTTCCGCGATAAGCTTCTCAGCAACATGTGTTGCAACATTACCAGACCCAGAGATGACGGCTCTCATCCCTTCAATATTCTTCCCCACATGGGCAAGCATCTCCTTAATAAAATACACAGCACCATAACCAGTCGCTTCCGTGCGGATGAACGACCCACCATAGCCAGTTCCCTTCCCGGTGAGAGTTCCATCAACTCGATTCTGGAGACGCTTATACGCACCATACAAATACCCAATTTCTCTCGCACCAACACCAATATCACCTGCAGGTACATCTGTATTTGCACCAATGTACCGAGAGAGTTCTGTCATGAAAGCGACGCAGAAACGTCTAATCTCATTATCTGTTTTTCCTTTCGGATCAAAATCACTTCCACCTTTACCTCCACCAAGCGGTAACCCCGTCAATGAATTTTTAAATATCTGTTCGAAACCAAGAAATTTCAGTACATCTTCGGTGACAGAAGGGTCAAACCTGAGCCCTCCCTTGTAGGGGCCGAGCGCAGAATTAAATTGGACTCTATAACCACGATTGACCTGAAGAATCCCCTCATCGTTCTCCCACACCACCTTAAAAGTAATGGTTCGCTCTGGCTCAAGAAGTCTTTCGAGTCGCATGTACACCTCTTCATCGGGACCATATTGCTCAAGAAAAGGAAAAATACTCTCAAGAAATTCTGTGACCGCCTCTTTAAAGAGGGGTTGGTTATCTAACTTTCTAGTAAAGGATTCCTGGGTGTAATTTGCCATACAAATAAGTTATTCAGTGGTAGGATCCTATTATATCAAACCAACTGCAAATGCACTCTGTACTTGAAAATAACCTTAGTATGCATCGCTAAATACATGGACAAACCGTGTTTTTCGTAGTATTATGCTCGTCTTAGTACTATTTATCTATTGATGTTTTATGTTAAACCGTCTGTATGAC
>JANLIJ010000071.1 GCA_024653575.1 Candidatus Kaiserbacteria bacterium
TACAAATCTCCTTCACAATCGAGAGCCCAAGGCCAGACCCAACAACATCTTTCTGTCTGCGTGCCTGATCAACTTTATAGAACCTTTCAAAAATATGCGGAAAGTGTATCTCATCTATCCCAACACCGGTATCACTCACAATAAGGAAGACGCTTCCTTCTCTCTCTGAGATAGTGAGTGTAACCGTTCCCTCTGGTCTATTGTAATCAATTGCGTTCTTGAGGAGGTTTAATACAAGGCGCAACATGTCGTTCTCATTCCCCACAAGAGACACATTGGATTCTATTGAGGTGTTGAGGGTAACACCCTTTAATACAGCATATGAACTCATATCTTTGCACGCCGTCTCACACACATTAGAAAATAGGAACGGTGTGCTGGAGCTTGTGGTACCCCCTTCGTGTTGCGCAAGAATGAGAAGGTCATTTGAGAGTCGAATGATTCTCTCGACCTCTTCCTGAAGTTCTATCACATACGTTTTATATTCTGACTCACTTCGTGTACCGTTCAGTATGAGCTCCGTCCCCGCCTTCATTACCGAGAGCGGTGTCCGAAGCTCGTGTGCAGCATCTGAAATAAATCGCTTCTGTCGCTCGTATGACTCGGCGAGCGGAGTGAGCGTTCTACGTGCGAGAAGGTAAGAAATGCTTATGGTAATGATAAGAAGAAACCCATCTGTTGTTATGAGTACATCGATAAGATTCTCTTTAATCTCATGAGATATCGATTCGTCTTGTAGGTCGATGATATCCCCACGCTCATCATCTACCAAAAACGCACTCTGTATATCGGCAGAAATGAGTGTGTACACGAGCACATTAAATGCCAGGAGTATGACGCACACGCCAATCGTGTAATACGCGGTCAGACGTATGACCGCACCATTAAAACTATCCGCGCGTACATGTGTAGCCCGTGCCACGAACCGTTTGAATATATCGCTCATTCGTATCATTAAGTTTCTTTCTTATCTGCCGTATGTATACATCAGTAATATTGCTGAATGCACTATAGGCGAAATCCCAGCAATGTTCAAGTAATTCTTCTCTCGTCACAACCCTATCAGCATTTCGCATGAGATACTCGAGAATGGCGTACTCCTTCTGTGTGAGTGAGATACTCTTCCCACCCTGTGTGAGAAGATGCTTACCACTATCGAGCACAAGGTCTTGGACTACAACCACCCCCATGAATTTCTCAGGTGGTCTGCGGAGGAGAGCTCGCACGCGAGCGAGGAGCTCTTTCATATCGAACGGTTTCACGAGGTAATCATCGGCACCACTGTCGAGCCCCACGACCCTATCATCCACACCTCCCCGTGCAGTGAGCATGAGAATTGGAGTGAGTATGTCTTGATCCCGCAAGTCACGGCACACCGCCATTCCATCTTTTTCAGGAAGCATTATGTCAAGAACGATAGCATCGTAGTGACCACCCTGTGCCATACGTTCACCATGCATGCCATCATGCACCACATCAACAGCATACCCCTCCCCCTCAAACATCTGTTTAATGTATCGTGCAAGCTTCTCATTGTCCTCGACTACAAGTATCCGCATGTGGGTAGTATACACGGCATTCATCTTCTATTCATCTTGG
>JANLIJ010000075.1 GCA_024653575.1 Candidatus Kaiserbacteria bacterium
AGCATCTGATCAGAGGAACTTTCAAGGTAAAGACATTTTTTGGCGAATACATATACATCCCCTATCCCGAAGACCGCTCTATCCTCTATCACGGCATGCTCGATGGAAGCGAAGTACCAGTGACAGAATATCTTTGGTGCACCCTTACCAAGGACGACTTTTTTTTTGATATCGGGGCGAATATTGGTTTCTACAGTCTGCTTGGCTCGCATCTCGCAAAAGAAGTACACTCTTTTGAACCGTTTCCGGAAACTTTCCGAGGGCTTTTGCGCAATAAGCGCATAAATATTGTCATGAATAATATTGCGCTCTTGGATAAGAAGGGAAAGTTCTATATGCAGGAAGGAGGCAATCCGGGACGCAACAGGATCGCCGACACCGGGAAAACAGAGGTGGAGGCGACAACACTCGATGCATACTGTGAAGAAAGAAATGTCTGGCCAACCGTGATGAAGATAGATGTGGAAGGGAGCGAACTGCGCATGCTCGTGGGTGCTTCACAGGCGCTCAAGAAGGCTCATACAATTGTAATAGAAGTGATAGAGCGCAGGGAGGATATCGCACGGTTGCTAGAGACGTTCGGCTACCGCGAAAAACCTTTTTGGTCAGGATGTAAGAACACACTCTTTGTTCGCTCGGTCTAGTTATTTTACGAGAGTGATTTGTATATTGTGTGCGGGAAAGATACGACAGAGTCCGGTCATTTCATATATTTCTTGAGCCCGAGGTGTGCGATTCACAAGGTACTCAACTAATCGATTGTAGAAGAAGAAGCGTGACGATGTGTGTTCAAAATCAATATGCACCGATGCGATCTTGCTGAATGCGAAGTCAAAATAATATTGTCGTTTTTTCCATGCATGCATACCGCGGACGAAGAAGTGAAAGGTCTCGACGCTGAACCGGCTTTTATGCGTTGGGTCAACATAATTATTGCGCGACGAGAAGTGGGGTGACCGAATATGAATAACGCCGCCCGGCGTAAGAATGCGCACCATCTCTTTAAGAACGGGAGGATAGTCCACGTGCTCAAGAATATCATTGCATAAAATCTCATCAAAACTGTTGTCTGCAAGTGGCAATGGGAGATCCTCTATATTATGAACGACATCAACACCGGGCAGAGACGCGATGTCAAGGTTGACCCACCCTTCCATGATATCCGTTCCACAACCAAGATTTAATTTCTGCAACGCAGAACTTCGTACTCGTTTGTCCGTCATAAATGTAACGGCACAGTACCATATCTCATGGTAAAATTCCACGCTCTCAACTAGAGAGAAAGAATAAAAAACGAGGTCTCGAAGGACCTCGTTGTGTTGTCGACACGGCCAGGTGAGAGTGTCGATCTTGT
>JANLIJ010000093.1 GCA_024653575.1 Candidatus Kaiserbacteria bacterium
GTACTTCCCCGCTCTTCCTTGGGAGCAATCGTAAGTTTTTCAATAACATCCATTACCCGCACATTTTCATGGGTGAGATTTTCAACAACAGACCCCTCGGTTGCATAGGTCACCACGCCCACTTGATCCTTCGTACTCAATCCTGATACAAACGATTTTGCCGCAGAGAGAACCGAGGTAATCGGTTCAGGAGGGGTTCCTCCATCATCATTCATACTTCCCGAGAGATCAATTGCGAGAACAACGTCAGTTGGTATCTCACAACTTCGGAGTGTCTTTGCAATTGGTTCTGGCCAGGTGAATACCACACGCTCCGTTGTCCTTCCCGAGAAACGGTCAACGATAGTCCTTGATGCGGTGAGTGGTTTCCCTTCCGCATCAAATATAGTTGCGATGATTTCAACATTGCGAGCCTCATCGAGTGAGGTATTGCGGAGCTGTGCAAGGAGTCGTGGCTTACTGTCTACACCCTCAAGCTCTCGCTTCTCGAGTGAAAATTGTTCAGTTCCCGTCTGTGCGGGGAGCCACACGGTATCGTCGTTGAACTCTATCACCGTCTCTGTGGGCACCCGAGTGCCCGTAATGACCCTTCCCTCAAAAATAGGATAACGACCATCAGGAGGAAGTACGGTATTCCCCTTTCGCTCAACAATGACGCCATCTTCATCGTACAATCGTATGGTGTACCCAAGTTCTGGTGAACCGACTTTCTCATTCCTATTCTCGATATATGCAACGACGTTATATTGACCGTCAATAATCTTAAACGCTTCAACCCAGAGCGTCTTCGGCTCTTTGATGTCGAAGCTACATATACGTTCACAGAGACCACCACAGTCCACCGCACGCTCTTCAGCGTTTTGAATACCATCAAAGCATGTTGGCTCCTTGTACCAATACGTATAATAGGCTCCCACAGAAATCAGAGACACAATGAACAAGAGTCCCGTAAGGTACTGCACCCGTCGCCAAAATGCCCACCATCTCATGCTTAGTATTGTACCAGACATATCCAATAAATTGGTTTCAAAAATCCCCCAATCCCTTTCATAAGTCACATTGTTGGCGCTGACCTCCTTGAACAAACGAGTACGGGGATGAAAATGAATTTTCATCCATTGTACGAGTGCAGTTCAAGAAAACTTTTCTGAGTTTATGAAGAAAAGATTTCCTCCCGAAAGGGAGAGTGGTCAGAGCTGTCACCTTCGGTGACACAAACAAAAACACCACACGAAAG
>JANLIJ010000096.1 GCA_024653575.1 Candidatus Kaiserbacteria bacterium
CAAATCGTATTTCCTCCAAAATAAGGATGGTCAGCTCATCGAGACCCATAGCATTTCAGCGGGTCTTGATTACCCGGGTATCGGTCCCGAGCTCGCATATCTACATGACCTTGGTCGCATCACATTCGTTTCTGCAACAGATCAAGAGGCATTGGAAGCGTATAAAGTTCTTGCTAAGACGGAGGGCATTCTTCCCGCGCTCGAATCGGCACATGCAGTCGCCGAAGCAGTACGACGGGCTCCTCGTATGAAGCGTACTGAGAGTATCGTCGTCAATCTTTCTGGTAGGGGAGACAAAGATCTCTTCATTGTTGCTCGTGCCTTCAAGGACCGTTCATTCAAAAAGTTTCTTGAAGAGGAATCAAAACGTACATGAAAACAATACAGGAACAGCTTAAAAAAATTAAAACAGAGCAGAGAATGGGTCTTATGACACATGTCGTTGCTGGCTATCCATCTCTCGAAGCAACTGCACATCTCATCGCCAGTATGGAGGAAGCAGGAGTCGATTTCATAGAAATTCAGATACCTTTTTCGGATCCTGCCGCTGATGGTCCGGTGATCATGGAAGCTAACGATGTCGCACTTCGTGCAGGCACTACGGTAGATGATTGTTTTCAATTGATGCGCGAAGTTTCAAAAAAGACATCTATACCGCTTCTGTTCATGAGCTATTACAATATTCTCTTTCGTCGAGGTGTGGATACCTTTTGTCGAGAAGCACAGGAGGCAGGCGTTGCGGGACTCATCGTACCTGATATGCCAGTCGATGAAGAGTCACATGAGCATCTCATCAGGGCTACCAAGAAATATAATCTTAGCTTTATTCCGGTGTTGTCTCCAACGAGTACTGACGATCGTTTGGCACTCCATGCTCAATTTACAGAATGGTTCGTCTACTGCACAGCACGTGCTGGTACTACGGGGGTAAGAGAACATGTTGAACTCCAACTTGATCAATATCTGAAAAAGGTACGTCACTATATAACTACTCCTCTTGC
>JANLIJ010000101.1 GCA_024653575.1 Candidatus Kaiserbacteria bacterium
GCAAGAGCGACGAGCACATCATCTCAGAGCGGCCCCGTCACGAGTAATAATACTCAAAATACTAATACCGGTACTACAAACAGGGAGGTCCTTATTCCAATACTCTCCGGTACTGACGAAGAGTTTGTAAATATAAAAGCACAGTGTGTTGTAGAAATGCCCGGCGCAACAGCAAATTTTTGGAAAGATCCTGCACAAGGGAAATATGTTTGCAGGAATTATTAACATTGGATATATGAAAAAATCTGTCTTTATCATACTCTGTACCATATTTACACTCCTCATATTAGGTATCTGGGCATACCTTTTTACATTTGGTACGCCAAAGGATGGCGCTGAGATTTTTGCAAACTTTGGGTTGGGCAATGAGGAGGAATCTTCTCCTGTCATTGTAGATACCACAACCGTAGACGTAAGTGACACCACACAGGAAGGGGCACCCCAAGCACTCAAACAACTTACACTCCGCCCAATCGCAGGAGCAACATTTACCGAAAACGGGAGTACGGTGCGATATGTTGAGCAGGGGACGGGGCATATATACTCTATCAATCTTGTAAGCGGAGCAGAGTCCCTCATAAGCGGGACGACACTCCCCGGGACACGTGAAGCACTCTTCTCGAAAGATGGTGCACAGGTAGCAATTTCTATATTTGACGGAACAGAGCTTAAAACACTTGTCGGCAGTGTGGGGGAGAGCGCAACACAGAGTTTCACAGGAGTCTCTCTCCCACAAGGGGCTCAAAACATCTTCTTTGACACCGCAACAAACACACTCATGTATACACTGGAAGGAGAGGATGGGGTTTCTGGATACTCATACAACACAAAAAAGGAGACCGGCATACAATTATTCTCAATACCACTTCGGGATGTGACTGTACTTTGGGGAGGAGAAAGTATTTATGTGTATACCACACCAACAGCAAGTCAGACGGGGTATTTGTACAAGATTTCAAAAAATGAACTCACGTATGTCACAGAAGGAGGGAAGGGACTTATGGGTTTTGTATTTAACGATGCTCCTATCGTCACCACGTCAGAAGAGACGGGTATTATCTCCTC
>JANLIJ010000126.1 GCA_024653575.1 Candidatus Kaiserbacteria bacterium
GGAATCTAGTTTCGGTGGTCTCCGGCATGCGCCGCTGGCGCAGGCACTCACTAAAACAGTGAGAGTATACTAGCAAAATAGAGGTTTTTCGTCAAATTCTCGATATAGATACAAATAAAGGCAACCGTACTCTAACTGGATAGATACTAAATGGGTTACCGTAGTTTCCATGACCATGGAAACTAAAAATCAAATATTCAGACGGTATGAGACGGAGTATCGAAGAGCGCAAATCCTGCAGGACAAGCAGGCGCAAACTCGTATCTTAGACGCGGTCGTTGATGTGACACAGATGAATCGTAAAGCAGCCATCCGCAAGTTTGCCCGGCTGCAGACACAGGACCCGGCACTCAAAGAGCGGAGGGGCCGACCACGGACATACACTCCTGACGTGATCTGCGCACTCAAAGAAGTCTGGGAGGCAAGCAACAGGTTGTGCGGCGAACTACTCTTCTCCGTCATACATGAGTATGTAGACATACTCCGCAGAGACAAATTGTGGAACAACACCACAGAAGCAACTAACAAGTTGCTTGCCATGAGCCTCGGCAGCCTGAAAGCCAAGGTGCGCGCCTTTTCAAAGGCGCGCAACAAGGGACGTGGGTTTTCCTCAACCACGCCCTCGCATCTCAAACACATCATTCCTGTCTTTAATGGTCCGTGGGACAAAGAAATGCCCGGGAGCGAACAGGTTGATACCGTGGCTCATTGCGGCTCATCACTGCTCGGTACCTTCGTATATACGCTCAACTCTGTTGATATTCCAACCTTGTGGGATGGAGCTTGTGCACAATGGAACAAGGGACAGGAGGCAACGGTGCAGAGCCTCAACTCCGTTGAGGCTCAATCACCCTTTCCCTGGAACAAAATTCATCCTGATACCGGAGCAGAATTTATTAATTGGCACTGCAAGGCGTACTGTGATACAAAAGGTATCAAGATGACCAGAAGCAGACCGAATCACAGCAACGACAATGCGTACATCGAGGAGCGCAACGGGCATATTGTACGCAAATATATCGGCTACATTCGCTTGGACTGCCCGGAGGCAGTTGATGCACTTAATGATGTATATGCGGTACTGTGCCCGTATCTCAATCACTTCATCCCTTCACGAAAATGCATTGAGAAGGTGAAGATTGGATCAAAGTATGTGAAAAAATATGATAAGGGTGCTAAAACCCCGTATCAACGGGTATTGGAAAATGAATACATTTCAGAAGAAGCAAAGACGAAGCTCAAGGCAGAACATGCCTTGCTCAATCCGCTTAAGATGAAAAAAGAAATTGATCGACTCAGAATGATACTGTATGATGTGCAG
>JANLIJ010000135.1 GCA_024653575.1 Candidatus Kaiserbacteria bacterium
TACTCTTCTTTCGTAATGTACCGAACACCTAAAACACTGCGCCTAAACGAACCAAAAGAGAGTGGGGCGCATTGAGTATACCAGGCAAATGTGTCCTCATCCAATATACGTGGTGTACTCCATACTTCGAAGATAGTCGCTTCTTCTGTACAATTTTCCTTCATGCAGTTTATTCTATTCTCTTTTATGCGTCCCATACTTACATGTCCTTACATTTACAGTACTCTCTGACAGATGACCAGATTAAGATCGCATCACCATATTTATAATATACTCCTCTTTTGTAATGATCCGGTGCCTGCAGTCTATTTTGCCCATTGGGGACCGACGAGGTGCACACTGACTACACCAGGCATATGACCCTGTATAGGGCGCATACCATACTTCATTCCATACTTCGAAGATAGTTGCTTCTTCCGTACAGTTTTCCTTCATGCAGTTTATTCTATTCTCTTTTATGCATTCCATTCTAGAAACTCATTGCCACATACATTTGATTTGGGTTTCACTTACATGTCCCTACATTTACAAATATGTTATAAAATGGACTTCCAACGGGAGGGGGAAGGACCTTTGTTAAGGTTGTAAATGTACGAGTGTGTAGGAATAACCGTCTCTCCCGTTCCATCTTATGTGTATACATTTTATATTTGATATTTTACACGTCGTCGGACTTCATGCTTTCGACCCATATGGGTTATAGATCTCCGCGATCCACCACCCATATTCCGCTTAGTACCCGAACGGCTCCGCCGCTCGACGTCGGGCCCGTACTTCCTTGATCACCCGGAGGACGGCGCCCTCCGTTCCCGGCCTGATTTCGAAGACCACGTCCTCGGTGTTGCCACCTCCGCCCTCCGACACGGCGAGACGGGAACGATTGCTTCTTTCGTACAGTCCTTCTTCATGCAGATTATTCTACTCTCTTCTATGTCGTTATGTTGGCGTGAGAACTAAAGAAATTGTTAAGTCCATCTGCTTGAGGAATAAGAAGGTGATTAGAATTCAGACTTCGTCAGCTTGGGCGAAGATAGCCTCCTCCGTGCATCTCACCTTCATGCACGCTATTCTATTCTCTTTTATGCATTTCATACAGTAGCCGCGCTATGATCCAGGATCGCTTGTGCCACGCCGTCCACCTCAGTTTGGACGTAGGTGGGAGTACATCAATTGTATCCAAGTTAATGCAATCATGAGGGACATGTACATAGAAGAGAATAGGATAAACACGGAAGAAGCAACTATCCTCGAAATATGTGTAAACCGAGTAAAATATCAAGTATAAAATGAAAATTAAGTGCGTTTATACAACCGGACCATTGAAAAACTGCACTGAAGAAGCGGTTATCTTCGAAATATGGGATGAACCCATATGTAATGAAACCACATTTGCATGGTGCAGTCAACATGAACTACATCCAAGGGGTATACTCAATGCGCCCCACTCTCTTTTGGTTCGTTTAGGCGCAGTGTTTTAGGTGTTCGGTACATTACGAAAGAAGAGTATATTGTAA
>JANLIJ010000142.1 GCA_024653575.1 Candidatus Kaiserbacteria bacterium
CGTATGTTGGTGACATTTTTAGATCTAGCGATGATGTTCTTATGGTGACCGTGCAAAAATCGAATGGAACGTCCGTAATCTATCAGCAAATAAAAAGGAGTATCGCATGATCAAATTGGTTGACAAGAAAAACAAGTTCATTTCCTTGTTCGACCCGAAGACCGGCTTTTATGTGAGGTCTGGCGTTATTGAAAAGGGAAAAGACACGGGTGTCGATCCGTTCATGACGACCTATCCTCAGCTGATCGATGTGGGTATCATGGGCTCATGTGAGTCTGGTCGGCTGGGGCTCTGCAAGAATGCGGGCATTCAATGCTATCAGGATGGGCTTCACAAGTCTCTCCCTGACATGACGCTCAATGATTTCAAGAAAATTGTCGATGAGTCCAAGGGCAAGGTGCTTCAGATCGCTCTTGGTGGTCGCGGCAACCCCAACAAGCACAAAGACTTCGGTGCTATACTGAAGTACTGTCGCGACAACGACATTGTGCCCAACTATACAACTTCAGGTTTGAATCTCACGGATGAAGAGGTCTCATTGACCAAGCAGTACTGCGGTGCTGTGGCGGTCTCCTGGCAGCGGGGACAACACACTCGCGATGCTATTTATAAGTTCCTCGATGCTGGTTGCAAGACTAACATTCACTATGTGCTGGGCAACTTTAGCATCGATGAGGCGCTGGAGAAGATTGACGGCTGCTTTGATGCGTTTCCTTCTGGAATCAATGCTGTTGTCTTCTTGGCTCATAAGCCTGTGGGCCTGGGAGACGAGGAAGAAGTGCTGAAAGCAGGCAATCCCAAGGTCAAGGAGTTCTTCAGTATAATCGACAATAAGAAAGACTTTCCTTTCAAGATCGGATTTGACTCATGCTCGGTGCCAGGTATCCTCAACTACACTTCAAAGATTGACAAGGCGTCAATCGACACCTGCGAGGGCGCCAGATGGAGTATGTACATTTCGGCTGACATGGTTGCTCTTCCTTGCTCATTTGATCAAGACCACAGGTGGGGCGTCAAGCTGGGTGACAACACTACTATTCAGAATGCATGGAATGGCGCATACTTCGAGGATTTTAGGGGTTCATTTAAGAAATCGTGTCCGAGCTGTACTAATCGCATAGACTGTATGGGGTCTTGTCCAATTAAGCGACAGATTGTACTTTGCGATAGAAAAGAGAAGGATTTAGCCTAATTTAATAGTACAACTACGGTTGTTTATTGAGGAGCGGCTAAATGGTAACATGTTTAGTTTGTAATAAAGGATTTAAGCGTCTTGGTGGTCATGTGATTGATGCTCATAAGATGACATCTAAGCAATATTACGATAAGTTTCTGAAATTAGAGGGCGAAGGATGTTGTCTGATGTGTGGGAAAGAAACAAAGTTTAGCGCTTCTTATAAGCGAGCAAAGAGAAAAGGTTACGATCGATTTTGCTCTATTAGTTGTAGCACAAAATTGCAATGGAAGACTGATGAGAGTTTTAGGAAAATAGTAACAGATATCTTTAAACAAAGCGTGCATGAATATTGGAAGAATCCCGAGAATATTAAAAAGGCTCGCATTCGAGGGAAAGAGTGTATTGTTTTGATGTATAATAGACTTAACGAAAATGACCTTAATGGGTTGATGAATAAAAAGGAAGAGAGACTTTTGAAGTTGCTTCCTGATGACTTTGAATTTGTGGGCAATTTCAAAAAAGTAATCGCATTTATGAGTCCCGACTTTATAAGCGAAGATCGAAAGAAAATAGTTGAATTGTATGGCGATTACTGGCATAAAGATGAATCAATTGAAAAGACTCAGCATAGAATCGATATATTCAAATCGTTTGGATATGATACATTGATTATATGGGAAAAAGAGCTTAAATCTTCTGATGTTAAAAGAAAGATTGAGGAGTTCTTGAAATGAAAAAGACAGTAAAGAAGCTCCGCAAAACGAAGTATGTTGTGTGGCTCCACAATCACACTAGCCGTAAGGATGATGAGTGGAAGACTGTTTGGGCTATAGGTTGTCTTGAAGCAGGACATGAAGTCGAAGGTGTAGATTTCACACGATTTAGCATTTCACACATCTGGACAATAAAAGAGTTTAGACATATATACGGAAAGGGATTCCCAGTATGAAAATACGACTCGATTTTGTGACAAATAGCTCCTCTTCTGCTTTTATCATCAAGAAGAAGAGACTGACTGATCGGCAGGTATACATGATCAACAATCATGTGTATTTTGGCTCGCTCTTCAATGGCATTTATGCCAAGCTGGTAGGGCTTGACCAAGCTCCATTTTACATGGACGAGTGGAACATTGATGAGGATGAAAACGAAATCCGCGGTGAGACATCTATGGACAACTTTGGCATGGGAGAGTTCTTCGAGCACATTGGTGTTGACGACAAATACATCAAATGGAGTGAAGACAATTATCATGATTTAGACACAAAATACAAAATCTCCTGGCACGGCATGTCAGACAAGGAAATTCACAAGAGGGTTGCAGATATCAATAAAAAGAAGATGTTGAGATGATAAGTAAAAGAGAACAACAGGTATTAGTCAATTTTCTCAACGACACGAACCTTCGGCTTCATGGTTTAGAGGGTGTTTCAAGTCAGGAAGAAGTTTTGAGAGTATTGGCTCGTTTTGTTCTTATTTCTCTAAATAACGACAGGAGGACACACCTACATGAAGATTCGAACTGACTTTGTGACGAATAGTAGCTCATCGTCTTTCATCATTGCGGTCAAAGAGGGCGTTACTGAAAAGGATGCCGAGGCATTTGTCGATAAGTATTTCAAGAAAACTATCGAGGAAATGCTTTCAGACTTCGGTGGAGACGAAGACGAAGATGTGCAAGGGGTCAAAGACGAGATTGTTGAGAAGATCATGTATGCTTCTCGTGACAGATACGGCATGAAGCTTGATGGTTGGACTGTTACGGCTGGCGAGGCAAGCTCTGAAGATAGTGGCGCATCGTGCGTCCTTCATATGTCGGGTGAGTACAACAGTCCGAAGATCAAGTTCAAGAATGTGGGGTGCTAAATGAAGATTCGAACCGATTTTGTTACCAACAGCTCTTCGTCTTCATTCATCATAGCGGTCAAGAACGACCTTTTGTTACCGGGCATTCTTCCTCTGATTGCACGAAACAAGCGTGCCGAAGGTGTGTCGGCTCTTGACAGACTTGATGCATTCTATCAAAATTATTATGGCGATGTAGAAGAGCGAGATGACCGATACAAGAGCATGCGCACTGCCATTGTGCTAGGATATTCAATAGTCTATCTCGACATTGATTACGGCGATCAAGAGGGAGGCATTTTCTTCGGTGAGCTTCCCGACAAAGATGACGGTCGAGGCTATTACCTCATCTACAACTCTGATTAGCATGAAAATCAGAACAGACTTCGTAACAAACTCAAGCAGCTCAAGTTTTGTGATTGCCAAAGCCTTGCTGACTGAAGAGCAGGCTCAGGCATTTAGAGACTTGAACAGCTATTTGAATCATAAATATCATGAGCAGGGCCAAGACATCTGGCGTCCTGACTTTATGGCTGACAATAGCATCGACATCAATTCTGTGTGGTGTGGAGACTACTGGTCGATAAGGGAAGACGAAAACTACATAGAGGGCTACACATCTATGGACAATGGTGATCTGGGTAAGTTCGTCAAAGCGATCGGCATTGATACTAAACTGATGAGGTTCAACGACTAATGAAGATCAGGACTGATTTTGTGACAAATTCAAGTTCTAGTAGTTTTATTGTAAGCGCTAGAAGCATGAAAGATCTTGAAAATGCGACACTAATTATCAAAATAAACTTGAAAGATTGTATTGAAAAAGATTATGACACTAAGCGTCCCATGATATTCAAATCAGCTAAAGATATTCGAGACTTTGAAGCTGATGAAGACTGGAAGGAAAAGGTGCTCGCCGAAGTTGCAAAAGGCAATATTGTGGCATCAATTGAAGTTTCATCTGAGGACGACAACCCTGTCCTGCAATATCTTTATAGTGTTGATGAAAAAAACTTTGGAGATAATGTGAAGGTGATAGAATGAAGATCAGGACTGACTTTGTGACAAATAGCTCTTCGAGCTCATTCATTGTAATCAACGGAAACAAGGGTTATGACGAGCTTGAATGCGAATACGGCATTTACTTTGTAGGTGTCGATGGCGAGACTGAATTTGGGTGGGGTCCCGGGAATTTGCGAGACATTCACTCAAGGATCAACTTCGCGTATCTTCAAGCAATGCGATCAGGCGATGAGAAACTGGAGATGCTTGAGAGGGTGATCAAGGAAAATTCGGATGTAAAGACTATTTACTACAGTCTTTCTGACGATTACAATTGCGACAAGAAAGATCCAAAACTTGTTTGGGGCTACATCGACCATCAGTCGGCTTGCCCAGACAACATGGAGATGTTTGATAGCGAGCAGGAGCTCAAAGACTTCATCTTTGGTAGCCGCTCCTGTATTGTGTTGGACAACGACAATCACTAAGGAGAAATAGCATGAAAATGAGAACTGACTTTGTGACGAATAGTAGCTCCAGTTCGTTTGTTATTTGGGGAATCAATGTCGATGATGTAAAGCCCGACATCTCCGAGGACGAGCTTGATGAGAAGTACGACGGAAGTATCCGTGAATACATGGACGAGTTGATTCAAGGCACGCCGCTTGAATGTGGTAATGCATCCTATGACTTTGATGAAGTCTGGCTCGGCATCAGTCCTGGCGGCATTCTCCAAAACTTTAAGGATCGGAAGATTGGTGAGATCCCACAGATTGTGGCGGATGAAATAAACAAGGTGTTCAGCTCCAAAATCAAGGCGAAGGACGTTCAGTACATCGAAGAATCATCCTCAAATGGGTGATGTACAATCGCGTCCCGATGTGATACAATAGTACTATCAAATCAAGGAGTAAGAAAATGGCTCTCATACTGGGCGACATCCACGGCAACTTGGACAAAGCGCAGAAGTTCATGGCGCATAAGCCAGAGGAGACTCATGTCTTCGTGGGCGATTACGTAGACAGCTTTGCCGCAACCGACGAAGCAATTTACGAAACGCTCAAGACCTGTATTGAGAGCGATGCAATACTTCTGCTAGGGAACCATGATGCACACTATTTGACAGATCCGCCGTTTATGTGTTCGGGTCACAGGCACTACATGCAGAAAGGGCTTAATGAAATCTTTGAAGCATTTCTTGCTGAAGATAGATTCAAGCCGGCTATTGTAACTGACGGCTTCATTGTCACTCATGGTGGCCTGTCTCAGGGCTTAGGCAATAGTATGCGAGTAGGTAAAGACGTAAATGTCATTCTTGGTAAAATCGAGGATGAATGGAAGGCGTACTTAGAGACTCGTTTTTTGAGGAAGTTAAGTCAGCCAAGGACTCCTCGAAAGATATTCAATATTGATTTTTCTAGAGGTGGAATGGATTCGTTTGCTGGAATATTTTGGGCAGATTATAGATCGACTAAACTTTATGGCGTGCCGCAAATCTTTGGACATTCAAAAACACCAAAGCATGACATAATAAATGTCGGAAATAAAAATATGCATCATTTTGCTATTGGGTGCGATAATGACAGACGACTTTGTCTAAATACTAAAACGAAAGAGGCGGAAGACTTTGGATAAAAGCATTGACGCTCATCTTCGTTATCAAGAAAAATGCTGTGGGAACTGTCGATACTATCGTCTTCATAAAACTTCGGCTGTCACTAGCGATTGTCTTCTGCTGGGTCGGATGCTCGGCATAAATACAAACGTTAGCGACTTCTTTTATTGGGACATGTCCAGGCTCTGTGATTTTTGGACTAAACGGCCTAAGACATGGAAGATCTATAGCGTTGGTGTAGATAAAAACCCTCATTGGGTTGATCCGTATCTTCCTCGTGAGACACTAATACAGCTTAGAAAGAAGTTGAAACTTGAAGAGTAGAATGAAGTTATCAGACAACCCTGTTTATGCGTTTTATAAGGCAGTTTATCCTGAGATGACCGAACTAGCTATTTGCACTAATACGCTAGAGCAAATACTGAAAGACGCTACAGAGATCATTGTGTCTTTACGTTTAGAGTTAGCGCTTAGAAGTAAGGACGAGCGCTGGGAGGAACACATTGAGTAAAAAGATTGAATGGTTGTTATTTGATGGTCGACTAAACCCAGCAGCTGTTGAACGGTTCAAGCGCGAATGGGCGGGGCAATACGTAGGGAGAAACTACGCTCCGATTGTTCCATTGGGATGGTGGGACAAACTGATTTTATGGTGGAGAAAATAAGTGAAAATCAAGAAGAACGTGCTCGAGATCTTGAAAGAACCGCATCCCATGTTACGACACAAATGCAGACCAGTCGTTTTGTCGTGGGGAGCCGATTGGCTTGTTACTCTTGCTCAAAATATGATTTATATCATGCGAACAGTTCGGGGCGTTGGGCTTGCGGCTCCCCAAATTGGCGAACCGCTGCAGTTGACAGTTGCGCTGATCGATAAAGTCCCAGTGGTAATGGTCAACCCTGTCATTCTCAGCAAGGCGGAAGAAACTATTTCTATCG
>JANLIJ010000172.1 GCA_024653575.1 Candidatus Kaiserbacteria bacterium
TAAAGCAGTTCCCCAACAAGGTGATGACCTTCGTGTGGACGCAATGAAGTTCACTGAACTCCCGATCGATGCCGCGTTACTTCAGAATATTACTAATCGTACATTCGAGTACTTAACACCGATTCAGCAACAAGCAATTGCACCAATCATGCAAGGAGAAGATGTCATTGGGATTGCACAGACTGGAACAGGAAAGACTGGTGCATTTCTGATTCCACTTATTCACGCCGTTACTCTCAATCCAAACAAGCGCATTTTGATTGTCGTTCCGACTCGTGAGCTTGCGCAGCAAATTTATCAGGAAATGCGTGATTTTGCGGGCACGATGCGAGTGTATGCAACTGCCATTATTGGTGGCTCAAATATGTATCGCCAGATTCAACAACTTCGTCGAAATCCACATTTTGTGATTGGCACACCAGGTCGTCTGAAAGACCTTATCGAACGTCGAGAGCTTCAGCTCGGAACGTTTGATACCGTAGTTCTTGACGAGGTAGACAGAATGCTTGATATGGGATTCATTCAAGATATCCGATTTCTCCTTTCATTTTTGCCAGCTCAAAAGCAGTCACTCTTTTTCTCAGCAACTCTTTCTCCAGCAATAAACTCATTGATTCACACAATTTCAAAAAATCCGCGGTCAATTTCCATTCAATCAGTGAATAAAACGGCAAATGTCGATCAAGATATCGTGAAAGTAGAAGCAGGAAAGGAAAAAATCGAAGTGTTACATGATCTTCTGATTCAGCCAGACGTCAAAAAAACGCTTATCTTTGGTCGAACGAAGAGAAGTGTCGATCGTCTTTCTCGAAATCTTGAGTCACGAGGGTTCAAAGTCTCGTGTATTCACGGAGACAAGACACAGTCCCGCCGCAATCAAGCAATTGATCAGTTCAGACGAGACATCGTGAACATTATGGTTGCAACTGACGTTGCATCCCGCGGAATCGATATTGACGATGTCACGCATGTTATCAATTATGAACTTCCAGAGACATATGATGACTATATTCATCGTATCGGTCGCACTGGTCGTGCAAATAAGGCGGGTAAAGCGCTCACCTTTATCGAGTAATCACATATATATTTCTGATGGAATGTGATCAGCAACCGAGGTAAATATAGACCTATAGTTGTTTATTCCACAGTACTGTGATATACTTGAACCATTATTAAATACTGTTTCCTTCCGACGCGAGATCTTCCACTCACTCATACTGGATTTGGTCTTCTTCAAAGAGTGATTCA
>JANLIJ010000184.1 GCA_024653575.1 Candidatus Kaiserbacteria bacterium
TTACTGTACTAAGAGTCGAAACAGAAGTTCAGATATCGACAAAATCTACTTACCATTAATTAACGACCACCTTGAAATTGAGGAAAGTTCAAGGCGAAACAAGAATTACGAACGAATCGTACGTATAGTACGATGAGGAGGGATTCGCCGTTTCAACGAAGAAATTTTCCAATTTCAGGGTGGTCACACCATATGCCAATATCATTTGTATTCGCGCTCATAGGCGCAGGAGTACTCGGCATCGCTTTAGGATATTATCTTCGTTACGTACACGCACTGAGCCAGAAAGAATCTATTGAAATTTCAGTCAAGGAACGTGTCGTTGAAGCAGAAGAAAAAGCAATAAAGATAATTGAAAAAGCTGAAGCAAAAGCCGAGACTTTAGAGAAGGAGAAGAAACAAGAGTTTAAGGAACTAGAGGAAAAGCTTGGGAAAACAGAGGAACGGTTGATTAAAAAGGAGGAACTACTCGATAGGCGTCAGATTGACGTTGATTCACAGATTGAGTCTGTTCGAGAAAAAATCGACCAGATAAAGGATATCAAGACACGTCTCGATGGACGGGAAACAGAAATTGAGACTCGACTCGAACAAGTCGCAGGACTTTCAAAGGAGGACGCCTTCAAGAAAATTGCTGAGAAAGTTGAACATGAATACGAGGGAGATCTTACCGCGCGCATTCAGAAGCTCCACATCCGTGGTGAGGAGCAATTTGATGAGCAAGCACGCAACATAATCACTTCTGCAATTCATCGTATCGGAAACACACTCCGTGTCGACATCATGAGCTCAACGATTGAACTTCCTAACGATGAAATGAAGGGGAAGATTATTGGAAAGGAAGGACGCAATGTTCGCGCCTTTGAGCGAGCAACAGGAGTCGATGTACTCATCGATGAGACACCGGGACACATCACCCTTTCATCTTTTGACCCTGTCCGTCGCGAGATTGCACGTGTCGCACTTGAGACATTACTTTCAGATGGAAGAATCCAGCCCGCAAAGATTGAAGAAGTTGTTGAAAAGGCACGAGGTGAAGTAGGTACTATTGTGAAGAAGATGGGTGAGAAAGCCGCCTACGAGGCAAACGTCACCAACCTTCATCCTGATTTGGTAAAGATCCTAGGACGACTTCACTTCCGCACAAGCTACGGACAGAACGTGCTCTGGCACTCTGTGGAAATGGCGCACATTTCAGCCATCATTGCTGAAGAAGTGGGTGCAGATGTAGCCGTTGCACGCGCGGGTGCACTCCTCCATGACATTGGAAAGACGGTGAGCCAAGAAGTACAAGGTACACACGTCGACATTGGTATTCGTATCCTAGAGAAGTACGGCGTTGATCAGAAAGTCATTCTCGCAATGCGCGCACACCATGAGGAATATCCATACGAGACCCCAGAAGCAATCATTGTACAGGTAGCTGACGCTATCTCTGGTGGACGCCCAGGTGCTCGCCGTGACTCAATCGAGAATTACATCAAGCGCCTTGCAGACATTGAGGAAATTGCATTGAAGATGCCTGGTGTAGAGAAGGCATTTGCAATTCAGGCAGGTCGTGAAGTTCGCGTCATTGTAAACCCAGAAAAGATTACTGATTTTGAAGCACACAGTCTCGCACGAAGTATTGCAACCGATATCGAAGAGAAGCTTCGCTATCCTGGAGAGATTAAGGTGAATGTTATACGTGAATCCCGCGCCGTAGAATACGCCCGTTAGGAACTTGTTAAAATCCCCGCAGACTGCGTTGTTGTTGTCGCTCAAGCTTTCGTCATACACACTAGTATGCCTCAAGCCTTCGCTCGACAACGCCTTGCCTGCGGGGATTTTTCCTAGGTTCCTAAATTTCAGCCTAAATATTACAACACAAAGTTATTCAGTGTGTAAGTGATTGCACATCCAGAGACGTGCTATATAATTGTTTGTAGCCATATTTTGGCATCATGTGCATTGCACACATTATTATTTACTCCTATTAGGAACATTTCATATATCTATGAATAAGGCAGATATCATTGACAAGGTACACGAGGTTGTTGGTGGAACTCGAGCAGACGCAGAGCGAGCAGTGGAGACACTTATCGACTGTGTTACAGATTCTCTCAAGAAGGGAAAGGAAGTATCAATCGCAGGCCTCGGAATCTTCGCAACGAAGACTCGCAATGCTCGCACAGGTCGTAACCCACGAACTGGCGAATCAATTGACATCCCTGCAATGCGCGTACCAAAGTTCCGCGCGGCAAAGGCACTCAAGGATGCAGTTAAGTAATTTCTCCTAAAATAAAATCCTCGCAAGCTAAGGCTCGCGAGGATTTTATTATCCACTTCCTATACACACTATACAAAAATAAAATCGAAGTGATATACTGTATGGGTAGCGGAGGTATTAACTTGGTTTACATGTACACCAAGCGACGCTATACAGAGAGTAGAATGTTTAGTTCTATGTCTCACCACAACAAAAGCCCCCTTGTGAGGGGCTTTTGTGTTGCCTAACATTTCTAATGTTAGGCAACACAAAAGAAACGAGCGATGTGAGTGACTATTCCCAATGTCACGAACCAGCGAGTGAAAAATGCTGGGTGAGAAGCGATACAAAATCGCTTCGCAAGAGATTGTCGATATTTCAAGGAAATATCATACAATCTGGACTGCTTCTGTAAGAAGACTTTCGCAAGACCTTGAGCAGTTGTTGCGAAAGGCTGAAACAAGTATTGTTTCAGAAGGTTCTTAATTTATTTAGAACCTAAACAGAATCAGTAGGATTTACCGCTCTCGTAGGGAGATGTTTATGAGCAAAGCGAATTAGATTTGGACGCTTTGTGTATCATGTCATTCACTTATTCAAAGTCAGAGGGAACGAACTGGATGCGTTCACCAACCTTAAGGCTCCCTTCAATAATCTTTGAAGCAATCTTTGCCTCAATAATATCTTGAATTGCGCGACGCATTGGGCGGGCACCAAATTCAGCATCGTACCCTACCTTTGCAAGCGCTGAGCGGAGAACGTCGTCTACAACGAGCTCATACCCCTTCTCACGCATGCGCTCTCTGAGTCCTTGAAGCATTATGTCTGCAATTTGTTTTTGTTCCTCAGTGGTCAAGACACTGAATATAATGCTCGCATCAAATCTATTGATAAGTTCTGGTCTAAAGATATGACTAGAAACTATTTCATTGATGATTGCATTTCGCTCATCATGAGGTCGCTTCCCTTCCTCAATCAGTTTCCAGATATACGAGCTTCCTGCATTTGATGTCGCTACGATGATGCAATTGCGAACATTCACACGCTGTCCACGACCATCGGTAAACATTCCCTCGTCAAGGATCTGCAAAAACACATCGTGAACCTCTCGGGATGCTTTTTCGAATTCATCGAGGAGGAGTACACAGTACGGGTGTTCACGAAGCGTCGAGGAGAGTTCTCCAGCGCGCGTATGCGTCCCAATAAGCCTCTCGACACTTTTGTCTCCACTGAATTCAGACATATCAAATCTGACCATGTTGTCTTCCGATTTAAAGAAAAGCTCCGTGAGCGCCTTCGCGGTCTCTGTCTTCCCCACTCCCGTTGGACCAAGGAAAAGGAATGACCCGAGGGGGCGATGCATATTCTGGATACCAGCCCGTGCTCTGCGCATAGTGTTCGAAATTGCAAGAACCGCATCGTGTTGCCCGACAATTCGCTGATGGAGTTCCTCTTCAAGGTGAAGGAGCATGTCGCGCTCGTGTGAGGCAACGAGCCCAACAGGCATTCCTATTTTCTCTTGTACATAGGAATCAACAAACTCAGAAGTAATAATTCCCCTGCCGTTTTTACTTCCTGCAACCGTCGCTATTTCGGAAAGAAGATTGAGTGCCTTATCAGGCATAACGCCCTCAACAAGATACTGTTCTGCACACATCGCGATGCGAGAGAGTGAAGCATAGGTAAAAAAGCATCCATGTGCGTTTTCATACTTCCACACCGCTTCCTCAAGTACATGAATAACGTTGAGTAGGTCGGGTACCTCAATATGAATCGGTTCAAGGAAACGAAGGAGCGACCCTTCCGTCTCAAGTTTTGTATGAAACTCATCGGGGGTTGCAGTGGCAATGACCTGTATGAGCGGAGAGGTAAGGAAACGTTCCAAAAGGTCACTCCCATCCGACCCAAACGACGCGACACTCGTCAGAAAACCAGGAAGGTCTTCAATGACCATAATGATATTTCCCGCATTCTCTGCCCCCACCATAAGCGAAAGGAATGCATGTTCAAATTCTTCTTTTGAATTGTGTGTCGCCACAAATGCCGAAGTATCGAAGACAAGAAGTCGTTTTGCAGTGAGCGCGTCGACTGAACGTCCCTCTCGAATTCGAGAAGCAAATTCAATGAGCATATCCATTTTCCCGACACCAGCATCCCCCACAAGAATGACATTCGCTGACTTAGAACGTGAAAGCACTACCTCAAGCTTCTCGACAACCTCACGAGCATACCGAACATGGGTGAGCATGACGGACAATGCCGAGGTGACATGAATATCGCGCAAGTACCGCTTCAGCTCATAGGCAATACCGTATGAGAGTTCGCGTCCAAGACCTTGAGCCTTCCCAAGATTGTCCCTGCTCCACCACCTGATCTGTGACCTATGGAGAATCCGCACTCGAGACACCCACGAGCAAGTTCCGAGGAAATGTTCCTCCGTAATTCCGTGTGAAAAAAGAAACTCTTTGAAAGCAACATCCTCTGAATAGAGGTATGCACCCACATCAAAGATAGAGGTGAATCTCCCCCGTGCGAGTGGAAGGGACTTTGCCTGAATGCGCGCTCGTGGAGACTGAAGGAATGCCTCAATGAGACTTTGTGAGACACCAAGGCGTGCGAGGATCTCTTCGCCATATGTTGATACGAGAAAACCGTGTGTGAGGTCCTTCTTTCCAGAGAAGCACACCTTCGCAACGTCATAGGTAATTCCCTCCTCATCGGTAAAATCTTCTTTTGCAGTCATGAGGGTACCTCTGAAATAACGGGTTCTATAAAAAGCATTGATTGAAAAAAGAACGAGAGCAAGTCCAAGAAGAATGAAAAAGATTCCAGCGAGTACGTGGGCCCCCTGAACAAGGACATCCGTGTCGAATGCACCATGTATAACGGATGTGTATGAAACAAGCCCAATAAGCGTTCCTCCGAGAATCACGAGCGCTCCGGTAAGAAACTTCTGTATCTTCTTTCGCCCTCGACGAGAAATAATGCTGTCGAGTGCTATTGCCGGCGCATAATATCGCAATTCAGATTTAAGCTTCATAGTGTAATGAGAATAATTCCAATGAGGATACACGCGAGCGAGATGAATGGAAGGAGAATCCATACCGCAAAAGCCACCCAAAGAAGGAGGCTGAGAAAGCAAAGCGTCACCGTCCCTGCCATGAGGAGGGCGAGCCGAACACATGCGCCGAGTACACGCGAGATGGTATTAAAAACAAATGTCTCCGCAAGGTACTCAAGGCCTTTTCGTTCATACCCTCCATTCATTCTCTTCCACGGTGCAAAGAGTGTCCTTATATGAACCGACATGGAGAAAAAATGTGTCACAAACCACGCAAAGTTGAGCCAGAGTGAAACAATTTCTCGAAACGCCGAAGAGTAATGCCATGCCAAATACCTGAATGGAAAAAACAGTTGATGCATACAGATAGTATAAACGAAGATGCCCCATGAGCACACGGGGGAAAATGAATAGTATGATGCCCCACAAATTGTGGGGCATGGACCTACTTCTTGGTAGGAGAATCATGTGTCTGGCGGTTAAACTGCGCAATGACTTCCTCTGGTTCGCTCGTGGACAGAGCAAGGAGGTCAATGCTACCAAACCGAGCGCGTACGAGATCTCCCCTTGTCTTTGCAACATCAATCATTCTCTTTGCGGTTGTGGGAAGATCCTCACCTGTACTTGGTTCATATGTTCTCATTTTTTGACCCTCCGAATGTACTCAAAACTCAAACAGAAACATCTCATCTTAGAATATCATCATATTCGAGCCTCGGAGTAAGTTATGCACTATTACATGATTGAGCAGGTGTCACCTTGGAATCCCCCTTCTTACAAGAAGAAAAGTACCTATCCATGAGCCTATAGCAATCGGGATAATGTAGAGGTAGTTCCCGACGTAGCTCATGACTCCAAGGGCATACATGAGATGAATAAGAGCGCTTGCATTTGAAGCGCTCACAGGATGGCGATTTGCAACTGAAAGCGTGTATTGCGCATAGAGTGCATCACCGATTATATATATGACAGTAATACCGAGTGCCATTGCCCAGCTAAAACTTTCATATTCTGCGAGGATACTTTCAATCATAAATAGTTATTGCCGTGAGAGGAACACGATTGCAACGAGCGCAAGAGAAATACCAATAAGTTGATACGTGTTGATTTTTTCATGAAGAAAAAATGTGCTCACCGTAAAGACGAGAGCGACATTGATGAGCAGGGGAATTACCGTCGCAATACTCAACTGCGTCGTCTTGAGCTGATAGGCGTAGAGTGTAAGGCTTGCACAGTAGATAACAAGTGCAAGAAGATACACAAAAAATAACTGACCAGAAAACCGAGAGCCGTTGTCTGCCCAATGGTTCATGAACACATCCCCGAGTGCAAGCCCTATCCCAATGAGTAGAAACCAAATCATGTTTTTATTATACATGACTAGGATTGTCGGGCGGAGGTAATCGAAACCTGACGGTCACTAATTCGTCTGGCCTGCCTACCGGCAGGCCAGGCTCATAAGTGCCGCTTGTCCCGACCTACGGTCGCAGTACACCTTTCGCAAAAACTGCTCAAGGTCTTGCGAAATGCTCCCAGCATTTCTCACCTCACTCGTTCGTAAACTCACATCGTTCCGGCGGTTTCGATTACCCCAGAAGGTGCGTAGGCACCTTCTTTCCGCCCTTCAACACACGAAAAAAGCCCCAGAGGGCTT
>JANLIJ010000199.1 GCA_024653575.1 Candidatus Kaiserbacteria bacterium
TACTCGACTACCACCGAGGTGTTGTGCAACCTCGAGTGTGAGCACACGACCATCCTCATGAGTCACCTCAAGTGCATGGCTCAGCATTGGAATATCATCGGCAAAAAAGACGTCAATGATTGGACCAATGATTTGTGTAACAGTACCCTCTGTGTGTGTTGTTGTATTCACCCCGTTAGAATTTTCTGTTGAGTTTGATGTTGTCATAAAGTTTTAACTATAGTGGTTACTTGTAATATTTACTATTTTCTCGTGATTCTAACGGGGTTCATATGATTAATATTATTGCTATGCTTTTTTATTTATAATTGTCCTGCCTCCACTTAAGTGCTGTTTTTGAGTAAAGTTCAAGGAATGTGAGAAAAATTTTATGAGGCATATTAGATATATGATGAATAAAATTTTTCTCGAACATGACGATGAAATTTGCCAAAAACAACACTTAAGTCTTCATCGCCTCGATTCCTCCGGTAATCTCTGACACCTCTGCCGTGATGACACTCTGTCGCTCCTTGTTGTATTGAAGTGTGAGAATGCGTGATACGTCACGAGCTTTATCGGTCGCATTCTTCATGGCGACCATACGTGCTGAGTGTTCACTTGCCTTTGATTCGAGGAGTGCGTGGTAGAGCATGATTTCTACGAGCGAACGGAAGATTGAATCAAAGAGTGACTCGTAGCTCTGCTCGATGGTGTAGACCTTTGAAAACTTCACCTTCGTGTGGTCACTGTACTTTCCCTGCTTCGGCAGAATGTCACGAATCATGAAGCTAATGTCTTCAAGGTTCACAGGGAGTACCTGACGCGTCGTTGCGCGTTGCTCAAACGTTGAGGTGAAGTGCTGGTAGATGAGCTGGACGTTGCGGTATTTCCCCGCTTTAAAATCGTTTGTAAGGAATGTGACAACCTCCTCCATACTCGTAATGTTCACATCGTCGCTCACATTGACGTAGTGCTTTGGAATCACATATCCTCGGCGAAGGAAGAACTCGTATGCCTTTTTACCAAAACAAATAATTTCAACCTGCTCCTTATTACGACCTGCAAGGTATGCAGTCGCTTCCTTGAGAACTGCACTATTGAGGCTTCCTGCGAGGCCTTTATCTGCAGTAATAACAACAAGAAGATCATGTGAGCCATTGTCGCCCTTCAAAAAGGAATGGTTCTGCACGTCGAGGCTGTGTGAAATGTTCTCAAGAATGCGAAGTGATGCCTCTGCAAAGGATCGTCCTTTGAGCGCACGCTCTTGGCTCTTTCGCATCTTCACCGCAGACACTGCCTCCATAGCACGAGTCACCTTACTCGTGCGCTGTGTCGACTTTATTTTGTTTTTAATATGCTTGAGAGCCATGGGTTATTTATTGGTAGAGGTGTGCGTATGACTTCTTAAATTCCTCAATGAGTGTCATGAGCATTGCAGAGACCTCATCGCTGAGCGCACGCTCATTTTTGATTGATTCAAGAACTTCTGGCTTCTCACGTTCAATCATGCCGATGAACTCGCTCTCAATGGTGCGAACATTCGTGACAGGTGCTCCCTCAAGGATTCCTGCGTTTGCAGCAAAGATAGAGACAACTTGAACATGGAATGGAAGTGTGTGGTGTTGATCCTGTTTCAAGAGCTCCGTGTATCGTCGTCCGCTCTCAATACGTCTCTTCGTATCCTCATCGAGGTCTCCCGCAAACTGCATGAAGGCCTCAAGTTCACGGAACTGTGCAAGTTCAAGACGAATCTTTCCTGACACCTTCTTCATAGCCTTGGTCTGTGCAGAACTTCCCACGCGTGATACAGAAATACCGACGTTGAGTGCTGGTCGGATGCCCTTGTTGAAGAGGTCTGTCTCAAGAAATATCTGACCGTCAGTGATTGAGATCACGTTTGTTGGAATGTACGCAGACACGTCTCCTTCCTGTGTTTCGATAATTGGAAGTGCAGTGAGTGAGCCTCCACCGAGCTCCGCTGAAAGCTTTGCTGATCGCTCTAGAAGTCGGGAGTGAAGGTAGAAAATGTCTCCTGGGTACGCCTCACGTCCTGGTGGGCGTCTTAGAAGGAGTGACATCTGACGGTAGGCGACTGCATGTTTTGAGAGGTCATCATAGACAATGAGTGCATCCTGCCCCTTCTCCATGAAGAACTCGCCAATCGCAGCTCCGGCAAATGGTGCGAGGAACTGAAGCGGTGCTGGGTCTGCAGCTGATGTAGAGACGATGACGGTGTAATCAAGCGCGTCATTTTCCTTGAGAGTCTGCATGATGCGCGCAGTCTTTGATTCCTTCTGCCCGATGGCTACATATATACAAATTGGACGCTTCTCTTTTGGTTCAAATTTTTGATTGATGATGGTATCGATGGCAACGGTCGTCTTTCCTGTTGCACGGTCACCGATGATGAGCTCACGTTGTCCACGGCCAATTGGAATCATAGCGTCGATTGCCTTAATACCGGTATGGATTGGTTCATTCACCGCTGAGCGTTCCATAACTCCGTACGCGACTCGCTCGATTGCCAT
>JANLIJ010000210.1 GCA_024653575.1 Candidatus Kaiserbacteria bacterium
GACTCCTGCACGGCGCAATTCATCGATGAGAAGCAAGCTTCGCACCTTTGGTCCGAAACCAAGCTGTACCAAGTAGATGTCGGGTGAATACTTAAGACGTGACGCAGGGATGTGTGCAGGTGCCTTCTTGTCCTTGAAGATAACCACCGCACCGACTGCGGGTGTCTTCGTCTTCGTCATTTTTGAGACAAAAGTACTGTATCTGCCACCACGAATATAGAATGGGCTCTGTTCCATCTTTTCACCCGCATCATCGAGGATATCAAAGGCAAAGAGTGCATCGGAATAACAATCATGGTGCCCGACAAGCTTTGGATCGATTTCAAACGGAGTCTCGCTCATGTCGAGGTACTCGACGATTTCACGGAAGTGTTTTCGACTCACGTCGGTAAGGTATTCGAGTGGACTCGGACTCTTGTGTGCAAGTTCGTGATTTTTCTCAATGAGGTGCATGAGTGCAAACATTGGATGTTCCTTCATGAGCTCGCGTGCTTGTGGAGGCATCTCATCGAGTCGCTTTCGGAGATAGTTTGTGAGATCACGAAGGTACCGGACGGTTGAGTCTTGGTCTCCAATAGAATTGATGCGTACTGAGTGCCGTTCGTAGCCAAGGTCGTTGAGGAAGGATCGCACGGTCTGTATGAGGAGTGCCTCGGCAATGCTCTTCTTCACATTCATGACGTGGAACGCAACTGCAATGTCGCCGGTGCGGGGGACTTGTTCGGTGGTATAGAAAAGTGACGGTCCTTCAATGCCGTTCAGTTTTGCATCAAAATATGAGCACATACCCGAGGTGAGTATTCCGTGGAGAGAATCGGTCTTTCGGTCCTGTGCGGACGCCTTATGCTGAACCTTGGTCTCGCAGTTTTTGCAGTCGGGGTGTTCCTTGAGCTTCTCGAGTGGTGAAAATCCAAAATGGTGTGCGGTGTGTGTTGCTGACTTTATAAAATCTTGAGCTGATACATTTTGTGTCATAGTGGATTTGTATGCGTGATACTTATAATGTCATCTCGGTCGCAATGTCATGAGCTCCCGGAAACGCTCCTATCTTCGAAAATGGGAAGAGGCGTAGGAAGGCCCTACCAACCACATTTTCGCGCTGGAGGACTCCCCATGCTCGTGAATCAGAACTTGCATCGCGGTTGTCGCCCATAACGAAATACTCACCTTCGCCGAGGTTTTCGGTAATTGTCGCGCTTGGTCGCATGCTGCGGACATAGGCTTCCTCCTCGAGATGTATACCATCAGGATGTGTTTCGTTGATGATAGTGACATCATTTCCAGAAATACTTATGGTGTCACCTGGAATGCCAATAACGCGCTTGATGAAAAACTTCGAAGGATCCTTCGGGTATCTAAAAATGATGACATCTCCTCGTTTTGGTTCTTCAAAATGGTAGGTAATCTGGTCAACAATGAGGTATTGTCCGGTTGAAAATGTTGTTTCCATTGATGCGCCCGACACGATGAATGGCTGAGCAATAAAAACACGAATCGGCAGAACGATGAGGAGGGCAATGAGGGAAAAACGAATGATTTCACCGAGCATGCTCTCCTTGTGTTCGGTATCGCTTGGAGCGTCTTGCACGGGAGTATCTTGAGTAGGAGAAATAGGCTTCTGTGACTCTGGGAAATGCTCCATACAATAATAATTCGTCACTATTATAATCGTGAATATGATTGAGCACAAGTTTGAGGCATTCTGCTGAATCAATAATCATTTTTTAATGAGAAAAAATAGATAAAGTAGGATAGAATATTCCTATGTTTGCTATTGTAGGGCTCGGGAATCCGGGTGAAGAATACGAAAAGAGTCGCCACAATATTGGTTGGATTATTCTTCGTGGGATTATCGAGCAATACTCACTGCCGTCACTCTCAAAGTCTGCAAAATATGCAGGGCAACTTTCTGAGGGTATCCTTCATGGCACTGATATTGCAATTTTGCTCCCCACGACATTCATGAATAATTCTGGTGCATCAGTTTCTAAATTTGTGCGAGAACACAATGCTCAAGAATCACTCATTGTCGCGCATGATGATGTTGATATTCCATTTGGTGAGATTAAAATTTCCTACGACCGTGGGGCAGGGGGGCACAATGGGGTGAAGTCGATTATTGAAACACTAAAGACACAGAAATTTATTCGTATTCGCATTGGTGTCGCACGGAAGGGGTTCTTCGGTGGAATAAAGCGCCCACGAGGTGACGGGCTCGCAGACTTTGTCCTCGCCTCGTTTTCAAAGAGTGAAGAGAAAATGTTCCCCGATATTGTCGAGAAAGTTGATATTGCGCTCACGCATATTCTGAAAGAAGGTGTTGCATATGCAATGCAGGAAGGGAATCAGAAGTAGTACATAGTGCTTAGTACTTGGTACTTAGAACGTGTGTATAGAGGGGATAGAAAATATTGAATAGGGAAATATAAAAAACGGCCGAGGAGAATTCCTAAGCCGTTCTTGTGTACCACTGGATCTCCTGAGTCGCTGACTCACTGTAGGCGCGTATCGGCGCCTCGTTGTTCGGTCACATGACCTACTTCCAGTGCGAGAAACTAAATATACAAAATATAGCAAACTTACGCAAGTGCAAGGAAAATCGCCCAGATGGGCGGTAGAAATTAAAAGACAAATGGGCGTTGCAAGAAAAGCAACGCCCACTTTGATTCTTCCGCCACAAACCATCCGGTGCCCTGAAGATTTCAAGGATGTTCATCCGCGATTTAAGAGGCTGTTATCATCGTAGCATATTTAAATAGACGGTACACAAAAAAGAAAACGCCCGATTGTGAGTCGGGTCGTTTGATGGGGGTGGAACACGGACACTTCACGTGAAGTGCTTCTTGATGGTTTGCCTGGCTACCTGAAAGGTGAACCCGAAGACAAATGCAATCGGGCCACCGATGATCAAGAGCACAAGGGTTCGGTCCATGATTGTCGAACCCATTGCGATTATCCACACCGCAAGCGCCACCATGAGCCAGACAGGGGATGCTGCGGGTGGGCCCTTCAGATCGGTTTTTCCCATTGACCTGTAGGTCAGGTGACCCAAGAAAGCGATGATGAACAACACACTCGCCAGAAAAATAAAACTATTCAACAGTGACATGTTGAGGCTCCTTAAGAGGTTGGGAACAAATGTAGCTTTTAATACTATACTACATATTAACACATGTTGTCAAACACGAAAAACCGCCCATCTGGGCGGTTTTTCGTGTTAAGTACCAAGTACTAAGCCACTACGTACTATTCTTATTCCTTCTTCTTAAAAGAAAGCGTCATTCGTTGCTCCTTTGGTTCAAAGAGGGTAATTGTGAACTGGTATGACGATCCGAGGGAAAGTGCCTTTCGAAGTTCGTCTTCGGTAGCAAATTCTGAGATGTGTACGAGTCCAGCGACACCTTCCTCAATAGAAGCGAGGGCACCATGCTTGTTGTACTTGATGATAACACCCTGTACGACTTGGTCCTTATGGTACTTCTTTGAAGCACTGACCCATGGGTTTTCCTTGAGTTGCTTGATTGAGAGTGAAATCTTGTCATCCTTCACTTCGATGACCTTTACCTTCACTGGCTCACCAACTTTGTAGAGTGAACGAGTATCTTCGACGAGTCCCCAATCGAGTTCTGAGATGTGGACGAGTCCCTCGAGTCCCTCCTCGAGTTTGACGAAGACTCCGAAGTCGACGGCACCGGTGATCGTTCCCGCGAGTACGTCACCAACGTTGTATCGGCTCACTTTCTGCTCCTTCTCACCCTTCTCTTGTGGTCCCTTCTCAGAGAAGATGAGCTTGCCTTCCTTTTGGTCGGCAGTAATCATGATGACACTGAGTGACTTACCAATGAGGTCTCCGAGCGCAGTGAGAATCTTATCCTTGTCGCCGTCCTCAACACGTGGATAGTGTTCTGCGGAGAGCTGTGAGGCAGGAAGGAATCCTTGGATACCTTGCCACTCGATGATAAGACCACCCTTGTTCGCCTCCTTTACTGGAAGTGACATAATCGTCTGCTTCTTCACTGCGTCTTCAGCATCGCTCCAGATGAGTGCCTGACGAGCTTCCTTGAGAGAAAGTTCGATGTAGCCATCCTCGTTTCCTGGGTCAACAACCTTTGCAGCGATAGTGTCGCCGACTGATACCTTGCGAAGGATATCGCGAGCATTCATGTACTCACGTCCGTAGATGATACCGGTACCGAATGGTACGAGTTCAACGAAGACACGTGCGCGTCCGACTGCTGATACCTTACCCTCAATAAGGTCCCCGTTCTTTGGTGGAACCGGGCTTCCTTCTATGAGCTTGTTCATTGGGCTCTTGCTACGAGCCTCCTCCGCTGCAACCGCCTTTTCGTCCTGCTCCTCCACATCAACAGTGGGTGAGACAGTACCACGGACAGCAGAAGCGATTCGGTCGAGGACCGAAGTTTTTTCTTCTGACATTGTGTTTTTATATCGGCGATGGGTGTCCACTTAAACCGTATCTCGTAGCCGTATGCTCGAAAATGGGATTACCCTCATGCCGTTAGAACTAATAATCTTCTTTCGAAGTGAGGCGAGTGTACTATAAAAACGCCGTTTCGTCTACCAAGGGTCACATTGGTGAGTGGGAATATTCTGTAAATCAGTGTGGTATCATAAAATCATGAACGAAGAAAATTTAAATAGATATAGCTTAGAACAAGCAATGGAGGAGGCAAGTAAGATGGAATCCAAATTAAAGTCTGAGAAGGCTGGTAGTTATCAAGAAGCACAAGAGCAAGTCAGTGGGGAAATAAAGAAACGAATTGAAGAGGAACTTGTAATACCCGCTACGGATGAAAAAAGAGCCAATTATTTTTTTGAATCGTGGGATATTACTAATTATGCAGAACGAAATAATTTACCACAGGATTTAATTGAAGAAATACATTTAATGCAGATAACCCGCATGCTTCAAAAATTAAGAGAAGCGTATTCCGATTATGTAAAGGATCCGAGCGAAATTAAGAAAAGGCGATTAGTCTATAATATTGCAGGTCACTCTTTAAGTTACGCCTATTTTACATTACAAAAAAGTATTGGGTACAAAGATGTTGCTGAAGCATTTCTTGGATGTGGATCATGGCGGGATGCTGCGTTTGGTACTGATGAAACATTTGGATCAAGTCAGCATATTCTGGCTATAGAAGAGGTGCTTAATAAATACTCAGACGACGACAGATTTAATAAAGACCCTTTTTATCTCAAACAGGAAATTGCAAAGAAACTTTCTGATTTAATTAAAGAATAACAGCCATGTTAGATGGTCGACATCGTAAGTCGACCATGAGGTGGACTAATACATTTGCTTTGCGAACCGGCCGTTTCCTAGTACTATAGTGTCACTATGATTATCACACATCACGGAGGGCAATGCTTTAAGGTGTCGTTTGGGAATACGACGTTGGTATTCGACCCTATTTCAAAGAAATCAAAACTCCCGAGCGTTAAGTTTGGCGCAGATGTCGCTTTTGTCTCACTCAATCATCCTGATTTTAATGGAGCAGAGGAAATGTCTTTCGGTGCGAAAGTCCCGTTCGTCATTGATGGCCCTGGCGAATACGAAGTGGGTGAGGTGACGGTGCGTGGGTACGGCACAGAGACGGTGTATGAGAATGTTCCTCGATTCAATACTATCTACCAAGTGACGCTTGAAGGAATTAACATCGTCTTTCTCGGTGCACTTAGTAATGCCGTTATTGATCCACAAATTCTTGGAGAGCTCGATGATATCGATATTCTTTTCTTGCCAATAGGGGGAGGGGACGTGCTCGATGTGCCTGAGGCGAGTAAGCTTGGCACGAAACTTGAAGCTCGCTGTATCATTCCTATGCACTATACCGACACTGCACTCAAAGCATTTTTTAAGGAAGAAGGGGGTGATGTTGTAAAAGCGATTGATAAGCTCACGATTAAGAAAAAAGACCTTGCAGAAATGGAGGGTGAGGTCGTAGTGTTAGAAGTCTGAGGTACGAAGACTTCGTGCTACGACCGCAAGACCTTCAGA
>JANLIJ010000160.1 GCA_024653575.1 Candidatus Kaiserbacteria bacterium
CGTCGATTTGAGGTGTTAAATCCATTCTCGAAAAGGAAAGGTGTGCCAATGTGATTTGAGTCTTTACAAGGGTATTGTATTGACTTCTCCCTCTCAAGACGGCTCCAGCTAATCCCAGTTATTGAAGGCATGAGATGTCTCATTTCCTCGAACACATCTTCTGGGCAACTATAGGACCAATTCATACCGCACCGATTAGCGATTTCTTGGATGATCCACCAATCAGGTCGAGCGTCACCAGGAGATGACATTGCAGCATGAGTAATCTGAATACGGCGATCAATATTGGTTAGAGTACCATCCTTCTCAAGCAAAGCTGCGGCTGGGAGTATGACATCGGCATATTTTGCAGTGTCGGTTATGAAGATGTCTTGAACGACCAAGTGTTTTAGGCTGGCAAGTGCATTTCGTACTTTTTCGAGACCAGGCATGCACAATGCAGGATTAGCCCCTTGGGCATACAGACCAAAGATGTTCCCATTTTCGATCTCTTTCATTACCTCAATCATGGTGAGACCTGGTTTCTCTGGAATTGACTTCCCCCAAGCAGCCTCAAATTTCTTACGCACATCAGGGGATGAAACAGGTTGATAGTCAGGCAGGTAGTGCGGGAGGATTCCAGAATCAGGTGCCCCCTGTGCATTGTTATGCCCACGAATTGGGTATAAGCCTGTACCGGGACGACCAACGTGACCACAAATTAAGGCTAGTGAAATGAGGCTTCGAATATTATTTGTACCATGGGTGTGTTGCGTCATTCCCATTCCCCAAATTGTCATCGCAGCTTTGGCTGTGGCGTATTCCCTAGCAATAGTACGCAATAATTCAATATCAACACCGCAAATATCTGCCGCCATCGAAGGAGGAAAATCTTTGCATCGACTCTTAATTTCTTCAAAGCCGTCTACGTGTTCATCTATAAATGACCGATCTATTAAACCTTCTTCAATTATGATTCCAATCAGAGAGTTCAAAAGTACAACATCTGTTCCCGCTTTGAATCGAAGAATATGTGAAGCAAATCTATCTAATGGCTGGCCTCTG
>JANLIJ010000163.1 GCA_024653575.1 Candidatus Kaiserbacteria bacterium
AGACAATGGCCGGGCCGTCTTCACGGTGGAGCTTTCCATTGAGGTACCAATGCTGGGAACCGTCGGACCACTCAATGGCCGGGCCGTCTTCACGGTGGAACTTTCCATTGAGGTACCAATACTGGGAACCGTCGGGCCGCACAATAGCAGGGCCATCTTCCCTGTGACGCCTTCCGTTAAGGTACCAATACTGGGTCCCGTCGGGGAACACCGTGACAACGTACTCAATGGTCTGATTTGCCTTGTTCATGATCTAGATTCTACCACAAGAAGTACATCATTACACTCATGCCTGCGTGTTCATGAGTTTAACAGATGGGATAGATTGCAGTGTACCAACCAGTGCACTGCTCGGCGTATACGCCGTACTTAAGCAGCATTTCGCTCATGCCCTCGATTTTGTCATACTCCTGATAATCATAGTTGAAAAAGCCGGCCATCGATCCGCCCTCATGGCAGACAATCAACAGACTTTCACACCCATAATCCTCACCACGGTCGCGCCACTCCTGAGGTGTGTAAAACGCTCGACCACCTCCGCCAGTGGTATCTTTCATCTTCTCGAGAACCCGCTCACGAATCATTATTGCTGCTTGACGGCCTTTACGAGAAAGACCACACGGAATTTCAAAGTCTTTGTTGACGTCTTTCATGATCTTATTCTATCACGCAAAAGCACAGTTTGCATCATCAATCATTGACAATGATAATACTCAATCCAAGACCAGCGGTATCATGGAAGATGACAAACTGCAAATCATCATTTTGATGATTTGCCCCGGCATAACGGAACCGCACAATTCGACCTGTTCGAGGGGATTGCACATCAAATTCGAAGTTACGATTGTGAAAAAACGTGCCAAATCCAAAAAAGTCACCGGGAAGATCAGACGCATCGATTGCGCCATTTTCCTTAACCCAGGTCAACCGCTTAGCATTGATAGTTGGACGACGATGATTGTTGATTGACTTCATGATCCGATCATACCACACTCTACGCACATTTTGCACTGGCGTTATCATTTTCAACCATGTGATATGAGTCCCAAAACATGAGTTCACACCCAAGACAATGCGTTCGCTCAAGATCGTCAAGCTCAGTTTCGTAATCTTGACACTTACAGATAATACAAGTGAACACATAACGTCCACGCTTGAGAACTGCTCGACGCCTGAGGTTGTTGATCACTTGAGTTTCCTTACTTGTTGATCAGATCTTACCACACTTGTTGTGGTTTGACACTAATCTAGATCGTAATCATCACGATCAGGCTCGTCAAACAACTCACGATCGCGGTACTCATCATACTGACGGTCACAATCGCAAGGATCAAAGCCACAATAAGGGCACTCGTTATCGTAGTCTTCCATGATACCTAGATCTTACCCCACTTAGGATTGGTTTTGCACAATCTCGATCTTTTTATTTTGGGTCTTGTGGGAGGCACCGTGAGACCCACGTGCGTTAGGATGGATACCCCATCATTGGGTTTCGGGCGTCACGGTGAGGCTCACGGGAACATCAATCTCATGTTGTGTTTGTGATGCAACAAGTCCTCGCAAGGACGCACGCTCCTGACGCTGGCGATAAGTGACTCGCTCAACGAACGTCTCGTTTTGTGCTCGCAGGGTCACGGTATTCTCGTGAGCGCAACAATTTTCACAATAACATGTATGATCGTACAGATGAGCCATCACATTCTCCTTAAAATAGATAGTTACTATGCAAAATTGAGAGTGACTAATCTTGTTCTTGCTTGAACTTGCTTAGCGTGGTAAACGAAGTGCTGTGGTTGATATTACAGTTGTTCGCCCGGGCAAGTTTATGAATTGCATCCTTGGCAATATCACGGCCCGCATCCAACAATTTCCATGCAGTGAACACACCGCCCGGCTGATCATACACAGGCATGTAAGTGTAAAGTTCATCAACGTTGGCGAATCCTTCAAGGTAAAGAGACTGCCTACGAAAGTAATCCGTGTACCAGCTCGAGCCCCATTCGTTCATGTCACCAAATTTTTGCAAATACATGAACTTTCGCACCAGGTGGCTGCGAACGTATTGCATACCCTGGCGCTGAAAAATAAACAATGCAACACAAGCCAACTCAGTGTTGGTAAGAGGGTTGTTCACCTTCTTCTTCTTTTCCTTGCGAATAACACTTCGCCTCTCGAAGAATTCTTCTGTATCGCGCTGTTTGCTTGACTTCATGATCCAATTCTACCACAACTGGCGTTGATTTGCACCGAATTAGAAGTAGAAGTGAGATTTCAGTGCCTCACGAGCCAAGTCGTACATATCCTCCCAGGAATCCAATTCATAAAGTGCATCAGCTGCTTCATCGTCTTCTCCGAAAGCCTTGACGCGATATGCACTAAGCGTGCTCTCAACTGCGGTTTCAAGATCGAGACGTTCACCTTCTGACAATGCTGCTTCAAGATCGGGTGCAATCTCCTCAAAGGTGAAGCAAATTGCACGGGCGACACGGGCTTTCATTTCTTTATTCATTATGATTTAATTATATCATACAGAACCAAGGTTTATATCAAAATTTGCATCAACGAACAATCGGCCGAATACTTTTCAGAGTACCCGACCGATTGCATTTTTAATAAAAAGTTAAGTTAAGTGTAAGTCAGTTGTGACTACTAGTCACCCAGAATGGTCCAGGTCTCAGTCACACCCTTGCGCTTCGGCAGACGCTGAGTGACCTGGATCTCCAAGGACCCACTCTCGTTGGCCTCGACCTTCGTGACCGGGTATTCAGCCGAGATTGCACTGTCCTCGGGGCTCTTGTAACGCTGACCACCGAAGCAGATCAGGTTTGCACCCTTGTAGGGGTAGACGCGACGGGGCTTGCGAGAGGTGACGGTATCGGTATTCATTGTGTTTTCCCTTTTTCCTTGTTTTCTTTTGGAAGGCTTTCCTTCCTGACTTGATGATCTAATAATACCATCTAAAGCGATGGTTTTGCACCAGTTATGCGTTTTCCTTGTTTCCGAACTCCGACATCAGCTGAACGCCCAGGTCCCTGACGGCCTTGGTGTCGTTTGCATCAGTATACGTCAGACCCTGGAAGAGCTGCAGATTTGCACATCCATTGGTCCAGTTGTTCCAGCAGGCCTTCATGATTCCCTCGGCGAGCTGATTAGGTGCTACTGCATGGATGCGTTGAAGAACGCTCTCAGTGTCCCCAGAAGTCATTGTCGGACTGTTCTTCTCCGGCTTGGGTGTTTTCTCACGGGGCACTGCAACCTTCTTGGTCTTTTTCACCTTGTCGGCCTTCGCGCCGAGATAAGATCCCATCGAAGTCCAGATCTCTGCGCCGCTGACGAGAACAGTATCAGGGTCCTCACCGACGATAACGGTGACCCGCTGAGTGACTTTCACCTTTGTGTCCTTAGGACTGACGTAATGAACACCCTTGAAACACACAATGAGGGTGTCATTCTTACAGTATACTTTGTTCAACTTCATGATCTTATTCTACCAGGTTTTTAGGAGGAGTACACTTTTGCAGACATGATCATATCAATTCCCATGTCTGATCCATAACGATGACCGTTTTCATAATGAACTTGAATCACAAAACAATCGTTCTCGCTACGGTACTTCTTTTGTGCATTCATCCAGTGAAACAATTCCTTGACAAGAGAGGTTGGAAAATCACGAACGTTAAATTCCGTAAGGTCTCGAACGTGGTCATAGTGATCAACGACTGGGTGTTCACGTTGGACAACGTGTTGAATTTGAATAAATGGTTTGGATTTTTTGTCCAGACACAATGCCGTTTGCACCAACCCGAACACAACAGCCTTATCTCTATTCATGATCTCTCTATTCATGATCCAATCTTACCATATCGAAGTGGTAAATTCACTCTCGCGAGCGTGTCAACGCCCGCTGGGTCAACGCAAAATATTTGACCCAGCAAACACCGATTTGCACAGAGCTCACTCCTTCGGAGTGAGCACATAATCTACGCCATCGATTGTCACCGTCTGCCCAGCACAAGGAGACAGCTTCTTCGGTTGTGTCTGTGCTTTGTGCTCTGCCTCTGAGAAAGACTTTCTGTTAAGGTACCAATACTGGGTCCCGTTGGACAGCACAATGGCCGGGCCATCTTCCCTGTGGAGGTTTCCGTTGAGGCACCAATGCTGGGTCCCGTCGGACAGCACAATGGCCGGGCCATCTTCCCTGTGGAGGTTTCCATTGAGGTACCAATACTGGGAACCGTTGGGCCGCACAACAGCAGGGCCGTCTTCCCTGTGAAGCTTCCCGTTACGGTACCATTGCTGGGTCCCGTCGGGCCGCATAACAGCAGGGCCATCTTCCCTGTGGAGGTTTCCGTTGAGGTACCAATGCTGGGCACCATTAGGAGACACCTTGACAATGTAATCAATGATCTGATTTACTTTGTTCATGATCTAGATCTTACCACAAGATTGAGCTAATTTACACTACCGGGTGTCGTAATCCAACATCGTCAGCGCACCCGTTGCACTGTCGAATTTCACCCGAGGAACCCACTTGCCTCGGTCACGGGTGATATTCTGAAACACCAGAATAGTGACCGTACCTGCACCTAGGGCATGCAATTTCTTAGTGAAAAGATCCTTTCCAACGTCAAACTTCTCGAGCAACAGAACCGAGGCGAAGGAGTGCAATCCCGAGCGATTACCCATTCCAGCCCAGAGAATCTTCGACTTCTCTGCACCCACCGGAGTGAAAATCACCCGATCACCGTCCTGAGCCGCGTTCATCAACCGATTAAGCATTTTGTTGTCCATTGTGATCTAGATAATACCACTATTCGACGTCGATTACACCGTTTTGCGAGTCCAGAGAACACGTTTCCCAAGCTTGGGATTTGCATCGGTGTAGCCCGTCTTGACGTAGCTGAATCGCTCGACAACCTTGTGAAAACGGTTGTCACCCGTGGCGTTTGTCACATCGACGCCGGCAAAAGAGATTGCACTGGCATAGTCATAGTCGAAGTAACGACACTCGCCCCTGGGGCTCATGGCATACACGGTACCAAGAATACACTCCCAAATCGCCGGGCGGTGACTCTGGGTGGGCTTCAAGGTGTTACACTTGACGGTGAGGAAGGTCCGCTTGTTTGATTTCTTCATGATCTTATTCTACCAGGTTTTAGACCAATTTACACACGCTCAACAGATCAACCAGGTGACATGAAGGAGCGGGCCTCCACCAGTTTTCAAGCCCAGCTTCTTCAGTTTTGATTTGATTTTTGTACAAGCTGCCTTGCAACTGACCAGACTTTTGAGTGTATACCCGCCACCGTTCTTTTTAGCAGGCATCACTGGACCGATGATGAATTCGAATTCACACTCATCATCATCATAATAGCTTCCACATACAAAATAAGTGGCGCCAACATCAGCTGAAATAGCTTCGACGAGATCCTCAACAGACGTATATATCTCGCAGCCGAAGACAAGATCCCCAGAATCGTCTCTAAATTTGCCACTGAGCTCCTCGGCTGAAAACTTGAAACCAAGTTGAGCGCCACTTTCGTAATCAATTCCCATTTTCAATCACCGTTTTTGCTGATCAGTTACTTAGTGAAACCCAAGACGATCTCTGAAAAGTATTCAGATTCATCGTCATCAGGATTAAAGTCTGGGTTTTGGAAACACATGACGAGCTGCTCATCTCTGATTTCAAAACTGTCCGCCAGCTGTTCCCAACCAGGATCTTCGTACAAACACACTGCTCGTTGAACTGCAATCAGAATGTCTATTTTCGAAGGAACTGGACTAGACTTATGACCGGTTGGATTCTTCATTATGGATCTATTCTACCACGATTGACGTTAGTTTGCACCAAGATTTACTGATCGTTCGACCAATGATTCCGAGCATCCTTGGCTCGACGGTTGGCGCGGTGTTGCATCGAAGTCGACCTCGGAAAGCGCTTGCGCATGGCAACCGCGATGGGATTCGTGAAACGAGTCTTCTTTTTGTTTTTATTTTTCATGATCCAATATTACCACATCATGAATGAATTTACACCCTCGCGAGCACGCTTGGGTCAACGTGCTGGGTCAACATTATTAGTGGTCCGAAAAGTAGGGATGACGCAATTTCACACTCTTGATTGCACATGAAATATGCTTAAGATCTTCCTTCAGATCCTTTTCAAGGTAGACGGTGGAGTAATACGCCAACGCCATTTCATCAGTGATTGTCATTGCTGACTTCTCATTGTTTACGGTCTGCTGACGCCAAGACACGAGATCGGCGGGCATGTTTGCACAAGCCCAACCCTCATGACACGAGAGGCGACGGTTAAGTGCAGTTGCTAGACGTCCTTGTGCAATCATACGGGCGCCGATGAACTTAATAAGCCTCGTCAATCCGTAACTCACCCTTTTACAATCAAAGATACTGTAGCCAGGTGCAATATCGATTCGGTTCTGAGCGCCTAGAACAGTGTCCAACGAACACCAAAACTTCCAGTGATCGTGCGGCGTTGCATTTTCCCAATTCCCATCGGACATTTGTCCCTTGATTTCACATTCAAAAAGAGTCACCGCCGCGTAGGTGGTGAGCATCATCGTTCCCGTTGTATTCCTGTCTACCATGATCTAGATCTTACCATTTTTCAAGGCGGAATTTCACTTATGGAGACGAGCGACGAAGTAACCGTCGCCGGCGCGAAGTCCATTGGAAAAATCCTGTGCCATATTTCGCGCGATTTCTACAGAATTACTGTACTGCGTACCATTTATTTCACCAAGACCAAGACCCAGACCCAGACTTAGACCCAGACCCAGACCAAGACCCAGACTTAGACCAAGACCTAGATCCAGACCCAGACCAAGACCCAGACCAAGACCAAGACCCAGACTTAGACCCTACCCAAGACCCAGACCCAGACCCAGACTTAGATCCATATAGCTTTCTTCGTTTACTGATCATAATACCTTTAAGCTAGGGAACACAAAACGAACGTTTCTTCATCCATCATGATCTTATTCTACCATAGGTTTTGGTTGGTTTTCATCATCAATGATTTTCTGACCCTCTTCACGGGAATCAACGGGAATCATCATTCCATTTCCAATCACATAAAATCCATCAGATCGACGACAGACCCGAAGGGAACCCTGAGTGTCAAACGACATACCATCCGTAAACTTCAACATGATACTATCTTACCTCAATTTGTGTTTGATTTCATTTAGATTTTGATTTTGTCCCAGAATAAGACCTTGTCCCAGATCCAGACCCAGACCAAGACCAAGACCCAGACCTAGATCCAGACCCAGACCAAGACCAAGACCCAGACCCAGACCTAGACCCCGACTTAGACCCTACCCAAGACCTAGACCTAGACATCTTCTGTCGTTTACTGCGTACCATTTATTTCACCCAGACCAAGACTTAGACCCAGACCCAGACT
>JANLIJ010000010.1 GCA_024653575.1 Candidatus Kaiserbacteria bacterium
GCTCTCCTTTGTTCAAAAACTCAGAAATGTCACCTACAAACAAGAAAGGCCCCGTGTGGGGCCTTGTCCGTTTCTAGATTCCTGTCGGAACTATACACACACAAGACCCCGCTTCATAAAGAAGAAGAATCCTGACCAATAGGTAAATTGTGTGTGTCGCTCCATGTATACAGCGTAGCGAATACAATTCCCATTGTCAACAAAGAGATGCACCCTACAACTTTATAATGTTCATTGGACAAGCCTCTGATGCTTTCTTGTTTGCCTCCAAGTCAACTTCGTCTATTATCCCAACGATATTGTCGCCCTTCTCTACTCCACCAATGAGATCCGCCTTACCATCCTCATCATTCATTTTCCAATTTTTTGGAGCAAGAAAAGCACACGAGCCACAGCCAATACAGCTACTTCGCTTGTGGCACATGATGATCTTTTTGATTCCCATATTTATCTATCTTTCCAGAGGTACACTCGGTCATTAAGTCGTACACGTTCTGTTACAAGTATGGTAATAATCTCCCCCTTCTCAGCACGCTCTACTGGCACTTGACCGAAGTTGCGAAGCTCATCAATCACAGCAGTATACACACCAGTCGTCTGACCGATGATTTTAATCTCATCCCCCACTGCGACACTTCCTGAATCAAGAAGTATTTCAGCCACGCCTGCTTTCACAAAGTAATTTCTCACAACACCGAGTGAGACCTTTTCTTTTGTTGCCTTCGACCCGCCCGTGTCACTATACGCAGAAAGCTCTTCTCCGAGGTAATAGTTTCCATGCGAGAGGGTGCGGTTATAGACGGTCTTCAATGACTCAAAATACCCCTCAATCTTTTCTTTTGTGTACGCACCACGGCCAACATCGAGCAATGCCTGCTTGTACGCGCGAGTGACAATTTCAACATACTCAGGTGCGCGCCCACGTCCCTCAATCTTAAATACCTGTACACCCGCAGAGAGGAGTTCTGGGATTTTATCTATCATACAAATGTCAGCAGCGCTGAGTACAAACTGGTTGTCGACGACCAGTTCTTTCCCTGTCTCCATATCGGTGATTTTGTATGGATGCCGACAATTTTGGCGACAGGCTCCGCGATTGGCAGATGAGTTGTCGGTGTAGAGACTCATGAGACATCTGCCCGATTGTGCAACACAGAGTGCCCCATGCACAAACGCTTCAATTTCCATGAGTCGTCCTTCATTCCCCTGAAGATTTTCTTCTCGAATTTTTTCCGCAATTGCTTTAATTTGATTCATCGTCAATTCACGGGCGAGCACCACACGATTTGTGAATGATGAAAAGAACTTGAGTGAATCATAGTTTGAAACAGAAAACTGTACCGACACATGCACCGGCATTTCTATCTCGTTGCAGTAACGTATTGTCGCAAAATCAAATGCGATAATTGCATCAACACTGTTCTCCTTCGCAGCGTCGACTATTTTTTTCATCAACTTTGTGTCATGGTCGTAGAGTAGTGTATTCACCACAAGATACGCTTTTATTTTCTCAGCATGGCAAATGTCCATCACATTCTTAATGTCATCAAGAGTAAGGTTGTCTGCTGCGCGAGATCGCATATTTAATTGTGTGACCCCAAAATAAATACTGTCACACCCGCCCTGTATCGCAGAACGAAGACTCTCAAAGCTCCCCGCTGGAGACATTATTTCTGCCTCATTGAATGAAATCATGACCGAAAGTGTACTGTGGATTCCAATAACAATCAAATATATGTGTGAATCAACCATATGTTCGACGTCGGACGTCGAACATATGGTAAACGACACAAAACCCGCGACCATAGGTCGCGGGTTTTGTGTTTTGTGTGCGTAGATTTATGACAACTGTGCCGATGATTTTCCAAAATCAGGATAGCTCCCAATTTTTCGAAATTACCGCCAAGCGACATGAGTGAAATAAAAGTAGCGATAGCTCTTTTTATTTCCGAATGAGCGCAGGCTGAAAGAATTTGCTCTGCAAATTCTTACATCATTTTCACATCAATGCTCACACCTGAAGGCAATGAGAGATTTGTGAGCGCCTCGATAACCTTGGCACCTGGATTCATGATATCAATGACACGCTTGTGCATTCTCATTTCAAACTGTTCTCGCGCATCCTTGTAGATGAATGTCGAACGGTTCACCGTATACTTCTTGATTTCAGTTGGAAGTGGAATCGGACCGATGACCTTTGCGTCGAAACGCAATGCGGTATCGATGATTTGCTTCACTGAAGCATCAAGAATCTTGTGCTCATACGCACGAACACGAATCCGGAGCTTTTGGATTTCTCCATCAGCGCTCACCTTCTTCGCTTTCTTTGGTTCAGCTGTTGATTTTGTTGTCATAGTACTACTCTTTGCTAAATAATCAGACGCTATTAGGCGACAATCTTGGTAACCACACCCGCTCCAACAGTTCGTCCTCCTTCACGGATAGCGAAGTTCTGCTTCTCCTCGAGTGCAACTGGTGCAACGAGCTTGACCTTGAACTTTGCGTTGTCTCCTGGCATAACCATTTCTACCCCCTCAGCAAGCGTCACATCTCCTGTTACGTCTGTTGTACGGACATAGAACTGTGGCTTGTACCCAGTGAAGAATGGTGTGTGTCGTCCTCCCTCATCCTTTGAAAGTACGTATACTTCTGCTTCAAATTCTGTGTGTGGAGTAACTGAACCCTTCGCTGCGAGTACCTGACCTCGGTGTACATCTTCCTTCTTTGTACCACGGAGGAGAATACCTGCGTTGTCTCCAGCCTGTGCTTGATCGAGTTGCTTGTTGAACATTTCAACTCCAGTCACCGTAGTGAGTGCAGTATCCTTGATACCAACAATCTGAACTTCCTCTCCAACCTTAACCTTTCCGCGCTCTACACGACCGGTTACTACCGTACCACGTCCTTCAATTGAGAAGATGTCCTCAATTGGCATAAGGAATGGCTTGTCGAGTTCACGCACTGGAAGTGGGAAATAAGAATCCATCGCATCCACGAGTTCGAGAACCTTGGTTCCCCACTCGCTACTTGGATCCTCAAGAGCCTTGAGACCAGAACCCTTGATAATAGGTGCATTTGCTCCGTCGTATCCGTTCTTTGTGAGAAGCTCACGAAGTTCCTCTTCAACGAGCATAATCATCTCCTCATCGTCGACCATGTCGCACTTGTTGAGGAATACAATGATGTTTGGCACACCCACCTGCTTTGCAAGGAGAACGTGCTCACGTGTCTGAGGCATAGCCCCATCTGTTGCAGCAACCACGAGAACAGCACCGTCCATCTGTGCGGCACCAGTAATCATGTTCTTGATGTAGTCTGCGTGACCAGGCGCATCGATGTGCGCGTAGTGACGAGAAGGAGTCTCGTACTCAGAGTGAGAGAGAGAAATAGTAATACCTCGTGCCTTTTCCTCAGGAGCCTTGTCGATATCATCGACACCCTTCACTGAAGCTCCATATCCATTGCCTTTTGCATGGAGTACGGTAAGAATCGCTGCGGTAAGCGTGGTCTTTCCATGGTCAACGTGACCAATTGTACCAACGTTTACGTGCGGCTTTGTACGATCAAAATCTGCCATAGTATTTAATACTAACTATTAGATAATAATTCCGCACGCGGCGACTCCTTTCAATATAAAAAGAAAGAAGCACTTCACGGGTACTCAGGGGAAAGGGCGCGAGAACGCTGCCTTACCTCTAGGTGCCACGCGAGTTGCATGTCAAAAAGAGCAAAAACTCCCTCAGCCACGTCCACAATAGGACACGGTGCGGTGACGGCAATAGTACAAGAATGGCCATATTTTTGCAAGCCTATCGACTTCAAAATATGGCCGGTGTCAAATATACCAAACCAGACATAATGGTCGACTTACGATGTCGACCATTTATAGTGAGTGGGTAACTTATTTATGAAAAAAAATTTGCCCCGCGACGACCATTGGTCATCCGGGGCGGGTGTTACGAAGGCCTATCGAGAGGTCTCCTTGTTGCGCAGTGGCCCTTATTCGCGCTTCGGCGCGGTGGGGGCGGGGTTGGCGGCCAGGCGATCCTTGTCGGCCATGGCGTTCGGCGGCAGCGGGGTAGCGATCTCGAAGGCGGGGCGGTCGCGCATGCCGGCAGAGTGTGTGAACGGCAACTTTTTCATCGTTGTTTCCTCCAGGCGATAGTGGCAGGGTTTGGACGATGGACTGTCCACTTCCAAATGTATCATATCTAAAGACGCCTGCAAGAGGGCGCTTCGCACAGCCCTAAAATCCCATATGTGCCCTCGTCACCCTATCCACAATGCCCGTCGCCTCAGTAAGTCCGAGCTCATCAAGAAATTCATTCTGGTAGCGCATCACCGCAGCTTCCGTTGCGATACCAAAGCTCGTCGTCTCATTGCCAAGAGAGCCGGTGCCGTTATAGGCAATGAGGAAGCCGTTGTTGTTGAGGAAGATTTGGAGCTTAAGAACATCCTCGCTCACCATACCTATCTTGAGGGTTTGTACGGCAGGTGGTGATACAACAACAGGTTTCTGAACAACCGGTGCCACGGGCTTCTGCACTATCGTCGGCACTGTCTTTGGTACAACAACTGGTGTCACTGGTACAGTAACAGGTGGTGCAACAGGCTTTGATGCAACAGCAATCGCAGACGATACACCACTTATAAGCGCACGTGTCTTCTCCCCCACATATCCCGTTCCTGAGGTGAGGTTGATTGGTGTGAGGAGTGTTGATGCGTGTGCATTCTGGAACTTAATGACGGCTGATTTCGTACCTGGGCCAAAGTGAGTAGACTCATTTCCCAGTGAACCAACACCGATCTGTGCCACCGTAAACCCATGAGTATTGAGATATACCTGTAGTGCACGTACGTCTTCCCCCTCCATGCCGAGCTCGAGATTACGGGTGAGCGATACTGATGCAGATGATGCGGTCGTCTTATTAAGAAGTGCTTGGAGTTGCGCCTTGAGTACTGCAAGGAGGTTGAGGAGCTGTTCTATTTCAGGGGTGTTTGTTGATGCAGTAGAGGTGGCCGTGGTTGTTGCGCTCGTGGTCGTTGCTGTAGTAGTAGTCCTTCGACTCGATGAGGAGCCTCCACCACCTCCACCCCCACCCGAAGAAGAGGTTGTTGTCTGCGAATAGGTAGCGAACGTCGTGAAGTGCTTCGTCCAAATTACCAAGTCAGAACCAACATCAATCTTGCACTCAGCTCCCGCAGAGAGCGCGTCGCCGGTCACTTGGCTATCGGAAGCACAGGTGTCGGTTATTTCTGTGAAAGTTGATGTCACACTATACCCAACTCGCTTTCCTGCTTCGTTCGGGATCAAGAGTCGCACTGCTTTGCTAAAGGTGAGACTCTCGCCCACAAACCCAACGTCAATCGCCGTACTCAGCGTCTTCGTTATTCCCGACTCTGTAGGAAGTGTAATGGTAGTGACTGTCGGAGCAGAAAGTATTCCATTCCATGTGGTACTTGCACTGGTAACAACAGTCGACGCGGGGATTTCTATACTCATATTGTATGCATTCTGTGCAGTCACTTGTATCGCGGGAATGGTACCTGTCCCGTTTGCGATAAATGAGCCGAGGTTTATCGTTGCATCACTTGTACCGCTACTCACCGTGACTGATGCAGTACTCCCAAGGTTGGTGATGACAACTTCTGGCGTTGTTGAATTCACCGTCGCAAAACCACTCCCATCGGGCACCACCTGTTCTGCCGTGAGCGAAAGTACGCTCAGTGTATAGTTCACTATTGTTGTTCCGTCCTCAGCAGTTACGACGAGTACGTCTCCTGTGGTGACTGGGTCATTGACTGCTGTGCTGTTACGAGTTTGGCTAGACTGACCACTGGTGAGCGCCGAGAGAAAGACTGCCTTTGATGTACCATAGGGCACATTTGAGATTGTCTCATTCGAAGTACCGAGAGCGCTCACGGTGTATGAGTTAGAAGTGATTGTTGCAATTGCCCCACACGCCGAGGTCGTGAACGTATCGTCGGCTCCGTAGTCGGTACCGATAGAGTTCAGTGCATATGCGGAGAAGTGATAGGTGGTACCACAGGTGAGACCGGTGATGTTTTCGGTGTATGCACCGGTGCTGAAGCTTGCTGAGGTGGTACTCGTTGTTGCTCCATAGGAAGCGGTGGTGCCATAGACAATACCGCGCTCGGTGACATTTGTCGTACCGAGTGCGGTGATGTTTCCTCCCAAGGTGACGGTGGTCTGGGCAATTGATGTGGCACTTCCGGTCGTGACGGTTGGGGTAGTGGAAGGAGTGATGGTGTATGTCTCGGTCATGATGG
>JANLIJ010000011.1 GCA_024653575.1 Candidatus Kaiserbacteria bacterium
CATACCCACAGAGTCATCATCCGATAGTGACATTCTCACTCACCCGCTTACCACGAGTATACGAACATTGGTGCGAGCAGTGGTGAATCCGCACGATGAACGAGCGCTTTTTGAGGTGCTTCATAGTGGGTACGTGGGACTCTCTGCCGTAGACCTTGTGAAGGTTTTTGGTATGAGGTCATACACGCGGTCGCTCGCGGAGATTGTGAGTGACGAAAGCGTGCTCACTGAGCATAGCGTCTCTGGTGCATCTCACATTGCGCGTATCATCGCCATTCTCAGCGAGGCACATAAGCGTATGGATAGTGAAGCACCGCATCGCGTGCTCGAATACGTGCTCCGTGAAAGTGGCTTCCTCGATTACACCATTGCGCGCGATCCCCACGAGGGAGGACGAGTCATTCGTCGCGTATACGACGAGGTGGAGGAGATGGTGCGCCACGGGAAGGTGGTGACGCTCCGCGATGTGGAGACGATGTTTACCACCTGTATTGAGCACAATATCGCACTTAATGCACCCTATGTGCATACAAAGAGAAGTGCGGTGCAGGTAATGACCGCACACAAAACGAAGGGGCTTGAGTTCCTCCATGTATTCATACCGCATCTCACCGACCAGAAGTGGGGAGGGAGGGCACGGACACAATATTTTGCTATTCCAATCACAAAGCACATTCAGGTGGATGGTGACCCACTCGATGATGAGCGAAAGTTACTCTACGTTGCGATTACTCGTGCGAAGGTTGGGCTCTATCTGAGTCATGCAGAGACAAGTTCTGAGGGGCGTTCACTCATGCGAACACGGCTCCTTGATGGGGTCGGGAAATCACACATCACGGTATGTGACGCTGTGGTGTATGAGGAATCATTTAATCCGCTCGGAGTGATACAGGCTCCGCTTCCCGCATTCAGTACCGATGCAGAATTCCTCAAGAGCACACTTGAAGCGCGTGGACTCTCCGCAACTGCGCTCAATAATTACCTCAGTGACCCGTGGAACTATTTCTACCGCAACGTGCTCCGTATACCTGAGATTCAGCCTGAAAACGCACAGTTCGGAACGGTGGTACACAACACGCTCGAGCATGTATTCAAGTTCAGAACAGACAAGGGGGCGTTTCCGGATGCCACCACCGTCAAGACCTTCCTTGAGCGAGAGTTAGGGAAGCTTCCGATAACACACAATGAGTAT
>JANLIJ010000022.1 GCA_024653575.1 Candidatus Kaiserbacteria bacterium
AAAACCGCGAGGTGAGGCCAACAACCACTTATGAGTGAAACGAATTAGTGAGTTGGGCTGAAGCTTGAAAAAGTGCATGGGCACTTTTCGTCGTCAAACACTGACCGGAACGATATCGCGCCTATTCATAATGGCGCGATGAGTGAGGTGAGGCCAACAGGCACTTATGAACGAAGTGAATTAGTGACCTGGGCTGATGACTTTGCTGATAATAAAACCCCGACAGCTTTGCTGTCGGGGTTTTATTATTTTTTTACATCATGGATCAAAACACGTATCAGTGCGTGCACAGTCTGCATCGCTTCCTGTCGAAAGATTTGCTCCAGGCCCCCAATCATCGGGCGATACATACCCGTCTTTACTATCTATATAGTCGGGTGTAATTCCCATAGGTCGTGCAAACCCCAACCCATTCACAATCAGGTTCACAACACCCCAAAGGCTCACAATAATAACGAATGCACCTATCCCCCAGAATGCGAGTGACCGCGCCTTTTGTTGACTCTCTTCATTACTTCCATCGAGTACAAAATATCGCACTGCGTTCCAAATGAAAATAAACGTTGCGACAGCGAGAAGAAAGGGAACAATGGTGCCGTTGAGAAAAGTGAGGATATTGGTGAGAAGAGTTTGTATGTTCATAATGTACTAATCATACCCCTAAACACCCCTAAAATGAGCCAGTTTTATACATATTGACATTGGGTATAATGGTGTTATAGTATAAATAGAAAGTGAGTCCCACGCTCACTACAATAAGGAGAACAGCATGGTTGTAAAATTTTTCCGCATCATCAGCTACGTGCTGATGGTTCTCGGCGGGCTTTTGATTCTCGGCTCTGCTGAGCCGGAACACACGACGCCACTCTGGCACGTTGTTGCCTACGTGCTGACTGGATTCGTGTTACTGAGCTACGGCTGGCGGATGTATGTGGCCACCGAGCCACGCCACATTTTCCTGAACCGGCATTGAGCAACTCAGGGCACGAGGCCGGACGCGATTCATATCGTGACCGGTCTTTTTCATTTTGATTGCTCAAATGAATAGTTTTTGATAGTATCGTAGGACTTGTGATTTCCAAAGTCCGCGCGAGCTGAAAAATGCGTATAGCATTTTTCCAGTTCGCGAAGCGACAAGTCGATGTTCACGAGACTTGAGGGTTGGTAGAGTGAGATTGGGATGGGACCCAATCGCAAGACCTTGAGCACTGGTGTGCGAAAGGTTTACAGTTCCTGTAAGGAATTCTCCTGACCCCTTACAGGGGCTGTACACTTTTTGGATATTTTGTTTGTTTAATTTGTCCGCGCTTAGCTCAGTTGGTAGAGCATTCGACTGATACTCGAAAGGTCCTAGGTTCAAACCCTAGAGCGCGGACAAATTACGCAAGTAGTCATATCAAAAGCCCGAGACGGATGCCTCGGGCTTTTGATGATTTTAAATCTCTATCGCGCTTCTCCTCCTTTTGTAGCCCCCATATCATCTATCTTCTGTTCAAGTCGT
>JANLIJ010000027.1 GCA_024653575.1 Candidatus Kaiserbacteria bacterium
CATGTCACAAAAGTCCTAATGGCTAGACCCCTCACTATTTTATTACTAAGTCGATGATATGTCTTCGAATACTACGCCATCCTTTACGATTCCGAGTGCGCAGAATTCTATATTTTGCCAATACTCAAATATATTCTCAAAATCATTTTTCAAATATGAAAAGAATAGTGCGAGGACCGTGCCATGAGATACAATCAATATCTCAGCATTTTGATGTTCAGAATTAATCACAGAGACAGCAGTAATAAAGCGCTTTAGTGCTTGGTTGGCAGTCTCCCCTCCATCCAGGTTTGAGTCTCGTAACTCGAGATTTTCTCGTTTTAGTCGTTGAAATTCTTCGTCGGTAAGAAAAGTACTTCCCCTCTTTACTTCTTCGAGACCGTCTTTGGTAATAACATCAAGACCAAGGTGCAAACCAAATGGCTCCGCAGTTTTTTGAGCCTTGTGCTCAGAGGATGTGTAGATGGCAGTAATATTTTTGAAACGCTCCTCCACCGCCATTGCATCCAAAATACCACTTGTCTCAGGCGTCAATTTCCACTCAATAGCGGGTATGCTCGGATCCTTAATTGTTTCACCGTGTCTTAAAATATATATTGTGTTTCCGTTGTTATTCATGATGATATTATGAGAAAAATTATTGATTACGATGACATTTTCACTTTCAGTTGGCTCCTCAAACATATCTATTGTTGTTTGTACGAGTTCCTTGCTTACCACTGGACGCGTTGGGTTCTTTTGATTTTCCTCCCACCGCTTCAATACAGTCTCTATTGAAGCTTGAATATAAATCACATAGCTCGTTCCGTCTACAGATGTGGAAACCTTACGAAGTTCGTCTCGACTTGCTGACGTATGATTGGTGGAGTCATACAGCACATTTTTCCCTTCAGATAAAGTTTCCCCAGTTTCTATATATGACTGATTAAAGATGTCCTGCCATTCCTCTGCATTTGGTAATAAGTTTGCATTCCAATTAAACCCACGCTCTTGAAAAATTTTATCAATACTCACACATGCGATATCAGTATGTGTTTGCAATTCCTTTGCAATAAATGATTTCCCTGCATATGGAAGACCACACAAAATAAACAGAGTTTTTTGTGAGTGTTGTATTAGGTTTATAGCATCATCTAGATTTTGCATATTAACATTAATTACCAAACGTCATAAAATTGGAACTCTCGTAGCGACGCACAGCCTTATTGAATACAAAAATTGCGATTGAAAACCAGACTATGGTGAGAAGTAAAATGAGGGATATTCCTGTAAGTGACGTGTCACGCACAATTTCTACCGGTATCGCACCAATGAGCAGTGAAGGGATGAGAAATGTGTACACAAATCGAGTAACTCCTTGGAAGGCACCTCCATGAAAGAGTGCAGGCGTGAAGAAAACTTCAAAGAGACCCGTTGAAACACTCTGTGCATCAACAAAATAAAAACTTGTCGAATATACAATGATAACTCCAGCAAGGAAAATAATAGTTGAAAGGAGTATAAGTAAAATTCCAAGGAGTACTTGCAAAAATCCTGCATGAAGGAGTACTGCATAGATGGTAAGACATATAAATCCAAAAACCACATCTCCAACAGCAGATGGGCTAAAGGCCGACGTTGCGACCCGGAGGAGTATGTTCTTTGGTGAAAGCATAAAGCGGTCAAATGAGCCACTTGCGACATAGTCGGGGAGTTTGCGAATGCCCATTGCTACAGAAAAGACGATGCCATAGGAGAGTGCACTAAATCCTTGTAGACCGACAATGTCAGCGCCACTCCACCCATTAATTTCTCCCACGGACTCCACGAAGAATAGCCAAAGAAATATGAAGGCGGTGTTATTGATGGTCATTCCAATAACATTCATGAGAAAGCTCGTGCGTAATTCAGCACTACTTACTACATTTTTCTTAATTGCATACAATGCAAAATATAATTCTTTAAACATATTATCCTCCATTAACAGACACTTTCTGTTTTGCGTACGAAAACATAATAAGCATAACTATGGTAAGTGCCATGACCCATGTGTATTGTATGCTCGCGAGTATATACCAATTGCCTTGCCATGATTCATAGACAGTGTGTGTAATGAATTGTGATGCACCAAATGGACTGTAGAGAGCGAGTTTGTACATAAAATCAGGGAAAAGTGCCACAGGGAGATATGAGCCACCGAGTATCATTACTGCCTTATCTACAATCCAAAATACTGGACTTATGTCTTCTAACCAGAATGACAAGAGGCCAACTATTGTATAGATAAGAAGTGTGAGTAAAATTCCGCCAAAGAGTACGAGAAGAAGTGTTGGTATAAATGGTACTATAGTCATCGTGTTCGGTATCCCAACAATAGATATAAGAGCGACACTACCGACAACGACCGCTACAAGAAAAGAATACACTCCAGATCCAATTTGCCACCACATTTTATATGCAAGGTAAGAGACCGGCTTACTAAAGAGTATTTCAACTGTGCCTGATTGCACGTCGCGCATAATCTCTCGTGCTATATCACGAAGGCGAAACGTCATGAAAATGAAGTAGAAAAGCATACTCCACGCAATGAGTATAAATGGAGTATTGTTTACCTCGCCTCCCTTGAGCTCGAATACATAATAATAGAGGACGAGAAGAACACCACACCGAGCAATAAGTGACATGGTGTCGACGAACAATCTCCCACGATATTGTGTTCGATCTCGAAGAAGTGTTGTGATTATTTTACGCGCGAGGCGAATCTTTTTCATACATGTGTCGGATGACGGTTTCGAGATCAGTATCATATACATCAACATCATTCACTTCAAAAATATTGAGAAGTTTTTTCAATGCTTCAGTGACCGTGAGTATGTGGAGGTCAACAGCAATTGTTATCTTATCTTTTTCTTGCTTATGGTAGCTCATCCCCTTAGGGAGAATCTTGAATTCCTCAAATTGGTTCTTTGGGAATAAATCAATGTATTTTTCAAGAATAAAATCTTTAGCGATATCTGCAGTTTTCATATCTCGCATCACGACGCCATGATTGATGATTATGGTTCGTTCACAGAGTGATTCGATATCACCCACGTCATGGGAGGTTAGGAAAATGGTCGTCTTCTCCTCAGTGTTGAGGCGAAGGAGTAAGTCACGAAGTGCTTTTTTTGCCACCACATCAAGTCCTATTGTCGGCTCATCAAGGAGTATGATTTTTGGTTTATGAATAAGCGACGCTGCAACTTCAGCACGCATACGTTGCCCGAGTGAAAGCTTGCGAACAGGCTGTGTGATGAACGAACCTAAATCAAAAAGCTCAATCAGTTCTTGGACCCTCTTCTTAATTTGAGTGTCAGTGAGGTCATACATAACACCAAAGAACTCAAGTGAATCGGTGAGTGGAAGGTTTGGGAGAAGTTGTGAACGTTGACCAAAGACCGTACCAATTTGATACGCAAGTTCCTTTCGCTTCTTTGCTGGGTCGAGTCCAAGTACACTCACGTTTCCAGTCGTTGGAAAGAGAATCCCCGTAAGCATTTTGATGGTAGTGGACTTCCCTGCACCGTTCGGGCCAATAAACGCTATGCGCTCACCAGAGCCAACTGAGAATGAAATGTTATCTACTGCAACCACTTCCTTCATATCTGGACGCAGTAAATTCCTCATGAAGCCGGAGGATTCAGTCTTGACTGGAAATTTGAATTTCTTTGTTAGGTTTGAAACAGTTATCGCGTTCATTACTATGAGTGTACGATAAAGGATAAATTACGCAATTATTTGAGCATTTGGGTTACGAGGGCGACCATTTGATTCTTCTTGGACGGGTCGCTTTCTGCGATGAGGAGTGTGAGAGCGGTGAGGGCTGGAGGATTGATTTGTCTACTCCCCCTTGCGCCTGTCTTCCTGAGAAACCAGATGAATGCGAATGCTCCGGAGCGTTTGTTGCCGTCAGTGAACGGATGGTTCTTTACCATGAAGTAGAGAAGGTGTGCAGCCTTCTCCTCGACTGTTGGATACATTGCCTTACCTCCGAATGACTGCATGACGTTTCCGACAATACCCTCAATATTCCCTTCCCTACGCTCAGATGCAAACATTTGAGTTGCTTCATTCTTCTTCACTAATTCCTTTCTCAAATCACCGATTGCAGACAAGAGGTCACTACTTACGAGTGATACTTTCTTCTTTGTGATTCCTTTCAGTTCAAGTTCCTCTTTATCGTATGCATCGAGTGAAACCCACGTTGAAGCAAACTCCTTGATTAGTTCGAGGACTGCCTTAGGGTCGAGTGTGACGTGCTCTGGAAGGAGCGACTGCACATCGGAAACAGCTTTCATGAACGCATCGTAATTTTTACCCACGCGCTTCTTGTTGATGGTATAGCCCTTTGTGATGTATTCGCGGAGTGTCTTGGTGGCCCAGATGCGGAATTGTGTTGCTACCTTTGAATTTACTCGGTATCCGACTGAGATGATTGCATCCAAGTTGTAGTACTCAATTGTACGAACAACTGTGCGTTTACCTTCGATTTGAACTGTTGCATTTTTTGCAACAGTTGCCTGTTCGCTTAATTCCCCCTCCTTATAAATGTTTTTAAGGTGTTTTGAAATTACTGACTTGTCACGACCAAAAACTCCTGCGATTTGATCGAGGCTAGCCCAAATTGTTTCCTTCTCAAAATCTCCACGCAGTTCAAGGGCGCCAGATTTTGCCTGGTAGATAACGAGGTCCTTTGGAGTTGTCTTTTTTGCCATATTGAAATTTATTTTATCACATAAGAGACTTACTAGTACTTAATAGTGTTGACAATATTTACATTCCATGGCATTTTACATGCAGAAAGAGTCTGTTCACAAATCTAACCCACCCAACAATCTCAGGAGAAATCATGAAAAAGAAAAGCGAATCACTTGTACTTGGGGAAATGCTCCAAAAAATTGCTCCGAAGATTGGGGCAAAGGTACTCCTTGAACCAGAGTGGGGTATCGTTGGGCAAATCACCTTTAAGAGTGGAAGGCGTACGTATTTTCGCTACAACACTCTCGACCTCAATCCAGTCGGTGCATCGGATGTTGCGAAAGACAAGGATTATGCGAACTTTTTTATGGCCAAACTGGGCTATCCAGTTGTTCCTGGAAGCAAGACATTCTTCCGTGATGACTGGTGTAAGGCAATTCATGCGAGGGGGCGTGGCATCGATGAGGCGTATGCACATGCCCTGAAGCTTGGTCTTCCGGTCATTGTGAAGCCAAACAGTGGAAGTCAAGGTACAGATGTGGCACTTGTGCACACAAAGCGTGCGTTCTATCGTGCCGTTCGTGCAGTCTTCAAGAACGATCGCATCGTGCTTGTGCAGAAGCCTGTCTTCGGCAAAGACTACCGCATCGTGGTGCTCGACGGAGACGTCATTTCTGCGTACGAACGTATTCCACTTTCTGTCACTGGTGATGGAATGAGGACTGTACGTGAGCTCCTCATCAAGAAGCAGCGTTCATTTTTGCGAATGGGGCGTGATACGCAAATTATGCACGATGACCCACGCATCAAGGAAAAGCTCGCGCGAGGTGGTTATACGCTCGAGAGTGTTGTCACGAAGAGCAAGAAGGTGTTCCTCCTCGACAATGCAAATCTTTCTTCCGGTGGTGAGGCGGTCGATGTCACAAGTGTCGTACACCCTACGTATCGAGCACTCGCTGTGTCACTGACTCGGGATATGGGCCTCCGTCTTTGTGGAGTTGATCTCATGATTTACGGTGATATCACTGAAGAGTCAAAGCAGTATTGGGTTCTCGAAATAAATGCCGCACCGGGACTCGACCACTACGCACGCAGTGGAGTTGACCAACAGAAGATAGTTGAACAGCTCTATACGAAAGTACTTAAGAGCCTCGATGTCTAGGGAGTCAGTGTTCGTATTTGCCGAGGTTCACAACCTCGGCATTTTTTTATATAGTTATTAGTATGATACGTGACTCAATACCAGAGTTTTTCCTTTGTCACAGTACAGTATGCTATGTGCCATTTTCTAATGAGCCAGATCCGCTGCCTCTTTCTATGCTATACCGTAGTGAGGACAGTATTGTTACACCCAATGATTCCCGTACTGATCCAATTGAGTGGGCGGATACCTGTATAAAATTTGCCAAGGGAAGACGAATGTGTGTGCTTGTGCCTGGTACTGCATTTGATGCATCAGGCACGCGACATGGACGTGGCGGTGGATGGTACGATAGATTCCTTTCTCATGTACCAAAGGATTGGCTCCGTATCGGTGTCGCTACACCAATATCGTTTAAGTCCGGTTCTGTGCTTAAAAGGCAGTCATGGGATGAACCAGTTGATTATGTCCTCGTTTATAATTCTGAACTTACTTCTTGGGATGTTTGTGAGGCTCTACCGAAGCGTCTTTGTACAGATATGTAAAAATGTCTTCTTCGGGGAGAAGGAAAAGACGTGTTTCTTCATTTTTTAGTTTTGATTGAGTAAAAGCCACTGGAGCATTTTGTATAACAGCGAGAGGCGTTTGTTCATTTCCTTCGCCCATGACAAGAACAGCACTTGCGGCAAGTGCATCAGCAATATTACTTACTGTTACTCGACTTCTTCTTCCAAAGAGATCTTTCTTGCCGATATAGCTTTTGAAAGGGTGAAATCCCGCGCAACCAATGGTTCGTCCGATAGTACCAACACGAAGTGGTACACTTCGTGTGTCTGTAATAATAAGACCAAGGTTTTTTAGACCATAATGTCCCTTAAGTTGTTTAAGAAGAGTGTGTGCGTATTCAAATGGCTTTTCGGGGAGTGTGATGAGGCTATCTTGTGCATTTGATTCATCAATGCCAGCGTTAATACACCAACCCTCGTTTGTGAGCGTGAGCACTGCCCAAGGGGTGTTCACAGTCTGCATTGACACAGTTGCAAGATAGCTGTCACCTGTCTCATGAGTAATAGTATCGCCATTAGAAAGGGCAATTATTTTTGACGTAACCACGAGAACGTCATTTTCCTGAAGTGATTTGATGTGTTTCTTAATAAATATCAATAAATCCTCATGAGCATTAAAAAGTGCTGTTTTAATTACTTTTACATGCATAGATAGTGTTACACAAAGAAAAGTACTGCTAGAGGCAAAATGAGCCACCAGAAGAAGTTTTCTTCGGGGGCGAAGAGGTGTTGGATAGGGGTGCTTGGGGTAAGTATCTCGGTCACAGGGAGCGCATGGAAGCTGTATGCCATGACGAGGATGGTTGCCATGAGTGCAAGGAGTATCTTTGTACTAAGTTTGTGAAATGCTGGTTCGTAATCATCACCGGGAATGTGTCGTCTGAAGAGCATAGTCCCCGCAATGATGAATCCGACAAAAATAATGATTTTCGTCATTGCTGAACTCTGTCCCCCTGCTCCGGTTATTGAATCGAAGTAGGGGAATTTGAGCGCAATAAGGAGTGCAAGGTAGAGTGCAAAGATAACGTTGATGAGAGCGTACTTCCCCTTCGCCATTGCGTATATAAGAAATACACCGAAGACAGATACGGTAAAAATAGATTCCTTAATGAGGGAAATAAAGTCGGTTGTGTCCATAGGTTCTATTATAGTATGGAATTGAATGTGTGGGAGGTGTCCTGTACACAGTGACTATTGACTTAAGTTAATCTTAAGATAAACTTACATTATGAATACAAAACTCAAAACTGTGGGGCTCAAAGAACTTCGTGAGAACATGGAGAAGTATATTTCTCGTGTCGATAAGGGTGAATCTATCACGGTACTCCGTCGCAATGAGCCTATCTTTCGCCTTACCCCCGTCGATGAAGAAGAGATGGGCTGGGAAACTGTTATTGATTTTACTGAGATTAATCCACGAGGTGTGAGCGGAAAGGAGATTCTTAAAAGACTTAAGAAAATCAATGGATAAAATTGATAAGTTTCTTAAGAAACTCTCAAAAGCAGAAGCAACTCTGCTCATCAAGGTGATCGCAGATATTCTTGAGCAAAAGACTGATCGATACGATGTTAAGAAGTTGAGGGGGTATCGAGATATTTATTGTATTTGGATTGGTAACAAAAGAATTATATTTAGGCAATTACTAGATGATATTGAAGTACTTGATGTTTCTTTACGAAACGAAAAGACGTATAGAGATTATTAAATCCCGCGCGTAAGCGCGGGATTTAATAATCTCTACATTCCTTCATTTTTCAGATCTTCAATGAGCTTCTTTGCGGTGCGGGAGAGTTTTTGGGGGATGTCGATGACTATCTTCGCGTGGAAGTCGCCACGTGAAGAGCCGACTGGGACACCCTTCCCTTTTATACGGAGGATTTCACCGTGCTGTACTCCTTCGGGTATTTTGATGCTCACTGGTCCATCGAGTGTCTCGACATTGTATGTTGCGCCGAGGAGTGCATCCGAGAGCTTTACTCGAAGTACGGTCTCGAGGTTGGCGCCACTTCGATGAATTGATTGGTGTCGCTGTACGTGCACTTTGATGTAGAGGTCGCCTGGTGTACCACCCTTCACTCCTTCGCCACGCCCTGTCATTCGTATCATTTCACCGGGTTCAATGCCCGCAGGAATGTTGATATCGATAGTGTCCTCTGTTCGCTTCACACCTGCACCGTTACAGTCAGCACATTTCTCCTTAGGGATCTTCCCTGTTCCATTACACGCTGAACATTCACGAACGGTTGCAAACTGGCCAAGGATACTCTGACGAGTTTCACGAACACGGCCATTCCCGTTACAAGTAGCACAAGTAGTCATCTCTGTATTTGGCTTTGCACCACTTCCTGTACACGTTGCACACAGATTGTGCTTCATGAGTCGGAGCGATCGCTTTGTTCCAAAGATTGATTCCTTGAAGGTGAGTTCTATATCGACTGAGACATCGTTTCCACGCGCCTGTCGTCCTCCTTGCCCACGTCCTCCACCAAAAATATCACCGAAGTTTTCAAAGATATCGTTGAGGTCGAACTCCATGTTTCCACCGTTGAAACCGCCCTGGAAGCCTCCCCATTGTCCGTTTGGAGGTGCTCCCCCGCCTGCGTATGAACGTCCGTAGGTGTCGTACTCTGCACGCTTCTTATCATCAGACAGTGTTGAGTAGGCCTCACTAATTTCTTTGAATTTAGCTTCGTCACCCGTCTTCTTGTCTGGATGGTACTTTGAAGCAAGCTTTCGAAAAGCCTTTTTCACCTCGTCCTTTGAGGCTGTTTTCTGAATACCAAGTATCTCGTAGTAGTCTTTCATCCCGTTAGAGATAGGAAGTGTGAATGAGAATGTCACTTCGCTTCCTATGAAATTAACCGTTTCTGTAATTAGTTCGACCTAGTTTATTTGTAACACTTCCGTTCTTGAATTTTCACTATATCACCATTTAAACCTGTGAGATAGATTGACGTATTTGTGTAATCTCAGCGTCAGTATCTCTAACGGGATTCATTCCGTTGGGGTTAGGAAGCGGTCACGCTTTCGGGTAATAATTCAACAGATAGTGTATCACTAATTTGGCTTTTCGTCAGAATCACCTGCCTCAGCGTCACGAATGTTTCCTTCATCCTTTGGCTGTTCACCTGCAGTATCAGCGGGGTTAGCCTGTGGGGCATTTTTCTGCATTTCCTCACCAATCTTCTGCATTTCTGATGAAAGTGCTTGTGTTTTAGCCTTTATAACCTCGTTGTCATCCTTATCTTTCACTTCGCGTAGTTCCTTGACTTTCTCCTCGACGGATGCTTTCACTTCTGCACTAATCGCGTCCTTGTGGTCTGTCAGAGATTTCTCTGCGGTATAAATCATCTGATCTGCAAGGTTGCGTGAATCGATGAGTTCCTTCTTCTTCACATCATCACCTGCGTGGTCCTCAGCCTCTTTCTTCATGCGTTCGATGTCGTCAGGTGTAAGACCAGAGTTTGCTTCGATACGAATTTTCTGTTCCTTATTTGTTGATTTGTCCTTAGCAATAACATTGAGTACGCCGTTTGCGTCAACATCAAAAGTGACTTCAACCTGTGGCATGCCTCTTGGTGCTGGTGGAATTCCATCGAGAATGAATCGTCCGAGGGATTTGTTGTCACTTGCCATTGAACGCTCACCCTGTGTGATGTGGATTTCTACTGAAGTCTGATTGTCTGCTGCGGTTGAAAATATCTGTTCACGCTTTGTGGGAATGTGGGTGTTCTTCTCGACGAGCTTTGTAGAGATGCCTCCCATGGTTTCGATACCGAGTGAAAGTGGAATAACATCGACGAGCGTAATGTCGTGAATGTCTCCCTGGAAGATGCCGGCCTGAATCGCTGCACCGAGTGCAACCACTTCATCTGGATTTACTGACTTGTTTGGCTCTTTACCAAAGAGTTCCTTTACAGCTTGCACAATAGCAGGCATGCGTGTCTGTCCACCGACGAGAATGATCTCATCGATTTCTTCCTTCTTGAGTCCCGACGCCTCGAGTGCTCGCTTCGTAATTTCTATTGAGCGGTCAACATACTCACGTGCAAGGTCTTCGAGTTTTGCACGGGTAAGCTTGAGAAGGAGGTGCTTTGGACCATTCGCATCTGAAGTAACGAATGGAATGTTAATTTCCGCATCACCGGTTGAAGAGAGTTCGTGCTTTGCCTTTTCCGCTGCCTCATCGAGGCGCTGGAGCGCAAGTGCATCTTTTCCGAGATCAATTCCCTCTAAACTCATAAACTCAGCAATGAGATGACGCACAATCTTCTGATCGATGTCGCGTCCTCCCATGTGCGCATCACCATCGGTTGATTGTACTTCAATGACATCGTCGCCTACTTCAAGGACAGTAACGTCAAACGTTCCTCCTCCGAAGTCATAGACAACAATCTTTTCTTCCTTCTTCTTATTGAAACCATACGCAAGTGCCGCAGCAGTCGGCTCGTTGATGATTCGCTTTACATCAAGTCCTGCAATCTTTCCTGCATCCTGAGTTGCCTTTCGCTGTGCATCGTTAAAGTATGCAGGCACCGTGATAACAGCCTCGGTGATTTTCTCACCAAGTTTTGCCTCGGCGTCTGCCTTGAGCTTCGAGAGAATCATCGCTGAGACTTCCTCTGGGCGGTAGTCCTTGTCACCCATATGGACGAGTGCACCACCGTCACCTCCCTGCTTCACTTCGTATGGGACGATAGCCTTGTCGCTCTGGACTGCCTTCTCATCAAAATTGTGACCCATGAATCGCTTGATACCGTAGATGGTATTTTTTGGGTTCGTCACTGCCTGACGCTTCGCAATTTGTCCTACGAGACGTTCACCGGTCTTTGAGATAGCAACGATAGATGGCGTGGTGCGGTTGCCTTCAGCATTTTCAATGATTGTGGGCTCACCGGCATCAATAATAGCCACTGCTGAGTTTGTTGTCCCTAGATCAATTCCAAGTATTTTTGCCATATGTTGTAATTAAATAAGAATTAATAAGTGATAATTTTTATTTTGTCCCGACAACGACTCGCGCTGGTCTGATAATGTCGTTGTTGCGCTTGTACCCCCGTTGGAGTACTGCGACGATTTTGTCTACGTCACTATCGTCAGTGACAGGGCTGTTTGAGACCGCTTCGTGTTCATTTGGGTCAAATATCGCACCTTCGGGACTAATCGTCGTGATGTTGTTACTTGCTAAAATGGATGAAAGTTTTGCCTGTATCGCTTCTATGCCGGTCTTGAGGCGGGCATCCATTTTTTCCCAGAGTTCCCTATCGAGCATCGCCATATCGAAACTGTCTGCGAGGGTGAGGAGCTCCATGATGAGCTTGTCGGTGGCTCGCTCTTTATCTCGTGCCAGTTGTTCATCGAGACGCTTTCTACTATTGAGGAAGTCCGCCCGAGTTCTCTGGAGGTCGTCCTGACATTTTTTTCGTTCTTCCTCTGAGTGTTTGAGCTTGTCCCTGAGGGACTTAAGCTTGTCTTTTGCTAATGATTCCTCATCTTCAAGCTCGGTATCCTCTGGCTCTAAATTAATATCGGTGACCACCTCTTCTTCATCTTTCATATCATCAATATCAAACATAACGAGGGCATTATAACTGCAATTTCGGGTGGTGTCAAAAAAACATACCCGGTGCCATTGCTGGCGCCGGGTACTTGAGGTCTTGCGACTATTTCTTTTTGTTCTGCGCCTTGAGATAGTCGCTGAACTTGAGCTCGTGGCGGTGCTTGCCACCGATCTTGCAAAAAAGCTTTTTCGAAACGGTCGCTGGCGCACCGCCGAGTTCTTCGCAGACAGTGATGAATTGAACGGTGTTGATGCTGTTAACATAGAAGTCGCCATCGGCTACATGGTAGTGCGAAAAACCAAAGAGAAGACGTGGCTTACTCGCACTCCGCCAGAAGCAGTTCCTGTCGGAATACTCACCGTTGATCATCTTGCAAGCCGTTTCAACTTCCTTTGCCTCCCTTTCATACTGTGCGATGCGCTCGGGGTCCGGCTTGCAGTCAGAGCGACATCCGCCCTTTGCAAAAACTGAGGCAGAAGACGTGAGTGCTGCGATGAGCAAAGCAAGCAATAGAACGATGTGTTTCATGTTCTTCTCCTGTAGGGTGAACGTGAGGTTACTGTGTGTATAATAACATGTAGATAGTATCATGTCAAATATATTGCAAATAAGCCAATTCTCAGTGCTGGGAGTGTTAAAATGTTAATAAAAATACCACCTGATGGTGGTATTTTTTGTGACTAACGTTTTGGGGTCAGCTCACTAATTCACTACGTTCATAAGTGGCTCCTCCCCGGGCTCGTCTGTTTTGCATTTTGAATAGCAAAACATGACTCCGCCTGTCCAAGCTACAAAAAGCCCCGTAGAGGGGCTTTTTGTTTAACGCTTGGACCACTGTGGGCGCTTGCGAGCTTTCTTGAGACCGAACTTCTTTCGTTCTACGGCTCGTGGGTCTCGCTTCAAGAGACCGGCCTTCTTGAGGACACCGCGTCGCTCAATCTTTTCCTTGAGGAGTGCTCGTGCAATACCGAGGCGGATGGCGTCAGACTGTGAGCTCAAACCTCCTCCCTGTACATGTGCGCTAATCTCGTACGTTTCAGCACCAAGATTTTCAACTTCAAATACACAAAGTACGTTCTTCTGAAGTGCAAGTGCTTTAAAATATTCTGCAAGAGGACGCTCGTTGATGAGAACACGCTGTTCCTTTGCTTTTGTAAGACGAACACGCGCTGACGCGGTCTTTCGTCGTCCAATTCCTTCTATGTAATTGCCTGCCCCGTTAGAAGCTTTTGTTGTTTTAGTAGTTGTTTCCATATAATATTTTTCGTTTACCATACCCCATCACTTCTAACGGGGTAAATTGCCATACTGATTATTCGGTTACTTCGAGATTAAGCATGCGGGGAGTATGAAGCTTGTTCTTTGGAATCATTCCGCTGACAACACGACGTACAACTTCCTTGTATCCAAGGCGCTTCGCAAGGTGATCGAGTGTCTCAACACGACGTCCACCTGGGTGCCCTGAGTAGCTCTGGAATTCGTGTGTGCCACGCTTTTCATTGATATCGAGAAGGCGTGCATTCGTTACTTTCACAGTAACTGGCTCAACACCATTCTTTGCAAAATGAGTTGTGTTCTTTCCGAGAAGTATTGTGGCAACTTCAGTACCGAGACGTCCAAGGCGCTTTCCTGTTGCATCGATAGTGTATTCTTTATTTTCCACCCCGTTAGAAGGTTTCTTTAGCGAAGTGGTTGTGATGTTGTTTGTCATATGCTTATCAATATGTCCCTTCTAACGGGGTCATAGTATATCGTTATACAAGTTCAATACAGGCCTCACGACGACCAGCTCGTGTTTCACCCAATTTAATAATACGTGTGTACCCACCGTTTCGTTCTGTGTAGCGCTTTGCAACGTCTGTGAAGAGCTTCTGTACAATATCGGTATGTGGTTCTCCAAGAACACTCATAACAAGTCTCCTTGAAGAAACAGAGTCATCCTTCCCTTTCGTAATAAGCTTCTCGACATACGGACGAAGTTCCTTTGCCTTTGCCTCAGTCGTCTGGATTTTTCCATGCTCGATGAGTGAAAGTGCGAGACCACGAAGAAGCGCTGTACGCTGACTGCGTGTTCGTCCAAATTTTCTGTTTTGGTTGTGATGTCTCATGTTATTCTTTAAATCCTAGATTCATTTTCCCGAGAATAGCCTCAAGTTCGTCTACACCCTTTGGCCCTATTCCGTCGAGGGCAAGAATATCATCTTTTTTCTTACGCACAAGACCTCCGAGAGTTCTGATATTTGCATTCTCGAGAGCGTTCTGGGTTCGTGTTGAAAGATCAAGTGTCTCGATGCGAGTCTTGAGCATCTCAGCATCACCTGCTCCGACCTCCTCAGATACCTCATCCTCCTCAGATACTGACGCGACCTCTGGTGCGCTACTCTGAACACTGTCCTGGAAACCGATGATTGCCTTGAGTTGGTGAATCATGATTTCGATAGAGTTCTCGAGCGCCTCGCGCGGAGTGAGTGTGCCATCGGTCTCAATGAATACGCGGAGACGGTTGTAGTCAGTTCGGTCACCGACACGCATGTTCTCTACTTCGTAGTTCACACGACGAATCGGTGTGAAAACAGCGTCGAGTGCGATTGTTCCAATATCAACCTTTTCCTTCTGATGTACTTCACGTGGTACATAGCCGAGACCGTGTTCAACCGTGAGCTCAATGTTGAGGTTGACTGACTTGTCAGTAATCTCAGCAATCTTCTGGTCAGGATTGAGGATAGTGATCTGACTTGGTGCGACTATGCTTGAAGCGGTCACTACCTGTGCGCCATTTGCCTTGAGTGTGAGTGTGAGCGGAGTGTCAGAATGCATAAGGAGACGAACACGCTTCAAATTGAGAAGAATCGTAACAACATCCTCCTTGATTCCCGCGATAGTAGAGAATTCATGGCTTACACCATCAATTTTCACCTGTGTAATCGCTGCGCCTGGAAGTGATGAGAGAATGATTCGGCGAAGTGAGTTGCCGAGTGTGTGGCCGTACCCTGGGTAAAGCCCGTCAATCTCAAAGACACCAAAGAATTCTTCTTCCTTTGTGACTCGTGGCTTCGATGGTAATGCGACGTTTGTTTCAAGCATAGTACGTTACTTATGTAATAAATTATTAACGACTGTAATACTCAAGGACCTGCTGTGGATCAAACAGAGTTTCAGAAGGCTCATACGTTGGTTCTGCGCCCTTTGTTCCTGAAAGACTTTTTGCAGTTAATGAAAGCCAGTGTGGTGCAGTGTACGAAGCGAGCGTCTCATCGAGGGTAACAAAAAGTGGAGACTGCTTGCTCTGTTCACGAACTGATACAACATCACCAATCGCAACCTTGTGTGATGGTATGTTGAGTCTTCGCCCATTCACACAGATGTGACCGTGTGAGACAAGCTGACGTGCGAGTCTTCGTGACTTCGCGAGGCCGAGACGGTACACAACGTTATCAAGACGTGACTCAAGTCGTGCAATGAGTGCAGCAATAGGCTGGTGACCTTTTTCAAATGATTCTTTCACGTAGCGTGAAAGCTGTTTCTCAGAAATGCCGTAGCTAAAACGCATCTTCTGCTTTTCGATAAGTTGCTTCTTGTAGTCAGACGCCATTCCACCACGACGAGTCTTATTTCGTGCAGTGCGTGCTTCTGACAGAGCAAACTTCTGAGTCTGAGTTTTCTCAAACACAGCTGCGCCGAGTCGTTTTGCTATCTTATATTTTGGACCTATTATCATATTCGTGAAAGATTATATTCTACGTGGCTTAGGTGGACGTGGACCATTGTGTGGAACTGGTGTGACATCTGAAATGTTTGTGATGCCAATTCCCTTACTTGAAAATCCACGAAGTGCGGACTCACGTCCTGCTCCAATACCGCGGATGACTACATTCGCCTCCTTCATTGCCATCTGTGACGCCTTCTCACCGATAATTTCACCAACTTTTGCAGCGGCAAAAGGTGTGCTCTTACGTGACCCCTTGAAACCAAGTGCTCCACTTGATGCAGCAATAAGGGTGTTTCCCTTGTTGTCACAGAGTGTGAGGATTGTGTTGTTAAAGGTCGCGAGGATGTTGAGTGTACCAACAGCAACTTTTTTCTTAGGAATACGTGCAAGCGCGCGTGATGATGCGCTTGAGTCATTTCCTCCTTTTTTTATAATTCGTTTCTTACCCATAGGTCATTCGTTAGTAAATAAATGCAAGAAAATTAAGTCTTCTCAAGCTTACGGCGACCAGAACCCATAGTCTTCTTCACTCCCTTGAGTGTGCGTGCATTGGTCTTTGTTCGCTGACCTCGTGCTGGAAGACGCTTTGCATGGCGGGTGCCACGGTATGCCTGGATGTCTTTGAGGCGCTTGATATTTGATGATACTTCTCGTTTGAGCTCACCCTCTATAGTAAATGACTCTACCTTTTCACGAATCGCGTTTTCCTCATCGGTTGAGAGCTCGGCTGTTGTCTTTGTGACATCAATTTTGAGTGCGCTCAAAATTGAACGAGCACGTGACTGGCCGATGCCATGCACTGCAGTGAGTGCGTACTCGAGCTGTTTTGTATCTGGGATTGTTATACCTGAAATTCTCATACGTTTTTAGTTAACCCTGTCGTTGCTTATTGCGAGGCTTCTTCTTGTTGATGACATAGATGACACCTCGTCGGCGCACGATTTTGTCATCTGGACTTATCTTCTTGACTGATGATCGAACTTTCATCCCGTGTAATATTAATACTTTGAGTAATTTGTTCTGCTTATTTCACCAATTCCGTTTTCTACTATGGCATCACCGATAATTTCAAACGGGACTCGTGATTACAGACGTTTAGCGATTCGTGCCTTACCTCCGTATGGTTCTGGAACCACACCGACTCTATCGCCCACGAGAACACGGATTTTAAATTTCCGCATTTTACCCGCGAGGTACGTAATGACAGGTTTTTCCTCCCCGTCCAACAAAACGCGAAAAAGCGCATTAGGGAGCGCCTCCTCTACTGTCCCATAGACGAGAAGATCTTTGTCTGATTTTTCTTGCATCAAACGACCGTGAGTTTAACAAATAATAGTAAAAACGTCAACCTTTAGTATCCTCATTCCTCGAGAACTGTGTTAATTTTTATCTTGTCTGTGGAGTCAGGGAATGAGTTTGACCAGAATGGGCGGATTTCAGCCTGTGCGTGGCTTATTGATCCGTAAGCACCAAAGATTGCAGTCGCAGTGTTCTTTTTTGTCGAAATAAGCTTATTTTTAAGCTCCAATTCGTCAAAGAGCCAGACAACTTTTGTCGAGCCTTTGAGTAGGAAGCTGAGCGTCTCTGCGGTTGCAATGTTTCCTTGTGTTGATGACGCCTCGGTGTATGAGAATGTAAGTGTATATGGATCAAACAGGCTCACATCTTCGTCTGTATATTCTGGAATGGACTTCTCTGCAATATATTTTGCAAATTCTGTGTCTTTGAAAATCGGGATGTTGAGTGTTACCTTCTCTTTAATTGTTGCGAGGGAGTCGCCATACTCTGTCGACGGAAGGGACTCGTAGACAAAATTAACTGCCCCGTCGTACACCACAAAACCAGCGGGTTTCTCTTCTTTGAGACGTGAAAGGAGTTTGTCTCGGAGTTCAATGTGGAGGGCCTGCTTTGCAGTATGGAGCTCACTTTCCTCAATAAGGTATTTCTCGCCCTCAAAGCCACCGGTGAAGGCCGTGGTTGACTCTCCGTACACTGAATCATACTGTTCTGTATCCTTGAGACCTGGGACGGTAAAGCGACTTGGTCCTATGTTGTATTTTTCTCCAGGAGAGTCAGCAAACACATCAGCAACAACACTTCCTGGGACCGTATTGCCCTTGGCATCCTTCGTTACACCAGGCACTTCAATGGACTCTTTTATTCTGTATATGAGGCCGTTACCATTTTCAAATCGAGTATTTTTAATGAGTCGCTGGGGGCTTGAGCTCTTTGTGTTATAGACAAAAATCTTTCCTTCAGCACGAGTGGACACCATTTCCTTCCCACTTGCTTTAACCTGTCTCTCACCAGTGACATCAATAGAGAGCAGTTCATATGCAAGCTCACCTGCCTTTGGATTTGCATAGGTCATAAATTCTGACTGCACTGAGACATCTCGTGATTTTGGATATACGGTTATCTCCGCACCCCCTAAAAGCACATTGGTGAAAAATCCAATTAAAATAATGACAACACCGAGTGATGCAGTGACAAATACACGTCTACGTTTTGCCTCATTACCATCAATAACATCAATGGTGGCGAGGTCAGCATCATCAAATGTTTGTACAGGATCTGGTCGTCTCACCTTTGGAGCTATATCGAGTCTGGGTTTTCTTGGGGCGGTTTCCTGCACAGGTTGTTTACTTGAACCTGCCGGTCGTATGTCCTGAAGATTCCATTTTTGTGCCATTCTCTAAGTATATACCGTTATCGCTCACTTAGTTCACCACATTTGTGTGACTTGTGGAAAAACTGAGTCAAAATCATGAGATATACATCAATTTCACTCCCAAACGATGAAATTTTCTGGATTTCTTGCTTTAAATCGAGAACTTTAGGTTTCTTTTCAAAGTGAGTCTCAAGACAGTCGAGTATTATTGAAGCGAAAAAGTACTCGTAGGGCATCTGCGAAGTGACGACTACTGTATTAGGTACGATTTTTTTCTCTTGTAGTTTCAAAATCATTTCTGAAACCTGCTTTTTGTAGGTATCAATACTCTGCGCAATTGTTGATGAATCGAGGTGGGTTGTTCCGCTCTCTGTGCTCATGAGTGATTGTATGTCTGAAGCAGGTTGGCCGGTCTCGGTCATGGTGTCGCGAATAAATGAACTGCCCCCCGATGCGGTAAAGGTGTTTTCAATGAGTATAGAATCCTCAACAAGCGCGTACTCAGTAGTCTCCGCAGTTACATCAATGATGAGTAGTGATGGGTATGCTGGGAACAAATCACGGAGGACACAGTACATGGCAAACATGTAGGTATGCACTTTGAGCTCAGTCTGAGGGAAGAATTTTGTATGTATTTCTTCGATTGAGTCAAAAATTTCTGATGGTACTAAACCCCCAATGTGGGTAAGTCCGAATGTCTTCCCCATTAATTTTCGTGGATTCTCAATTGCATAATCATTGATTGTGTAATCAATGGTTGCACGCTCAACTATTTCAAAGACATCGCCCTTGATATGTTCTGCGTCGGTCGCCTCAGACAACATTTCAGACTCAGCACCTTTGACAAGGTCATCAATAATTTCGTCAGTTACCCGAAAATTTTCGTCCTCTTCATAGTAAACATTTCGTGCTGTTGTGTATGACCATGGTGTTGAGCAGGTAACGTACATCTTGTTGAGGCGTGCACTCGGGTTGTGTTCGTGGAGGGCTTTAATACCATCCTGTGAAAGTGTGAGTGAGGCTGAAAAAAGCGTTTCTTTGATTCGTCTAATATTTTCTGACTCCTCGGCACCGTGCTTTGTAATGCGCATTGAGATTCTTTCCGAATACAGAATTGCAGGGGTAGGAGATTTTGGATTTGACTCTGCGATAGCAATACCCACAGAACCAGAACTGATATCGATAAGGACACCGTACGAGACAGCATCATCATTTCCAAAAAGAAACATATACACACAGTATACCGTTTCTTATATAAAAAATGAGAAGTAAAAAATCAAAAATGGGAACAACTATTCTAGAATAGCTTTAATCCTACGGACACCTCTAGAAGAAGATTCTTCTTTTTGAATCCTGAATGTGCCGGTTATCAAACTTGTTTCCTCGACATGTGGTCCACCACAGAGTTCGCGTGAATACACTGAACCATCGTTGCCGGCAATTGTGTATACCTTCACTTGGTCAGGATATCGCTCCCAGAAACTCCCTTCGATAGTTGGGTCTTTCTCGGCTTCAGTTTTCGCAATCGTATCGATAGAAACTTTTGCATTGTTCTGTATTGCTGAATTGACGAATTGCTCGACACGTCTGAGAACGTCATCGGGAACTTTCTCCTCGTGGGTAAAGTCGAAGCGGAGACGTTCATTGGTGATATTTGAGCCCGCTTGATGTACGTCCGTTCCAAGTTCCTTGCGGAGTCCTGCAAGGAGGAGATGTGTTGCTGTGTGATACATAACAACTTTATCTCCATGGTCAGCGAGGCCACCTTTGAACTTTTGTTCTGAGCCTGCACGTGAAAGTTCGCGATGCTGGTCCATGAATTTTTTAAACTCATCGAGTGCAACCGTCATTCCCCGCTCCTTTGCAATTTCTACCGTGAGCTCTATGGGGAAACCGTACGTTGTAAATAGGCTGAAGGCATTCTCGCCGGTAATGAATTTCTGTTGAGTTTTTTCTTTTGTTGAATCAAATACGATTTTCCCTCCTTCACGTTTCATGGGGAGAGTTACCTTGAGAGCAATCTTATTGAATTCCTTGAGACCATTTTCAAGAGTCTTCCTAAATTGCACTTCTTCTCCATGAATTGTATCGATGATATCAGACTCATGCTCAAGAATCTTTTCATAGTGATTCTTGTAGGTATCAATCACACTCTTTGCAAGCATCTTGAGCTCTCCCTCAGGGATTCCGATAATGTCAGCATAGCGAACTGCTCTGCGGAGAAGACGCCGTGTAAAGTAACCCTGCTCGGTGTTGCTTGGATAAATACCCTCACTAATCATGAAGACGGCTCCACGAATGTGGTCAGTAACGACGCGAAAGGCATTCGTATGCTCGGTATAGTTTTTTCCTGAAAGTTCCTCAATTTTCTGGATAACATTCTTGAGAAGGTCGATGGTGAATACATCGGGATTACCATTTTTTGCTGCAGTGATACGCTCGAGTCCGCCTCCAAAGTCAACGTTGCGTTTTGGAAGTTTTGTAAACGAACCATCCTCAGACTTTATGTACTCAATGAAGACAGAGTTTCCTATTTCAAGGAAGCGCCCGCAATCGCAGTTTGGATGGCAGTGTGGACCAAATTTTGTGTCATGGAGTGTACCGAAGTCATAGAACATCTCCGTGTCAGGACCGCCGATTTCACCGATAGGCATCTTCTCAGGCTTCCCTGCCCGTGACCACCAGTTTTTCGATGCATCGTAGAAGAAAATGCGCTCTCCATCCATCATTCCGCGCTCCCCGCCCTCTTTTTCAGACCCCATATGGGCGACTCCATTTGAGACACCCTTTACTGCAAAAAGATTTTGCCAGAGCTCCACTGACTCAGTGTCTTTGGGAACATTGTTCACCTCGTCTCCAGCAAAAACACTCACGTAGATATTTTGTGGGTTAAGTCCAATGTCATTTACTAAAAAGTCAAAAATCCAAGGAATTTGTTCCTCCTTAAAGTAATCACCAAGTGACCAGTTTCCAAGCATCTCAAAAAATGTCGTATGCCTATTGTCCCCTACTTCCTCAATATCTTCAGCTCTGAAACATTTCTGAGAGTCAGCAAGGCGGAGTCCCATCGGGTGTGGCTCGCCCATGAGATTGGCAATTAATGGTTGCATACCACTTCCCGTAAAAAGCGTAGTCGGGTCATTTGCGGGTATGAGTGAGGCCGAGGGAATAACCGCGTGCCCACGCTCTTTCATGTATGCGAGATATCGCTCGCGTATTTCGTTTCCAGACATAAGAGCTACTATACAAGATACACGGCCTTTTTTCTAGGATGTGGTGCTTGTATAAATTTTATTGTAACAATGCTCAATCTCACTCGGTGATGTACTTGTAAAATGCCTTATTACTTGGTGCACGGCCAAGGAACTTTTTCAGCAGTGTCATTTCGTCCATTGAACCACCTTTTTCTAAAATCCACGTGCGATAATCTCTTCCTGTCTTTTGATTTAAAAATCCCTCATTTTCAAATCGAGTAAACATATCTTGTGCGTACACCTTTGCCCATGCATATGAGTAGTAGCCAGCTTCGTATCCGCCAACAATATGACCAAATCCTGCAGGAAAGAGTTGGGACTTCGGTAATGTGTGCCCCATCATTTCCTTTACCATGTTGCGATAGATTTCCTGTGGCGCGCCTTTTGTATTTTCGTAGTGTAATTTCATATCGAAGAGTGATAGAAGCATCTGTCGTAGGTACATCGTCGAAACCCTGAACTTCCGTGCATGCAACATGTTTGTTATGAGTGCATCTGGCAATGGTTTGTTCGTCTTGTAGTGACCAGAAATCTTTTTGAGGATATCTTTTTCCCATGCCCAGTTTTCGAGCATCTGCGATGGCATCTCTACGAAATCCCACGCTACATGAAAGCCTGCTTGCGATTCATAGCGAGCTTTTGTGAGCACGTCATGCATGATGTGTCCAAATTCATGGAAAAAAGTTTCAACTTCGTCATGTGAAAGGAGAGAGGGTGTGTCTTTTGTTGGCTTTGAAAAATTACACACGAGTGACGCGAGTGGAGCACTGTAGTGTTCGTCTTCAACCCTTCCATCAATGAGGTCAAAAGCTGCAGCGTGGCCATATTTTCCATCGCGCGGGAAAAGGTCCATGCAGAAATATGCAATTGTCTTCCCGCTATCTTTAATTGCATAGAGCTCAACATCATGATGCCAGAGTGGATAGTCTGTGATTTTCTCGAATCTTATTCCAAGAAGTTTTTGGTATGTTTCAAAAACCCCTTCCCTAACCTTTTCAAAGGGAAAGTATTCACGAATTTTCTCGTTATCGACTGAGTACTTCTTATTCTGCAGTTGGTTTACATAGAATGAATCAAAGTATTCCACCTTTGCGTTATCGTTTTTGGTATATTCTCGCTTAAACGCAAGAAGCTCTTCTTTGTCCTTCCGCGCTCCCTTCTCAACTTTGCTCAGTATTCCCATAAGGAATTTCATGACGTTCTCTGGGGTCTTGGCCATGCGATCCTCTATCACATAGTGTGCAAAAGTCTTATATCCAAGGAGCTTTGCATTGGCCTGGCGCAATGTCAGAATTCTTTTGAGTAGTATGATATTTTTAAGTCCGCCTTTGCATGCATTTTTGTCGACAATCTCTTTTCGTTTTAAATCATTGGGTGAATTTTCCAAAAACGGTCCAATGTCTGGGTATTCAAGTGTGACAAGGTACCTTCCCTTTTTGTCCCTATTGAGACCAGAAAGAAATCGCTCAGAAAGACCGACGGCTTCATCAGTCGTCAGTGTAATAGAGTCTTTGTAGTCGTTGATGTTCTTTCGGAAGGACATCGAGAGTTTAGAAAGCTCCTTTAGATTCTTTTTAAGTATTGTCTGCTTCGCCTTTGTTAAACCAAAGCCCATACGACGGTAACTGCGCATGGTGTCATCAAAGAGAATTTTGTCTTCACCGTGTAGCTTCTCTCTTTTTTCAGTATATTCGCACAGTGCATTATAGACACCCTCGTCATAGACAACGTCTATTATTTTGTTTGAGTACTCCTCGACGACCTTGTGTGCCATCTCACGCACAGATTTTTCTGGTGATACCTCTGACAAGAAGCCCACATAATGAATTTTCTGTCCATATTCACGACCACTTTTTTCAAGCGCACAAATAGTATT
>JANLIJ010000034.1 GCA_024653575.1 Candidatus Kaiserbacteria bacterium
AATGGCCACCCGTTCCACCTCCAACGAGCATGATCCTCATCTGTGGCGATGTGTTGTGCATAGGTAGAAAAATTATAACACGGTAGAACCCCTCTCACAGTGAATGACGAACTATCGTGTTCAAAACACGAGCGAGACTGGTCGGCGCAAAACGAAGCATATAGATATATGATGAGTTTGAGCCGTTACCAGTCGTAGCCGTTGTTTTGGACATGAGAGGAGTCAAACATGCAGTCACAGAATTTATATTCATGTGGTTCAATGTGAGAGTGGTTCTATGCCTAAATCTTTTTCTGATACCGCGATACGCTGAGTACAATTCCGATGGAACCGAGTGTTACAAAGAGTGCTGTCCCCCCATGGCTGATGAACGGCAGTGGAAGACCTGAAAGTGGCGCGATGGCGAGCATGGCAGCGATGTTGAGAAAGACCTGAGCACTCACAAGTGTGATGAGGCCAACGACAAGCAACATTCCGAAGAGGTCTGGCGCATGTGTAGCGATGCGGTACCCGCGCATTGAAAAGCCTGAGAAAATCATAATCAAGACGAGCGAACCAATAAAGCCAAATTCCTCTGCAAAAACTGCAAAAATAGAATCACCAATAGGCTCAGGAAGGTATTCAAATTTTTGTATGCTCTGCCCAAAACCTCTCCCCGCGATACCTCCTGAGCCAACGGCAATGAGTGATTGCTTAATCTGGTACCCTGAGCCCTGCGGATCGAGTGATGGGTTGAGGAATGTCTGGATGCGCTCCATGATGTATGGGCGAGAGAATGCAAGAACAGCTATCAAAATCACTCCAGAGAGTATCATGATAAGGACGTCGCGCACTCGTCCGCCTGCGGTAATAAACATGGCAATTGCTGCAGCGACCATAATGAGGTAGGTGTCGGTATCGGGCTGGAATAGGAGTGGAATGCCAACGAGAACTACGAGCCCGACAAAAGGCATTGTCCCACTGAGGAAGTGAGTTATCTGTGCTTTCATGCCCGAGAGCCATGTCGCGACATATACAACGAACGCAACTTTCAGAAGTTCTGCGGGCTGGAAGGTGAATGAGCCGAGCGCAATCCACCGTGTCGCACCACCGTGTGAAAATCCTATCCCCGGAACAAAGACAGCAAGCGTGAGCAGGAGTGAGAAAACGAAGAAGTAGAATGCATATTGTCTCCACCACCTGTAGTGAACAATTGAGGCAAGTAAGAGTGCTATTGTTCCACCGATAATTCCGAATACGACCTGATTGATGGCCACCGAAGAAAACTTTGCGCCCTCACGCGCAAGGAGTCCAAGCGAGGCAGACGAAAATATAAGAAAGCCAATGGTGATGAGCGCATAGGTGAATATGAGAAGCGTTCTATCGAGTGGCTGTCTCATGGTTTAAAAAGCAATTGCAAATAGTGTGCCCACAACTGCAAAGACAAATCCAAAAATCCAATAGCGCATGGTCACTTTTTCTGCTGGCCACCCGAGTGCTTCAAAGTGGTGGTGGAGTGGTGCGATGAGGAACAATTTTCTTCCGAGGAATTTTTTATAAAAGAGTTGAAGCACGTTTGAGAGGACGGTAAAGACGAGCAGAATACCAATGATAGGAAGAACCGAGACCCCC
>JANLIJ010000052.1 GCA_024653575.1 Candidatus Kaiserbacteria bacterium
ACAGCGAATCGTCGCCGATGTTTTTTGTTTGATTTCTTTCTCGACGGTAGCATCACCACACCAGTGTGCCAGAACAAAGTTCCCTGCTTCAATCTCACGAACAAAGTCATCCCAGGTATCCACTGTCTTTGTTTTTTCAATACGGTACGCAAGTGCGCGCTTATACAAGACACTTTGAATATCAGTAAGCAGGGCCGGGATGCGCTCAGTGAGTGCAGATAGCGCGACAGTCTCTTTCGCTCCCGTATCGCGACGGACGAGTATCGCCGACGAAGAGGCCACATCTTTCGGCCCAATCTCAATACGAAGGGGAACGCCCTTTTTCTCCCAGGTATAAAACTTATCTCCTGGGCGGGCGTCACTTAAATCCGTGTGCACACGAACCCCGATTGCAGTGAGTGCGGTTGCGATTTCTTGTGCCTTTTGGTCAACGACAGGTTTATCGTCTGAATGGCCGATTGTTGTAATCACTACTTGCATCGGTGCAATCATTGGAGGCAATACGAGACCCGTGTCGTCACTGTGAGCCATAATGAGACCACCAATGATACGGGTGCTCATTCCCCAACTGGTCTGTGACCCGTACTGTTCGACTCCTTCAGCATCGAGAAACTTCACATCAAAGACTTTAGCGAAATTCTGCCCGAGATTGTGGGAGGTTCCCGACTGCAGTGCCTTACCGTCCTGCATCATCGCCTCGATCGTATAGGTACGAAGTGCTCCCGCAAATTTTTCAGACTCTGATTTAGTACCTGGTATGCCTGGTATCGCCAAATATTTTTCTACAAATTCTTGATACACATCAAGCATACGCCGCGCACGCTGATTAGCTTCGTCTTCTGTAGCATGGACAGTGTGTCCTTCCTGCCACAAAAATTCAGTAGTGCGAAGAAAAAGACGAGTGCGCAATTCCCAACGAACAACATTGGCCCATTGATTAATCATCAACGGCAAGTCGCGATGCGAGTGAATCCATTTCGAGAACGTCTCATACATAATCGTCTCCGACGTCGGACGTATT
>JANLIJ010000057.1 GCA_024653575.1 Candidatus Kaiserbacteria bacterium
CATACGGTAAACCTTACTGACCATGATGTGTGGAGAAACTTTGGGAACGAGCAAACCGCTCCCCCAGAACCAGTCAAATATTCCATTGAGGGAATGAAATTCGAGGATGAAGACGGAGACGGAGAAAAAGATAGCAATGAGCATGGAATTGAAAACTGGACTATTCACCTTGAGAAATCCAACGGAAGTGATTCTTTCGTGGGCACGAACCATCAAGGCGAGTACCACTTTGGAGGTCTTGTTGCCGGACAGTACACCGTTTGCGAACTGGCTAAGAGCGGCTGGAAGCAGACGTTTCCCAGCACCAGCACAGACAACGGTTGCTATGTAATAGACATAACCACTCAAAATGTTTCCGGAAAAGATTTCGGAAATATGAAAGTGGAACCCAAGGTAAATACATACTCTCTCTCTGGAATGAAGTTTGACGACGAAAATGGCGACGGCGATCGCGACAGCGGAGAAGAAGGGCTTTCTGACTGGACAATCACGATTGCAGGACCCAATGACCTTGAAGATTCGACAACAACGGATGAAGACGGCGAGTATATGTTTACCGATCTCGGAGTTGGAACGTATGCCGTTTGCGAAACGATGAAGTCGGGCTGGGAGCAGACCTATCCGAATGATGCAGACGACTGCCATACCGTGCATATTTACAACGTGAATAAAACCGGCATTGACTTCGGGAATATGAGAGAAGAGGAAGAGGAAGAAACGTTCTCCCTCTCCGGCATGAAATTCAACGATGAAGATGGAGATGGGAACCTGGATAGCAATGAAGAGGGATTGAGTGGATGGGTCATTACTATTACGGGTGCTGATAGCTTCACGGATTCTGATACGACAGATGGTGATGGCAAGTATGAATTCACTGGACTTGTAGCTGGAACCTATACCGTTTGCGAAACTATGAAATCAGGATGGGAGCAGACCTATCCTAATGATAGTGATGATTGCAACACGGTAGTGGTTTCAAATGCAAATCACGCGAACGTAAACTTCGGGAATAAAGAAGAGGAGGAAGAACAGGAATCCGCTCCAACCTTCACAATTTCCGGAATGAAGTTCCACGACGAAGATGAAGATGGAATTCTGGATGATGGCGAAGATGGGTTGAAGGATTGGACCATAACGATTGAAGGTCCCAATGACTTTGAGGACTCAACCGTCACGGACAATAATGGAGAGTACGAATTTACTGGGCTTGCACCCGGCACCTATACCCTTTGCGAGGAATTGAGAAGCGGATGGAAACAAACGTTCCCCGGCAATAACGGATGCCATACGAGAGTAATCACAAACGTTAATAACGGCGGAATCAATTTCGGCAACAATCAGACCTCGTCTGGTACGACTGGCGGAACTTCTGTAGGTCCTACGCTCACCATTGATAAGACCGTTACTGAACAGTTTGTGAATCCAGGAAATACTGCTCACTATAAAATCGTAGTAAAAAATACTGGAGATGGTGATGCGCTTAACGTTGAAGTGAAAGATATCTTGCCGCAAGGATTAACGTATTCGGACTCTGTATTGACTGAATTTTTCTGTA
>JANLIJ010000072.1 GCA_024653575.1 Candidatus Kaiserbacteria bacterium
ATCAGTTGAACACACGGCCACGCAAACGACATGGCGGATTGACTCCGTGTGAGGTATTCTTTAAGGCAACAGGCGTTGCATTATATTCTTGAATGTACCTACTAATACCTAGGTTCCAGAAATAATCACACCACATAAATAGTTAAATAATTGTCCCTGTCCCCATTTTCTCCATTTTCGGTACTGCCTTGCCTCGAACACCCCCCTACCGAATCCCCGTATCACACGAGATGTCCTGCGTACTTACCTGACCTGATTTCACGGTAACGTTCACGGGGGCACACGATGGCATTGGAGCGTTATTTACTGTGAGTGCGTGAAGTACGTAGGTACCCACAGGGAGATCTGTCTTGAACGTTCCCATATTGTCACTCTGCACCGTCTTTATTACCGCGCTCTCCCCTACTTCTTTAATCTCAATTGCGGTTGCGTACGGCTTGGGTGAACACTGCGGTTCTTGCGGGACACGTTCTACGGGACAGATAGGACTGAGTGTCACTTGCCCTGAGATGCTCCCCACGATAGGTTGCGCGAGCGGTGTCACGTTGAATGTAAATCGATAGTCTGCCTTATCGAATGGTGTTTTTGAATTGTTTTCGGGGACTACATCGGTAAGCGTGACGGTGTATCCTTCAAATACCACTGCCGATTGTAACTTGAATACTACATCCGCTGTTGTTGTTCCCTTTTCGAGGCGTGTCTTGAGAGAAATTTCACCTGCCCATACACAGGTCACATCAGAGGGACATCGACTGTCTGCAGTGACTTCGAGCGGTGTGACAAATATTCCATTATTGAAAATCTTTTGATTGAGTGCCGTCTTCCCCTCTTCTTTTACCACAACAACTGGACACTCTGCAAACTCACATGAAGGCCCGCTTCGTCCCACAGACGAACCATCGGGGCAAATTTTTGCCTCAGTGGTACACGCCACAGGCTCAACCAGTGCGACTTGTAGTGGTGGGTAGTAATAAAACACCCCGACTAAACCAAGTATAAGGACTAGAAATATAACAACGATAGTATTACTCATGATATATACGCCGTCTCTTACCCCTCTATATTACAAGAGATTTTGCCCGAGACCCTAACTCAGGAACTCACTTTTGCATTTACCGTATACGTAACAGGTGCACACTATACGGTAAATCGTTTCGGTTTCCCCACAGGTCGGTCCTGTGGGTGAACACCCCCCTACCCCTCCGACGCGGAAGTCCAATCGATATTGCGGGTGAGATACATGACGACGGCGAGAAGTCCGAAGAGAAGGAACGACCCGAAGAGGAGGGCGTAATCCTCTAGGTTAAGCGTGAAGTAGAGATAGCTGTAGAGAATGACGAGAAGTGTGAAGACGGTGCCCGCACGACTGCGCTTTCCAAGAATCTTGGTGCTGTATGCACTGATAAGTATTGAGATCATACCCGTAGCAACAACGTATGCTTTGAGGAAACCAATATGTTCTGAGAGTGAGAGAAGGAGGAGATAAAAGAGTGAGAGCGAGAGGCCGACAAGGAGATACTGTATTGCATGGAGCGGAACTTTCGCCAACACTTCGAAGAGGAAGAACGCCATGAAGGTTACTGCAATGAACAGAATCGCATACTTAACGCTTCGTGATACCTGTGTGTATAGGTCGACACCTTCATTAAGCTCAACGCCGAATGTAGAATCGGTGAGCATCGTCTCTGACACTGTGCCGTCATTCAGGAAACTCTGTGCGTAATTTCTGCCAAAGGATGACACCTTCCATGTCGCACTAAAGGAATCAGATGTAATCTCCCGAGTTGACGGAAGGAAGGCTCCGACAAATTCCGGCGTACTCCACGGAGCAGAGACGGTGACTTCATTTTCGCGTCCTACCGGTGCAAACATGGCTCTCTTGTTTCCATTCAGAGTAACTTCGAATGCAAATGAATTGTCTCCACTGAGGACGGTCACCGGAGTATGAATACCAGAATCCTTAAGAAGAGATGCGTTTGCCCCCGGATTAAACAGGAGCTCTGCTTTGTTCCAGTTGAGCGTCACCTGCTTTTCGATACTCCGTGTGTCGCTGAGGGAGACAGCAAACGTTGCTGACTTCCCTGCAATCGAACTCACGTCAGATTGTGAGAACGTCCCGCTCACCTTAAGACGTTCTTTATATATAACCGTTTCAAAAATTCCACGCTTTCTTACCTCTGGCTCTATAGTACTTTCAATTGTGAGCGTACTCGGAAGAATGTATATATCGGCTACATTTGCACTCTTTACCACAAGCATCGGCCCAATGACAACCTGTGGCGCTCCCCATGTCTGCCCTATTTCGTTTTCAGCCTCCGTGTGGCGCCCTTCCCGCTCCTCCACAAGGTTAAGCACGATGATACTTGCAATAAAACACGCGAGTCCTATAACACCAATAACGAGCATTTTCACCGTGAGATTATCTATTTTCATACCTTCTAAAACACTCAAGGATAAGGAAAGGATACATGAAAGGAGATTACTCCATTGATTTTTAGTAGCGAATTCTATACTCTTATATGTATTAGGGCTTCGGCCTCCGAGATGCCCCATCGCAAGGTGGGGCATCTATGCGTTTGTCACATTACATAGGTCTGACCTATGTAATCACCTTCCGGAGGACTGGTCTCCGGAACAACAAAACGTATGTTACACTAATTTAGTATGAAAAAAATTATTGTCGCAATTCTAAACACTATCCTTTCTATAGGAATGATTATTTTAGCTTGTTTTGGGCTTCTCCTGACATTTAAAGAATCATTTAGTATTTTTGGCTTAGTAATGGCAATCCTACTTATTGCACTCGCGCTATTAAGTATGATTCCTACTTGGAAATCTGTTTTTAGACCATTTGAACCAATTACAACTTGGTGGAGAGCTTTATGGTTCAGTCCACTTGCTATTGTACTACTTCTTATTGCCGTTAATTTTTTAGGGTTATTTTAAAGCCTTAAGGGTTTTTTAGTTTACAAAGGGTCACCCTTCGCAAAAGCATTTTATGCTATACTCGCCGGAATGCTCTCGATAAAGAACGTCAAAAGACTGGCGGAAAAGAAATACCGAAATGAACATGGGCTTTTCATGGTGGAAGGTGAGAAGAATATAAAGGAGCTTCTTAACTCTGATTTCATAATTGAAGGGATTTTTGTAACAACGCCATTCCTTGATTCCGTCATCGATTTGATAAACGCATACGACGAACGAATGGGCACGCACATCGAACTTAAGGAGGTGCGTGAGGTTGACCTTGTGCGCGGAGGAACCTTTGTAACAAACACCACCGGTATCGCGGTCGTGAGACAAAAAGAAGAACCTGCCCTCGACACAGTCATAGAGGAGGCACGGGAAAATATTGTGCTCATGCTCGATGATGTCCGTGACCCCGGGAACCTTGGCACCATCATCCGAATCGCTGATTGGTATGGTGTCGCACACATTGTTGCCTCCTCTACCACCACCGACTTTTATAATCCAAAAGTTATTTCTGCAACGATGGGTTCGTTCACACGAATCAACGTGCTCTATTCCCCCCTTGAGGACATCTTCATGAAAGCACGTGAGCTCAACATCCCTGTCATTGCCACAACTATGGACGGTGCGAGCACACACGAAAGTAAACTCCCACAAAGCGGGTTCCTCCTCATGGGAAGCGAATCGCATGGAGTAAATACCGAGATCCTTACGCATGCAACACACCAAGTTACCATCCCTCGATTTGGTAAGGCAGAATCACTCAACGTGAGTGTCGCAACAGGAATTCTCCTCGATACAATACGACGAAACAGTTTGTAGACTCTACCGCATAGATGCCCCTCGCTCAAAATTGTCCCGCACCCAATCAATCTTTCCAAACAATGGACTGAGTATCCCAAAGGCGATTGTCGCTATTATTGCTGAGCCGATGAAAAAGCCCACACCGTAAATAATCCCCGTAATGAAAATCCTACGCACTGTATTTTGCTCTGCCATTTTCTCATTGAGCGTTTCAAGTTGCTCAATAATCTTGTCCTGTTGATTTTCTGTATCCATAATGATGGTATCAGTATAACATCACAGGTACTCCTCATATCGCAATGATATACTAAAAACATGCAGATAATCGGCATCACGCTTGTTGTGTCATTTGTCCTTAATTTCCTGTGGGAAAATGCTCACGCGCGCCTCTATATTCACCCCTCTGGTGAGGTTATGACACAAGCAATGCTCACCATCGCGACGCTTGGTGATGTCCTCATTCTTTCTATATTTACGGCACTGTGGTGGTATGTACCACTTTTGAAACGGCACTATACGTTTGTCATACCCCTTGGACTCATCACAGCTTTTGTAATAGAAAAATATGCACTGGAGGTAGGGCGTTGGGCGTATGCGCCTGCCATGCCCATCGTCCCATTCTTAAACGTCGGTCTCTCTCCGATGGTGCAACTTGCGACTACCGGTTTTATTCTTATTCTCGTGTTACGAATGCTCAATACCGCGAAAAAAGTAACATATTACACATCATGACTCACATACGCACACATATTCGACTGGTAGTGGTTTTCTTTATAGTACTTTGCATTTATTTATATTCGGGGGAAATTTATACTACGTTTGTCGTTGATACTGACCAGATAAATAATACCGCCACTATAATTGACACATCTTCCCAACCGGAAATATTGATTGATACACCGATAACGACGGTGAACGAAGAAAGTCCTGCTCCCACCACCCTACCTGCATATACCACAGCTTCGCTAGCACAATTCAATGGAGAAGATCCGACACTCCCTATCTACATTGCATTTGATGGTGATGTGTATGATGTATCTTCCGGCAGAAAATTTTATGGACCAGAAGGAACCTACCACTTTCTTGCGGGTAGTGATGGAACTTCCCTCCTCAAAATAATGGGTGGTGATATCATCAAAAAGAAATACCCAGTTATTGGAACCTTTTCTCCATAAGACCTCCCCACCGTTCAAGTTTATTCCACAGTCACTGACTTCGTGAAGATACTTTTAATTATGTATTTGACATACCTTCGTGATAAATTACTACTATGAAACTTATCACAATTAATGCAGAGGGCGAGAAGCACCTTGACCGTATCCTGCCTTTTATCGAACGGGAGAACCCCGATGTGGTGTGCCTGCAGGAAATATTTCGAACACACCTTCCCCGTTTTGAATCTCTTGGATACACCACAACATTCTTACCCATGGTGCGAAAAATTCTCAATGGGGTACACACCGATTTTGGCGTCGTGATATGTTCACGTCACAAAGTGAGCGACGTCCGCTCTATCCACTTTCATGATACAAGTGGTGAAATTCATAATTTCGATACTGAGCACAAAGTGCTTGCTGTTAATAATCCGTCACTCATCGTGACCGTGACCTGTGATGGAAAAGAGTATCGAATTGGTACGACACATTTCACCTGGACACCTGATGGTAGAATCTCATCTGAAAGCCAAGTGCGCGATATGGACACTCTCCTTACGCTCCTTAAGGAGGAGCGACCACATATTATGTGTGGCGACTTCAACATTCCACGAAATATAAATCCACTCTATTCAAGGCTCACTGAATATTATACCGACGCCATCCCGCCCACATACACGTCGAGCCTCGATAAAAATCTCCATCGGTTGAGCACCGACACTGAAAGGCAATACATGTTCACTTCGTTCATGGTTGACTATATTTTCACACAACCACCGTACAGTGCGTCAGATGTGCACCTAAAATTTGGTATAAGCGACCATGCGGGAGTCATCGCAACGATTGAATAAAATCTAATTATTCTACAGTGACAGACTTCGCGAGATTGCGAGGGCGGTCTACATTGAGTCCTTTCGCGACACCAACATAATAGGCAAAAAGCTGAAGTGGAATGACTGAAACAATTGGCTGAAGCATGGGGTGTACCTTCGGGACAAAGATGACATCCTCAGCAATTTCGAGAATATTTTTGTCTCCCTCTGTCGCAATCGCAATGACCGGCGCCTTGCGCGCACGAACCTCTTCAATATTTGAAATCATCTTTTCGTAGACAGCGTCCTGCGGAACGAGTGCGACCACAGGAAAATGTTCATCGAGCATCGCAATGGGACCATGCTTAAGTTCACCTCCTGCGTACGCCTCTGCATGAATGTACGTCACTTCCTTAAGCTTTAACGACCCCTCGTAGACAACGGGAGCATGCATGTTGCGACCGATATACATCATGTCCCGTACGTGCGCATATTTCTCTGCAACAGCCTTAATCTTTTCATGATTTTTAAGTACCTGTCTGACATACTCGGGGAGTGAGGCGAGTGCGTTTGCGATTTCAATTCCCTTTTCTTGCGTGAGACCTCGCTCGCGCCCAATGAGAAGTGTTATGAGCGCAAAGGCAACCACCTGCGAGATGAATGCCTTTGTGGAGGCAATACTTACCTCAGGGCCTGCGTGATTGTATATCCCTGCATCGGTCTCACGAGCAATCGTTGAACCAACGACGTTCACCATTCCGAGTGTCAGAAGTCCAAGTTCCTTTCCCTTCCGTACCGACGCAAGCGTATCCGCAGTCTCGCCCGACTGGGTCACGGCGAGAAGTGCACTATTCTTGTGAGGAATAACTTTGCGATATCGAAACTCACTTGCGAGTTCGACATCAACGGGGATGCCCGCGTACTCCTCTATCATGTATCTTCCCACTTGCCCCGCATACGCTGCAGAGCCACAGGCAACAACCATGAGTCGGTCTATTGACACGAGCTTCTGGAGAACACTCTCAAAGCCACCGAGCTTTGCACGTCCCTTTTCTGGGATAAGCCTTCCTCGAATCGTGTTTTCAATCGTCTCGGGTATATCCATGATTTCCTTGAGGAGAAAATGGTCGTATCCTTTTTTCTGAAGTGATTCGGCGTCCCATTCAATCTTCTCAGGTGTCCGTTCCTTTGAAACTCCGTGAAGTGTGAGCACACTGTATGAATCTTTTTTAATAATTGCCATCTCACCATCGTCGAGGTAAATCACGTCCTTCGTGTGCGCAAGGAGTGCAGACGCATCGGACGAGACGAAGTTCCCGTCCTTCCCAATGCCGAGGACAATCGGGCTTCCCATGCGCGCTACGATAATTTCATCAGGTGACTTCTCAGAGAGAACTGCGATACCATACGTACCTCTGACCATTTTGAGTGCTGTGCGCACAGCCTCCTTGAGATCACCACGATTAAACGTACCAATGAGCTTCGCCAACACCTCTGTATCGGTATCAGACTGGAACGTGATGCCGAGTATGTTGAGCTGTTCTTTAAGCTCTCGGTAATTTTCAATGATGCCATTGTGCACAATCCACACCGTGCCACTCATGTCAGCATGAGGGTGTGCGTTACGCTCTGTTGGTGCACCGTGCGTTGCCCACCTCGTATGGGCTATCCCTGAGGTGCCTGAAATAGTATTCGTGATTTTCTTTGCAAGATTGTCTATCGGACCAACCGCTTTGAGCGCACCGTATCCAGGAACAAAGATTCCAGAAGAATCATACCCGCGGTACTCAAGTGTCCGCAAACCCTCAATGAGAATGGGCTCAGCGGTACGTGTCCCGACATAACCAAATATTCCGCACATTACCTACTATAATAGCAAAAGTGAGGATAACGTTACATGAGAGAAGCAAATAGCCGGCGCCTTCGGCGCCGGCTATTTCAAAATCGTCGTAGTTCTAAAGAAATCCTCCCGCCTGATGCTTCCATAAACGCGCATACCTTCCGCCCTTTTCCACAAGCGCTGTATGTGAACCGTCTTCAACAATTTTCCCCTTCTCAAGCACAATAATTCTGTCCATTTCACGGAGTGTTGAGAGTCGATGGGCAATCGCAATCACCGTTTTCCCCACCATGAGCTCATGGAGTGCCTTTTGAATTGCGACCTCACTCTCACTATCGAGTGCGCTCGTCGCCTCATCGAGAATGAGGATTGGTGAATTTTTAAGCATGGCACGGGCAATCGCCACACGTTGTTTCTGTCCACCAGAGAGCTTCACGCCACGTTCACCAACAAGCGTGTCATACCCATGACTGAGTGTAGAGACAAATTCGTGTGCCTGTGCCTTCTGTGCAACCTCAATGATTTCTTCCTCGGTTGCCTCTGGTTTCCCATATGCAATATTTTCACGAACTGAGCGATGGAAGAGCATCGGCTCTTGAGGGACGACGGAAATATTTTGTCGGAGTGAGTCCTGAGTTACTGAAGCGATATTTTGTCCATCTATAGATATCTCACCACTCTCTAGGTCGTGCTGATGAAGGAGGAGCGACACGAACGTTGTCTTCCCCGCACCACTTTCTCCAACAAGACCAATTCGCTCTCCTGCTTTTATCGCAAGGTTAAATTTCTCAAAAACATTTGCC
>JANLIJ010000077.1 GCA_024653575.1 Candidatus Kaiserbacteria bacterium
TTTTCATGCTACGACCCATCGCCGAAAAGTATTGCAGATGAGGTGGTAAAAAAGGCGCAAGGAGCCTAGGAAATTTAAAAATAAAAAAGATTAAGTAAAAAAAGTTTAAAGGGAGGAAAATATGGGTAAAGAGAAATTTGACAGAAGCAAACCTCATGCAAACGTGGGGACGATTGGGCACGTGGATCATGGAAAGACGACATTGACCGCAGCCTTAACAAAGTATTTGAGCACAAAAGGCCTGGCAACATTCACAGCGTTTGACCAGATTGACAAGGCGCCGGAAGAGAAAGAGCGTGGTATTACGATTGCAACGGCACACGTGGAGTATTCATCGGAGAAGCGTCATTATGCACACGTCGATTGTCCTGGACATGCTGATTATGTGAAGAACATGATTACAGGTGCCGCCCAGATGGACGGGGCGATATTGGTGGTATCGGCAAATGATGGACCAATGCCGCAGACACGAGAGCACATTTTGTTGGCCCGTCAGGTCGGCGTTCCTCAGATCGTCGTATTTTTGAACAAGGTCGATATGGTGGACGATAAAGAGCTGTTGGACTTGGTGGAATTAGAGATTCGTGAGCTTTTGAACAAGTATGAGTTTAAAGGGGACGAGATTCCTATTATTAAGGGATCAGCATTGAAGGCATTGGAAGGCGATACCGGAGAGATGGGGTATGAGGCAATGCAGAAGTTAATCGATGCGGTGGATGAGTATATTCCCCAGCCGGAGCGACCATTGGACAAGCCATTTTTGATGCCGGTAGAAGACGTATTCAGCATCAGTGGACGTGGAACGGTTGTGACGGGACGTGTAGAGCGAGGAAGAGTAAAAGTTGGAGAGGAAATAGAGATTATTGGATTGCGCGACACACAGAAGACGGTGGTAACGGGAGTGGAGATGTTCCGGAAGTTGTTGGATGAAGGTCGAGCCGGAGATAATATTGGAGCGTTGCTACGAGGGACAAAGAAGGAAGATGTGGAGCGTGGAATGGTGTTAGCAAAGCCGGGTAGTGTGACACCACATAAGAAATTTAAGTCAGAGGTTTATATCTTAACGAAGGAAGAGGGTGGACGTCACACACCATTTTTCAAAGGGTATCGTCCGCAGTTTTACTTTCGCACAACAGACGTGACGGGAGTGGTGACATTGCCGAAGGATGTAGAGATGGTGATGCCTGGAGATAGCGTGACATTTGAGGTGGAGTTGATTACACCGATCGCGATGGAGAAGGAATTACGTTTTGCGGTGCGTGAAGGTGGACGCACTGTGGGTGCAGGTGTTGTGACGGAAATAGTAGAGTAGTCTATAAGTCAGTAAGTCGATAAGTCCATTAAGTGAATGGATTAGACTTACGCACTTACAGACTTACGGACTTAAAGGACTTAAACATATGAGAGTTATTATACAAATGGAATGTACGGATTGCAAAAACCGGAATTATTCCACAACAAAAAATAAGACGAGAACGCCGGATCGGTTACAGATGAAAAAGTACTGTCGATTTTGCAAAAAGCATACGGCGCACAAGGAGACGAAATAATCGTATTGCGTCGTGCGTATATCGTATTGCGCAATACACAATACGCATAACGCAATACGAGGAGGGGAGTAGCTCAGCTGGTAGAGCACCGGTCTCCAAAACCGGGGGTCGCAGGTTCGATCCCTGCCTCCCCTGCAATGTAAGAGGCAAAGAAGCGGAGGAGCAGAGGAGAGATTAGATATGCAGAATTTACAGAAGTGGGTGAATTTAGGATTTTTAGTTGTGGCCGTGTTTGCCTGGATGGTGACGCGTCAGCTGAGCCTTTTTGTTTTTCAGGTATTGGTGTGGCGACCGGCGGTTGATTGGGCAGTGGGCCCT
>JANLIJ010000079.1 GCA_024653575.1 Candidatus Kaiserbacteria bacterium
GCGTGCGCTGTTCCATCGCCTTCTTGTCCATAGGTTTGCCGAAACGCTGGTTGAATCGGAAACGTCCGACTTCTGAGAGGTCGTATCGTTCAGGGTCAAAAATAGATTTTACGAACTCGCGCGCGTTATCAACTGTTGCGAGCTCGCCGTCACGAAGCTTCTTGTGAATTTCTATGAAGGATTCGTCCTGTGTTGTTGCGGTATCGTGCGCAAGTGTCTTTTCAATATAGTCAAGTGCATCAGAATTTCCCTTGAAGAGTGCCTTGATGTCGTCATTTGTTGTAGCACCGAGCACACGCAAAAGATGTGTTACGGGGAATTTTCGCTTTCGGTCAATGCGAACTTGGAACGTCTTGTTTGGTTCTGTCTCAATTTCAACCCATGCACCGCGTGATGGAATAACCTTTGCACCGAAGTAGTCCTTACCGCGGTATTCCTGCGCAGAAAAAAGCACGCCGAAACTACGGATAAGCTGTGGAACAATGACACGCTCAACACCATTGATAACGAACGTACCGTGGTCTGTCTGCATTGGGAAGTCGGTGATGAAAATCTCCTGTTCCTTTTCTGTGCCGAGTGCTTTGTTGATGAGCTTTACGCGAGCCTTGAGCTGACCTTCAAGATTCAACTTGTTCTCTTTTGCGTGATGCTCGTTGTAGACAGGCAAGACGAGCGATGTCTCCAGGAACTGGAGCTCAAATTTCTTACCCGAATAGTCTGAGATTGGGGAAAACTCTTTGAAGAGTTCTTTAACACCTTTTTCTACGACCCATTTAAAGGACGTTATCTGTGCTTCCGTCATGTTGGGCATTTCCAACAGAGGCGCTGTGAACTTTGAGAAGTGTTTTTGCTTCATAGGTATTGCAGAGATACGTACAACGCGCGCTCCACGGCAAAGCGCTCGGTATACACCTGAAAAGAAAACACATTTAGACCGCAGGCCTCAGTGGTCTGAGAGCTTTAACGGCAAAAACGATATGGTCTTTTCGCGGACAAATGTTTTACTTCCTTGTATTAAAAGAGAGAAGTCCAGCGACAACTCATTCAAACCCCCTCGTAGATTGAGAGTATAGACTATATTCAAATCTACGTCAATTGTTGACAGAGTGGATAACCTGGAGTACCTATTTACGGCTCGTTTAAAACAAAACGACCCGTTCGCGCGAAGCGAACAGGTCTTGCAAAGGTTTGTTACCCAACCTGCAGGGTAACCTTGGGATTGAAAGAATACCTGATGCAATCGTATCCTTGAAATCCATTGAGTTGAGGAAAGATGCAGGCTTGATGGTATGAAACCATCTCAGCTACGTCTTGAAGAAAAGTACCGACAACAATACCCACAGGACACTGGACCAACACCCCATCACGAAAGTCTAACCTATTCGCGATGAAAATAGTTCCA
>JANLIJ010000085.1 GCA_024653575.1 Candidatus Kaiserbacteria bacterium
GAAGGACCTGTTTAAACTGTTGCCAGTGGCGGTTGATTTAGAGTAAGTTTTTGTTCATCTCATCTATAAAATACTGTCGAAGGTGTTTTGGAAGAGTATTTGTGACATAGGGGTGGTCCCAGGGTTGTATCTTGATTTGTTTTTGCACTTTCTCTTTTCCAATGAATAGCTCTCCTATGTCAATGAGAATTACCCTTTGATTTTTGTCTATCCCATAGTTTTTTCCAATGAGAAAACTTTTGTCTATGACATCATTCTTAATAAGAAATTTATTTAGTGAAATAAACTCATCAATTATTCGTCTTCCGTCTTCTAGGGAAAGCGTCTTAAAATATTGCTCAAGGGGTGTGACGAGATCTTGTTCGTAGTCTGTTTTGTTGAGAATCTTCGGGTGACCAAATAGTGCTAAGTCTAAGGATGTGTTCTCAATCCAAGCTATAGAGACCTCTGCTTTTGCGCACATCCCTTCTCTTAGTTTTGAGAAATTCCATATGGGGAAATCAGTATAGGGAAAACAATCACAGAAGAACTTCATGTATGCCTGTGTCTTCGTATTGAAGACTTTTCGTACTCGGCTATTTCCAATGTTATAGACTGAGTATTGCCAGCCCTGCCCAATTTTTTTCATAAAAAATCTCTATGTGACTGAAAGTGACAAATTACCGTCTGCGCTGAGTTCACCAAGTTCTGCATATGGGCGTGCTTTCTGCGTACGCGCGTGGCCTGCAAAGGCAATCATGACGCTGTTATCGGTTGAAAGATTTTTCTCTGGGAAATAAATGGCAAGAAATGGGTATGACTTTTTAAAATGTGAAACGAATGATTCTCGAATGAATGTATTCGCAGAGACCCCGCCTCCAACGATAAGTGTTTGAACGCCATGATGTTCAATTGCTTGTTCAGCCTTCTTGAGAAGTACCTCAGTGACCGCGTTCTCAAACTCACAGGCAATTGACGCAATCTCATCATCGGTAAGCGTCTTTCCTTCGATCGCGTAGCGCACCGCTGTCTTCAGTCCTGAAAAAGAAAAGTCCAAATCATCTGAGTCGAGCATCGGTCGGGGGAGTTTCACAAATGAGGGAAGGTTTTCTTCGCGCGCTCTCCGTGCGCGCGAACTTACCTCGGGTCCTCCGGGGTACTGGAGTCCGAGCATGCGGGCAACTTTATCAAAAGCTTCGCCCACAGCATCGTCGCGTGTCTCACCGATACAGGTATATTCGCCCCATTCCTGCATGAGGTCGAGTTCAGTGTGTCCTCCCGAAATGAGGAGGGCGAGTGCAGGGAAGGATATTTGTGGAATGGAATCGTTTGTGAAAAGTGATGAAAGAATGTGACCTTCCATATGGTTGATTGGGACGAGCGGAATATCCCATACGTATGAGAGTGCACGAGCAAAGTTGATGCCTACCCAGAGTGCTGGTTCTAGCCCTGGTCCACTCGTTACAGCAATGAGGTCAATGGTGGGTTTTGAATTGTTTTCTAAGAAAGTAATAAGTGCATCGCCGAGTCCAGGCTCACGGTGAAGTGTGGTGTGGAGTGTTTCAGTTTGTTCTTGGGTGAGTACGCTGCCATTGTTTAAAAGTAGTTCAGCTTCACTGAGTGAATCTTGGAGGCAGGGGACAAGCATTTTTGCATGCTCACGTTTTGCCACCGCAGGGAAGACGCCACCATATTCACGGTGGATATCAATTTGAGAAAAGAGTGAGTTTCCTAAGATTTTGTATTCTGCATGTGGAAAATCACCAACAGCAGAAACAATGCTTATTGCAGTTTCGTCACACGAAGTCTCTATGCTCAGGATTATCATTTGTATTACAAATGTACATTGAATATAAAAAAACACCAAACAGGTGATTTCCTAAAGACGAAAGCCACCGGTGTGTGGATTGAGGGCGGGTGCTCTCGTCACGCGTGGTGGCTCATTTGAAGTTGATGACTTGCGCAGTGTGAAAACGGGAGTCGTTTGCCACATCTTGCTGGTACCGTTTTCCTGGCTGAGTATCGACATACTCGACGTCGATCTCCATTGTGCGACACTGGCACTTGGGCGTTTGCTCGCCACATCCCATGGCTTGCATCATCAGGTTATACAATAGGTCCATGACGGTTCTCCTTGTCCAAGGTGTACCCATCTATAATCATCTAACGCATTTTTGATGTTGTCTAGTGGGGAGGGTGCGCGATACAGGACATTTGAAACTTACAGTTTCGGTACACCTTGTCGCTATTTTGCTTCCTTTCAGTCGCAAAATAGCTGGCAAGGTCTTCAAGTCCGTCCTCCTG
>JANLIJ010000174.1 GCA_024653575.1 Candidatus Kaiserbacteria bacterium
TCCATTTGTCAAGGCTGTGGCATATATCACATGCAACAACCAGTTTCTTATGCAGGCGATCATCCGGTTTCTGATGACATCCGGTACATTCCCTATTGCTTACAGAGCGGAAATACTCTTCATGCTCGAACGTGGCTGGAATCCAACCCTCCGGAGTGTGACACTGAGCACAATTCCCCTTGACCTTTAGATGTATGGCATCATTCGGACTGCTGTGGCAAGTGTCACACTGTTTCTGCAAAGCAGGGTCAAGAAGGTTGTGTGAAAACTGACTAATTGGGCGAAAGGCTTTCACCCCCTCGTGGTCGCTGTGGCAGGACACACAATTTTCTTCGATCAGTTTCTGATGAAAGGTGACGTTCTTGTTCTCCATTGCGATGAGTAGACCATCGGTAGTTTTTTTACCGATCTCTTCTACCTTGTGGCAGACAGTACACTTCTCAGACGTACTGCCAATGAATGGTGTGTGGCAGGCAAAACAATCTGTATCAAGCCCGGCATGAACATCTATGAGCTTTCCCGGACTGACCATCAGGCGAGGGAAGAATATCGTCAGCAGGATCATGGCCGCCAGATTAACAATAAAAATGATGGTAACGGTTTTGTTTCTCATTTCCAATTCCAGAACAAAAAGATACTCAGAATGTGTAAGATGCCGAGCACTGCAAAGGCCAATGTGATCGGCAGATGTACCACACGCCATTTCTTCATCAAATCGAAAGTAGTCGAATCCCAGAAAATCTTCTTTTCGATCTCCTCCTCAGATAAACCTCGCTGTGAATAGACCTCCCTTTTTTTTGCAAGGAAACTATACGAACGATTCAGCAGATATGTGCCGGTCATACCGCTGATGACGGTGATTAGCATGGCGATTAACGCCAGCCACGGCAATATAGTATAGAAGTGGATTCCTGCGTGCACCAGAATCATTAGCGCACCAATCCAGGTCAGGATTTCATGCAGAGCGAGAAACGACTTGGGCTTGCCGAATCTGATTACTTTACGTTTGCGCATGGTGTAGAGAAACGACAACAGAATGAAAACAGTGCCCGGCACACCGAGCCAACGCCCGATCCAGACCAGTTCAAACCGGTGCAACAGAGCATCCGTAAGGATGGTCGCCAGAATCAGCGTGCCAAGCTTCACCAGAAATGGAAATATTTCTTTGAATATGAGTGATGATTTCAATATTTTATTTCCTTTTTATAAGTGAGTGGTATTAAGCATCCTGCCATTCACTTTACTCATGATCATGGTGTTTTGCTCCACCCTTGATTATGCCATGTAATCCTTCAACATAATGTGTAAACATTACATAGGATTCAACATAT
>JANLIJ010000120.1 GCA_024653575.1 Candidatus Kaiserbacteria bacterium
GTAAGCCCCGGTGAATGTCGGCGATAACTATAATCGTGGACTCGCTACCACCTGCGCAAGCAGGTCACGAGTAGGGCGATTAAAAAATTCGGCTATATGCTGGAATAACCGTTGTATCTTCAAGTACTCGCGATAAAAAGCAGTGAAAATCTTGGAGTGCGGTCAATCAGCAGGGAAGGCTTGTGTGTACCGAGAAGTGGAGATGACACGGGATGGACTGCAATTGTCCGAAAGGACTCATAGTTCAGTCATACCACTAGGCAACGGCCATTCTTTGGACCGTTGCCTTCACTTCTCGGTACATACAAGAACCCTCAGAGACTACACGCCGAACGCCACAATCTGTGGTGATGATATAGTCCAATCCTCATGGCGACATGAGGGGCAAAAATGCCTAAGGTAGCGTAATTCCTTGTCGGGTAAGGAAGTTGCCCGTTCTGGAAGCGATTCCAGAAGCAAAATCGGCTATAACGGTGAAGTCCTCGCTGGAGCGTCATGAAGGGTGACGCGTTGAAGGCAGGACAATACCGTGGGAAGTCCCCGCCACACTTACGAGTGTGACGGGTGACCCCGTATCGACTTCGGTCGCCACCATCCAGTGGCGACCGAGATGGTGCTATCATGTAGCAATACGATGACACGCCATAATACGCCGACGCTGAAGACGAAACAAAGAGATATAAACGAATATATTTCCGGTTTTTCTGATGGAGAAGGATGCTTTTCAGTATCATTCTCCAAGCGAGATAAATTCTTAATTGGATGGGAAACGAAACCAAGCTTTTGTGTGGGACAAAACCACGATAGAGCCGAAGTGTTGTTTCTTATGCAAAAGAAGTTCGGGTGCGGATTCATGAGACGGGATATGAAAGACAAGACCCTCAAGTATGAGGTTCGAAGTCTCGATGACCTTCTTACAAAAGTGATTCCGCATTTTGAGCAGTACCCGCTTCTATCAGGAAAGGCAAAAGACTTTAAATTGTTCAAGCGCATATGCATCCTTATGGAGAAGAGGAGGCATACGACCTTGACTGGTTTGAAAGAAATCACCCGACTCGCATTCCAAATGAATCCGAGCGGGTTGAGGAGATATACGCGTGATGAAATTCTCGCTGTCGCTCGTCGTCAGATGAAGATATAGTCAGTGCCTGTAGAAATACGGGAAGAACATGAAGTTCCGACGTGCACGAATGGTGTAATGACTGGAAAACTGTCTCGAGGACTCGCTCGGTGAAAATGCACTTCCGGTGAAGATGCCGGATACCTGTAGT
>JANLIJ010000124.1 GCA_024653575.1 Candidatus Kaiserbacteria bacterium
ATACGGCTGAAAATCAACCTCTCATCTGGTGTCATTGGTCGTCCGGCAAGCGAAGCGATTGTTTGGAATGCCGTGGTGAGTGAAGTGAGTACCTGTTGCTTGTCTACATTCTCCGGGGTGATTTCAACTGTCGCTTCCCATTCAAAGTCTTTCAGTGCTTCCTTCCACGTTTTAATATCCAATTCGTCTGGCTTGAATGAGCGTTTATTCCCTTGTGAAGCAAGTTCTTGTTTGATTTCCTGTTGGGCTATGTCTGCTTGATAAGGAGAAGGAATATCTCCGTTTAGGATGGTGTCCTTTGCGTTTTGATTGAATCTCCGTATCGCTTCGTTTGGAACGTACATCGCGTCTATTTCAGCAATTTCTTGCTCATCAAGCGTTGCAACGATTTCTTCCTTCGTGTCCATTTTCTTGATGATGAATGGGATTATGTCTCCCCGCATCATATCCTCTAGAGAGAGTCCTTTGTTTTCAATCATCTGCTCAAATGGGTGTTGACTTTGTTGTGCGAGGAGTGCACCGAGAGCATAAGGAGTTCCTGATGGCATCGTTTCGCCTCTCATTGCCTGTGAAGACGACGTGATTTCTCTTGCAACGCTGTCCCACATCGTTCCGAAGTTCTGTAGGGCTACGATGTCCGGCTTGTCGTTCGCTACTCTTGTGAGAGGCATATTCTCCTTGTGGATGAAGATGTCGCCTGTTTCTATTGCTGAAAGTACGTTGCGTCCGACATATCGTGAGTCAGCGGTTTGGAAGACGAGTTTACTTGCAATATCTAGCGTGTCTTTGATATTCTTCACCGAGTGATTTCTCATCCACTGTGGGTCAAAGATGGCTTCTATCGCCCCTATAGAGAGCGTACAGCCGTCTTCTTTCACAAGATGAGTAATAAAATACGGGTCTTTCTTTTCCTTCCCTGAATAAAGTGTGAAGTCGTTATATCCCTTTTTCTCATTCGCTACGAAAGACACAACGTGCATCTGTTGGAAGTATACGTCCTCGTCTCCGTCTTTCGGTTCTTCTCCTTTTGATTTCAAATACACTGCTTTGCTCATTCGCCCGTGGACTTCGTATAATTCAATGAAATTGCTTTGAT
>JANLIJ010000128.1 GCA_024653575.1 Candidatus Kaiserbacteria bacterium
TCCGTGAACAAATTCATGAACTTGAAACTACTGACAAAGAGAAATTTGCGTACGCAATCGCAGAGACACGACGACGGCTCGGGTTTGAATTCAACGGTATGCGCATGCACGAGTATTACTTCACACAGCTTGAAGGAGCTCCGCAAGCACTCAGTCCAGAGTCCAACCTTGGAAAGGCAGTGAGTGAGAAATATGGTTCAGTTGAAAACTTTATTACACACTTCACGCAAGTGGGCATGAGTCGTGGTATTGGATGGTCAGTACTCTATAGTGACAAGGAGAACGGCACTGTGCACACCGCATGGGTCAGTGACCATGAACTCGGCCAGCTCGGAGGACTCCCCATCATCTTTGCGATGGATATGTGGGAGCACGCATTCATGGTGGACTATGTGCCAGCAGAAAAGAAAAACTACATCGAGGCGTTCATGAAGAATGTAAACTGGAGCGTTGCAGAGAAACGTTTTGACGAAACAAAATAATTTACCGAAACGGGAAACTACCCACGGAAGGAGTGCTTTGCACTCCTTCCGTGGGTTTTTCTTTTTCTTCTTCAATGACCCAATCAGCATACGGATTCTCTTCTTCTTTCACTTCTGTCTCATGACGAGTAAATATCACGTACCCCGTCGTGATGCCAACATATGAAATGAATACAATCCAAAATGGAAATACCTGTACGGTAAATGCAGAGAACAAGAATGAGCCAAAAAATTTCGCGACCTCAATAATATAGGTGAGTGACACGTATGCAAGTAAGCCAAAGCCTGTCCCCAACACATCTGAGAATGCCCCGAGCGTACCCGTGAGAAACGTCAACCCCATGGCGACAGGCACCATAGGGAGCACGAGTACATTGACCAAGAGTGAAACCACAGAAAACATCCCGGTGTGATAGAGAAGGAGCGGAAGCACCGTGATTTGTGTTGCGAGTGTTGCTGTTACAAAACTACGAATACCGATCCATGTTGTGATACGGGTAAGTCGCTTCTCGATATGCGGCGAGAAGAGAATGAGACCAAGTGTCGCAAGGAATGAAAGCTGAAAGCCCACATCATGGACGAGAAGATAGGGATTAAAGAGAAGCATCACAATGAGCGCAAGCGTGAGTGCGCGAATGACGGCATATACGCGTCCTGTGCACCGAGCAATAATGAGAAAAATAGCCATGATTGATGCACGGACAACTGTTGCAGAAAAACCCACAAGAAGTGCGAAGATGCATACCGCACAAATACCGAGAAACATGCGCGTGCGAGGAAAGAAGAGCGCAGTGAGCACAAACATAACAGCCTCAACCACAATCATGATGTTATACCCCGAGAGCACCACAATATGAATAATGCCGGTCTTTCTGAAGACTTCTTCAAGCTCGTCACCAAGTGAGCGTTTCACGCCAAGAAGCACTCCCTCACCCAAGCCAGACTCGGGTGCAGGAATAGATTGTTCAAGTACGCGCATGAAACTGTGTTTCCCGTCATAGAGTGAAGCAGTGAAAGATGGAATCTTTTCGGTAACTGTGATACTCGCAAAGGGGATAGTGTACATGACATTTCGCGCGCGAAGGTACCCCACATAATCAAACGTGCGACCGCCATCAGTTTCAAAGGGTTCTGGTTTCTTCACCGTCCCAGTAACACGGATGAAATCTCCATATTCAATACTCTCTTCGGTGAATGCAAATTTGTCCGCCGTGACGAGGACATATTCATCGACATCTTCTATCGCTGGCTCGACATAGAGATGGACGACCCTCTCACGAAATTCGGGTTCACGTGCCACACTTCCCTCAAGAACAATCTTCTTATTATCATATGCTTCCAAAAATGATACATATGACTCTTCTACTCCGAGCCGTACCGCACCGAGTGAAAATGATACGAGAGCGATACAGGTCAAAAATAGTGGAGACGCAAAGCCAAAGGCTTTGCGTCTCCACACTACCCCACACACAAGTGCAACACAGAGGAGAAACACTGCGTCACTCGCTCCCACATAAAAGAAAGAGCGGAAAAAAATCCCGCTCACGAACGACGTCCCGATTGTATAGAAAAGAGCACTGGACATAGCCGACTAGTCCGAAAGAAGCATCAGAACAAAAGCAACGAACAACATCCAGCCTATGTACCTTGAAAAGTACTGCTGATCCCGTGCGACTTTTTTCGGGTCTCGCCCCTGATGATACTGTTCAGAATCATTCATTTGAACTCCTCCTCTGTCACTCCGCGAACTGGAAACAACAATACACCCATTTTATTACCTGCGCCACTCTGCAATCAAAATTCCTTCTTCTCCTTTTGAAAACACCTTCTTATATTTTGCATTTTTTCCCTTCACCCGCTTTTCACACTCAGCCCACGTTGTGTGAGTGAGCACCTTTCCATCAATGACAGAAACATAGGAATATGCTGGGCCTGTCTTTTTTGATTTTGAAACAGACTTCGAAACGACGCGCGCTTTCGGCATCGTCTTTAAAAATTCTTTGTAGTCCTTTTCTGTTCCAGTAAAGAGTTTCACCACCCCCTTCCGCGCATACCCATTAGCAATCATATCGACACGCTCATTGAGCTCCACACCCTCATGCCCACGCACATGTTCCCACTCCACGGTATGCTTTCGTGAGACTGCGACGAGTTCCTGCCAGAGATCTTTATTCATGACATCCGCTTTCTGCGATGTCTGCCAACCATTCTTCTCCCATCCAAAAACCCACTTTGTGATTCCGTTGATGACGTACTTTGAGTCAGTCTTAATCACCGCAGTCGCCTTCCCCTTAAGTTTCTTGAGTGCCTCAATGGTCGCAGTAAGTTCCATACGATTGTTTGTCGTGTGCTCTGCAAAACCGCCACATTCAGTCACCTGCTTGTCGTCCAAAATCACCGCGCCCCAACCACCAGGCCCTGGATTCCCAATCGCACTTCCATCGCCATAAATCGTTACTTCTTTCATGTGAAAAAGTATACCACCCACACCCTACACAAACACGCACTTCCTATTATTGTATTTTCTCGGAAAAGTAGCATAATCGAAATTGGGTACAGTACAACGTAGCTCGACAATGGGGGAATAGCCGTGAAAACGATTATCTGGAGTACTCATCCGAAGTACGCTGTTTCGAACAAGAAGCTCTGGCAACAGTTTTTTGAGACCGCAAGTGCTGAAGAGCAAGAATACCTCCTACTGCTCATCCTCGAGAATGCCGAAGATAACGATGAGCGCTGGGATGTATTCTCATACAGCGATACTTCAAGTACCAAGGAAGAAGCACTTTTTGCAATGCTCCCGTATGCGAGCACGTTCAATGAACTGAGGAGGGTGATGATTCATACCACAGATGATATGTGGGAAGTTCGTGAAAGACTCATTGCGAAAGCTCTGACGACCTACCGAACACAGTTGAGTCTTGCAAGAAACAACCGTCAGCGATGGCGCCTGTGCAATGATATGACAATCGAAACCCTTCGCAACGATGCACTCTCTGAAATTCTCACGCACAGTACCAGCAACGGAGAGCGCTGGTGGGTGTTCTTCAACACAAAAAGCCCCAACCTAAAGGCACGGGCGCTTAAGGAGATACTGACCATCCGCAAAACCAAAAGAACATGACCCTGACAGACTAGCCCGCGCTTCGCGCGGGCTTTACTTTTGTATTACACGATATCAACAATTCTCAACCTAGTTTCTATTCGCCCCATGAAGTAGCTCCGTTCAATGTGCGTCACAAGGGTGTGTGATACACCGACTTCAGGAGTTCTATCAAACTCATGGGGGAGTTTGAAGAAACAAATTGCCTCATGTCGTCCACGAGTTGAACGATACCGAAGTTTCGTATGATTCTTCGCCTTTCCAAACACCTCGACACTCTCGGGGATAACATTACGTATTTCAAAGAGTGGCTTTGGATTTCCCATACCAAACGGTGAAAGCTTCTCAAGGTCATTCATAAACGAATCGGTGATATCCTCAAATGCAATGGTCGTATCGACTTCATATGCTTCGCTTCCGGGGACGATTATTTCCGAACCCGACTTCGTATGTGCGTCGATGAGCGCTTCTTGGAGAGAATGTATTGCATCGTGACTGACCGAAAATCCTCCCGAGGCATGGTGTCCGCCAAACGTAAGAAATGCCTCGCGTGCATGTTCCATGAGCGCGACGACACTTATCTTCCCATCACTTCTGCATGATCCTTTGATAATATCTTTTCCATCGCGCCCCCAAAGGAAAGCTGGGCGTTTGAATTCTTCAGCGAGTGAATTCGCAACGAGCCCCACGAGTGACGGTCGCCACTCGGGATTCCCCATCACAATAACAGCCGGCACTTCAATACTTTGCAAAAGACGTTTCTTCGCTTCTTTCACCATACTTGCAACTACCCCTTTGCGCTCATTGTTTAATTTTTCAAGATGGAAGACGTGCGCGCCGGCCTCTTCTTCACTCTGTGTCCGGAGCATATGAAACGCATCTTCTGGGTCATCCATACGTGAAGCTGCGTTGATGCGAGGCGCAATGGTAAATCCTATGTCTTCTTCCGTGAGGTGCTTCTGACTTCCCCCAGCTTTACGAATGAGGTGCTGAAGTCCCGGACGTCGCGACTTTCGAAGGACACTTAAGCCATAGCGCGCGAGTACTCTATTTTCATCGACGAGGGGTACCATGTCGGCAACGGTCGCGAGTCCCACGAGGTCGAGCCACCATTTCTCCCACCCATCCTTGAGTGTTATTTCTCCCTTCTCTTTGCCGAGCATGAGTATGGCCTGCACGAGCTTGAATGCAACTGTTGTTCCACAAATCCCCTTGAATGGGTACGCGTCATCTCGCTTTGGATTGATGACCGCATGCGCTGGGGGGAGAGTGTCACCAGCCTCATGGTGGTCGGTCACAATGACATCTATTCCCGACGCTTGCGCTCTCTCTACTGCACCATGATCGGTAATACCACAATCAACGGTGATGATGAGTTTCGCTTCCTTATCTATAAAGCCCTGCACCGACTCTGCATTAAATCCGTACCCCTCTCGGTGACGATGTGGAATATAATTTTCAAAATTTGTGTATCCGAGCGCGGTAAAAAAATCATGGAGGAGTACACCACCGGGGATACCATCGCAATCATAGTCGGTATAAATGACGATGTGCTCACCGTCGCGCATCGCAGTGAGAACACGCTCTGCCCCTTTTTCCATATCGGTAAGGAGGAATGGGTCATGGAGATGTTCATCATAATTGGGATTGAGGAATTTCTCTGCAGATACCTCATCCACAATCCCGCGAGCAAAAAGGAGCTGTCTCGTAAGGGGTGAGTGCGCATTGAGCGCAGTATGAACTGCCTCAGGAGCCTGTGCCTTTAATCGAATCTTTCCCTGCTCCATAGTGTGGTGATTCTACCACATATAAAGTTATGTTTTTTCTGCAAAAATCCACCCCATTTCGAAAATACTTTTGAGTGTGCGGTAAATTTCTTCACTTTCGATTACCATGCCAAACTGTTCTCGAAATGACATCACAGCAATATTTCGTTTGCCATATAGATCTATCTCCACACCAAATGGAAACAGCTCCTTCGAGACGGTCCGCGTCTGTCGCAACCATTTTTGATCGTCTGCTCTGTATACCTTGATGAGGGGGCTTTCTGGAGCGAGTACCCGCACCCAAATCTTTTGAGCAACACGTCGTGGAAGGTATCCATACAGAAAATCATGGTCAAGCGATTTGAGCGCCTCGTCGGTCACCCACGCCACCATTTCTTGATCAGGAAAGCGCAAGGTATCCTCATACACCTGTTCGATTCCCTTTGCACCCTCGAAGAAACGGACAGTAGGCTTGTGCGCGAGCGCGTTCGTGAGGCTGAGAAGCTCTGGCATTATCGTTTCAAGCTTGCGCTCCTGCTCACTGAGTATTTTACGAAGCGTTCGTGGATCTTGTGCTAGGTACAACGTCCGTCTGTGTCGTGTAGAACGTGATGCGAGACCTCGCTCATGGAGTGACTGAAGCGACGCGTACACCGTCGTGCGTTTCACACCCGATTTCATCACGATTGCACTTATCGATGCTTCGCCAAGTTCAAGAAGTGCGAGATACACTGCACTTTCTTTCTCATTTAAACCAAATGATGTAAGGTTAATTTTTGACATATGTAGTAAATGACGACTTTTCAGTCATTATTTTAATTGTACATGATTCTCTATACTAGTCAATATATACAACATATTTGCAATCAATATTCATTAATTTAATTATCCTTTAGACTAAATTATAGTCATACATATTTTTTTCTATATTCTCTACTAGGCAGGTTCGTTGAAATGTTTGCAATCTTGCAAACCCGCTCCTCGGGATATCAGGGGATGGAGATGATCATGGGTCTAATTGTAATAAATGATGGTTGGAATGGTTCGATGACTTGCGATTCAATTACCGGAGATCTGGATGACGTAAGAATCTTGTGCTGTGATGACGGTGATGTTTTCGAAGCCGATATTGCTGTACAGGTTCGTGATTGGCTTTTCAATATCTACGAGGGTGGCTATACTGACGAGAATAGACACTGGACAAACCGTAAGGCTCTCGCCAATGCTGTAATGGCACATGCTACCAAAATGGATAAGCGATTTTGGGTATATCTACCCAGCAAGGCCTATCTGAGCATCGGAACCATCTTCGAGGATATGCCGAAATTCACCTACAGCATGATTGAGGATGAGGTACTTAGTTCTCAAGAACCTTCGTGAACACACATTCGACCACGTGTCGTACTTTTTGCCACGCGCCATGCGCGTGGCTTTTTCTTTACCTAAGACGACCACACATAATGTACGCACTGAACAGTATTTGCTATCATATAAATCATGAACGATATTTTTGATAAAATTATTGCAAAGGAAATTCCTGCGCAATTTGTATACGAAGACGATGTCTGTGTCGTCGTTATGGATAAATTCCCCGTCATACAAGGGCAAGTACTTGTAATCCCAAAAGATTGCGTTGATTATTTTGTAAATCTTGATGACGAGACCTACACACACCTTCTCGGCGTTGCAAAGCGTATCTCAAAGGCACTCGACATAACGTACAACACTCTCCGCACATGCGTCCTCATCGAAGGATTTGAAGTGTCACACATGCATATCAAACTCTACCCAACAGTAAGACGAGAGTTCCACATTCATGGTGGAAAGGAAGTCGATGAGGCAACGCTTGAAATCGAAGCACAAAAAATCCGAGCAAATCTCGTGTAAACATCTCGCAACAACAACTATTCCATTCGAATGGAATAGTAAGATATTTTCCCTTATTAACTATTCCCATTAATGGGAATAGTTGTAACCACAAGGGCTCATTGCGTATGGATAGTCACTCAAAAAACCTTTCGATTAATCGAAAGGTTTTTTGAATAGTATGAGTTCTTGTTTTATTAAAAAGTGGTGGGTGACCACTCCATTTTTTCAATGGTTTTTCCATCTTCTTGGAACCATACTTTTCCGAAAAGCTTTTCTCCTCGGAGTGCTCGAGGAATCCAATACTCATCGTCAGCCCACATTTTCTCGTAGGGGATGTCTTCATAAGGAAACCATTCGGGGCGCATTTCTTCTGTCTCTATTGGAATGCCATCCCATGTTCGTATAAAAAATGTATGGACTTCGAGATGCTTTCCATCTTTGAAAAAGAATTCAACGAGCGCGACCTTGTCGAGACTTGATTCAAGAACAGTGACTCCTGACTCTTCCTTTATCTCCCGCACTGTCGCTTGCTCTATCGTCTCTCCCTCTTCGAGCTTTCCACCGTACCCATTCCAATTTCCTTCACCGAAACCTCGTTTCTTCATTGCAAGACAGACCCGTTTCTCATCAACAAGATATGCGAGGGTCAATATTTTTTTTATAATCATATCTCTATTTTTAAAATGATAGATTTGACTACAGTTCGAGGCGTGAGCTCATTTTGTGACTAAGACGTAGTAGACCTACGGCGCTGGAACAAAATGAGTGAAACAACAAAGAAATGTTTCAAATCTACCGTTTTAGAACTTCGATGCCAGGGAGTGTCTTGTGCTCAAGAAAATCAAGCATCGCTCCGCCCGCCGTTGAGACAAATCCGAAGGACTCTTCATGTTTGCCTGATTCTACTGCCGTCACAGTATCTCCTCCGCCCACAACCGAGAATGCCTCACTCTTTGCAATGAGTTCTGCACAAAGCCTTGTTGAATCGTCGAACCCAGCTTCGTAGTTGCCAAGTGGTCCATTCCAGAGAATCGTCTCTGCTCGTTCAATGTATGGTGCAAGGAGCTCCATCGTTCGAGGACCAACATCAAGAATCTTTTCATTTGGCTGAACATGCTCAATAAGGACCTCACGTTTTCCTCCTTCACCGAGGGTAACTACATCGACGGGAAGAATGATATTTTCTCGTTTGAGGAGTGGGTTACCCTTCAGACTCACTGGAGACAACAGCGAATCACCGACAGGGTACCCTTTCCCTTTCAAGAAATCGTTCGCAATTGCTCCACCGATGAACACGTGGCTGTAATTATCAGAATACTCATCAATGAGTGGTTCCTTCGTCTCAAACTTCGCACCACCCAAGATAAAAAGTGACGGTGACTTTGGAGTAAACATTTTTGAAAGCTCACGATATTCTTCCTCAAAGAGAATGCCCATGAAGCTTGGAAGGTATTTGGGAATCCCCACAATCGATGCATGTTCTCTGTGCGAAACCGCAAATGCATCATTTACATAAAAATCCCCATAGGAAGCAAGTTCTTTTGCAAACTCTGGATCATTTACCTCCTCTCCTGGGTGTGAACGCAGGTTTCCGAGAAGGATTGCTGACCCCTCCTTCATGTGAGCAACTGCACCATACGCCTCTTCGCCCACAATTGCATTCGTATGCGTAACGGGAAGATATTTCTGAAGGTGTGGGAGGAGCACCTCAGTAGAGTTTTTAGGATCTCTTCCTATGTGCGTAAGGAGAATGACCCGTGCACCCTTATCAACAAGGTGCATTATCGTTGGAATAGCGCGATGGAGACGATATGGGACTTTTCCCCCTGGAGTAGACTCGAGCGATACATCGAGTGATGTACGTACAATCACCCGCATTCCAAACAAATTATCAATTTCCTCTATTGAGCGCAGTCTTTTCATAATTATCTCTCTCGTACTGATTTTACAATCTGTATAAACTCTTCCGGATGAAGGCTTGCCCCGCCCACAAGGAACCCATCGACCATTCCATCGACAAATAATTCTTGTGCGTTCTTCCCACTCACGGAACCCCCATAGATGACTCGTACCTTTTGTGCATAATTTCTTCCATAGATATCAGAAATTACTTTCTCAATGAAGAGTTTCATCTCGTAGATATCAGCAGGGGTTGCATTCTTACCCGTTCCAATAGCCCAGAGTGGCTCGTACGCAACAACCACCTGACTCAGTTTCGTTCTGGAAACTTTGACAAGCGCTTTCCGTACCTGAGCCTCAATGTGTGAGAGGTAGTGTCCTCCATGATCTCTCTTTAATTCACCCACACACACGATTCCCGTACATCCAGCCTTAATGACCGCGAGAAGTTTTTCATTAACGAGCACATCAGTCTCTCCAAGAGCTCGTCGTTCTGAGTGTCCAATGATGATATATGAGACGTCGAAATCTTTAAGCATGGGGAGGGAGACTTCTCCAGTATGTGCACCGAGCTGAGCGAAATGCGCATTTTGGGCACCGAGCGCATACGACTTACTACTGTTACGTGCTCGATGCACACTCTCGAGATAAATACTTGGTGGAGCAACAACCACATCAACCCCGGAAATAGCGCTGAGTCGTTTTTTAAACTCGGCTCCAAGCTTAGCGCTAAGGCTCACTGATTGCGGGTTCATCTTCCAGTTCCCAACAATAAGCGGGGGTATTCCTGTTTTCATGACATAAATATTTTACCATGCAATTCCTCCGCTCGTATAGGTGTGTGAACTGGAACAAAAAAGCCCCAAAGGTGGTCATTTGATAACTTTCGGGGCTTTTCGTGCTATTTAGTCCATTTCGCGCCATTCAATAAACTTGTATGTATCAGACACATCCGGTGTAAGTGGTGGTGGGTCAGAGACCAAATCCCTATCATACGAATTATATCGTGTCTTAAAGCCAGATATATAAGTGCCGCTACCATTAACCCACTTTGTGCCCTCACGACCATTTGAGACAATTGTCCCATTTAACGTAAGCGAGTTCCGCTTAATATATTCCTCCCATGCATTTGGCATTGAGGTGTCATAGTAGTTCCTCCCAAAGTGCCCATTTTGGGCAACAAAAATACCGTTGAGCGTCATGTTATCGGGGACAACGAGTCCGACGAGTACATCATATTCGGCAATTGCAAGAAGCCCAGAATCTTCGTTTGCATAGGTAATGTTGTTATTCAAAATAATTGATGGATCAACACCAGTTGTATCGACGTCAGCTGCTGCAATAGTTACTTTCCCATTCACGACACCGTCGAGCCATACTTGATCTTCAACATAAATCACTGCACAGTCACTTGGTATTGGATAATTTCCAATAAGTGTCGTGCCATTCAAGATATGCATGTAGTACCCCCACGCATACCCATTTGGCTCATTCACTTTGCTATTTACCTTTCGCACATCAAACGTACCGTCTGCTTTGAAAGTGATGTGATATCCCGCCTTTCCCGATGGACCTATGTATCGGCCCCCGCGGTTCTGCGCCTTATCCTGCATAACAGCAAGATCAACGGTAATCCCTGTGAAATTTATTGGGGCAGAGGGAAAACTCCAAAGTTCACTGTTAGGACCGTCTCCCAGTACACCATCTGCACTGTTGTTCGTTGGACTACACCCATAGGATGAGGTACACGACCATGTCTCCTGTCCACTCGTCACCGTAGAGTTGTTTGTACCATCCATACGAATACCGCCGTTTGAGTGGTAGGGTCCCACTATTACTCTGTCAGCGCCTGCCCATACGTTTGCATTAATAATGTATGCAAATTCAGCCACCGTTGGACGTGCATATCTTCCATACACAGTCCGTGTTATATCGGTGTCGACATACGTATGCCCAGTTGACGTAATATCTATTGCATACACTTCACCGCATGCAGTCGAACTCGCTATATCAAGTGAAAACTCTCCAATTGAGGATCCTTCAGGATCGTTGTAGGTATGTACATACGGACCTGCAATACCTGTTCCATTTGTGGTGTCATTCGGATTGTGTGCAAGAAACCATTTATAGTAATCGAGTCCGGCCTCAGCAATATCGAGCGCTCGTTCTTTATTGTACTTTGCCTGCGCGAGGTGTGACTGCGTGATGACATATCCAAGAAATGCGCTCGCCATCATGAAAAATATTGACCCAAACACGAGAACGAGAACGAGAAGAAATCCTTTTTTTGAATGACAATGATTCATAGTTACTCGGCGTTTTTTAAGTTTCGTAAAGAAGCACTCGACCTGAGCATGAACTCACCGGGGTCGCGCACTGGGTCGATGTTCACAATGATACTGAGCTCCACGTACCGAATGTCGGTCATTGTCGTGGTCGCTACTGCAGGATTCCCATTCATATCATAATACACGAACACAGGAGTCGCTTGGAGATTGTTCTGCACATACTCAGATACGGTGTAGGTAGCATCGGGAGTTCCTGTTCCGTGATATACCGGTGGTGAGCCCGTTGCATTGAACACACGCTTTGTGAGCATCGTTGAGGTGCCAAGTTGATATTCAATGTATTCAACACTATTATCTCGATCAATATCGCTAAAAAAACCAACCCGATATGCTTCGGTAATCACAAGCGGAAACGTCCCGTCGTCAGCAAATGTCATTTCACGAAGATCCCGGACGAGCTGTTCCATTCCCCGTCGCGCAGTGTCCACCTGAGCTGATTGCGCAATAGTGTACCCGTTCACACGATAGAAGGTGATGATGCTCTCCATGATTGCAAGCGAGACCACCGTGAAGAGCGCGACCACAACAATTGTCTCGACGAGTGAGAACCCCAATTGAGCGTGTTTCCTTTTATTTTCACGTGGTTGCATATATCTATGAAGGGGTGAGTATTACCTTGAGAATACTATCGCCCTCTACGGTAACGTCTGTTACTGTCTTACTTATATATCCCGATTTGGAAACCTGCACTTCATAATCAATCTGATTTGCTAAACCGGAATCAAAGAATATTTGACCACAGGCCGAGGTGTTTCCCGAGTCTGAAAATGATGGGCGGGTAATTTCTACCACCGCACCGCTCACGGGGACATTCACATCATCGACCACGCTCACACGCAAATTGTTCCCGGTTTCTGGGGCGAGCGTAAGCGTGAGCGTGTCACTTACCCCAGGGTCGAGTGCAAATGGAAGATCCGCACACACTTCAGCAATATCATATCCAGCTGTATCAAGTTCAAGACTATATGAATCCCACTCAAGATCGGACAAGGTTATATCGCCACCAGCATCAGTACTGTGACTCTCAGAATATTTGTAAATAGGAGCAGTATCGAGCGCTGTACCAATCACTTTAGCGCCCGTGAGGGTAAATGAAATATTCCCAATAATTGGTTCCGTAGCAATGTGGGTAATGCTCCATGCGTGAATTAATGGTGTTGCGGAAACATCACTTGAAGTAAGCTCTGCCCCAAGAGCAATAGACGGATGTCCTGCGACACTGAGGAGCGAGAGGTCGATAGGCCCTGTAGTAAACCCAGCAGAATTTCCCGAGAGGTCGGTATCAGAAACAAGAGTGTACTCTCCGAGAGATGAGACGTCGTACACTCGAATTTTAAGTGTCGTTCCGGCTGGGACCGTACTCGTAACCTCTGCAATATTCCATCTTTCGATAGTCGTAGGTGATGTTGATGTTGAAAAGACACTACCCGATGATGCATATGAGCCCGCCCCGCCACTGAGCTCAACATCTCCGACAACGACGACCGCATTTGTACTTGAGCCAATGAGTGTGCTGTCCGTAAATGTATCGGTGAATACTCCGTACGTTGGTGGTTCAATGGTACGAACCATGAGGTCACTCAGTTCATCAATTTGAAAATTCATTGTTGAGACAGCGCTCTCGAGCACCGCAACGGGAAGTGTTGCGGGGTTTGGGTTCGAGGTTGTCGCCGTGTACGTTTGGTCGGTCGAATATCCAGCCTTCGTAACCGTAATTTCATAATTTGCAGCCGCGGGAGCACCGGCAAACGTTGCAATGCCATTTACGTTTGTAAACTGGGTCGTATCGATGGTGGTCGTTGTGGTGTCATTATAGATATGAACACTCGCCCCTGAGACTGGAAGCACTCCCGCATCAAATACGTTCACGGTGAGTGTTCCTCCCCCCGTCGTGGACTCGATCCCTGGGGGAACAATATTAGTAAGCAAAAATATCGTACTTGTCCCACTGAAACCGCTCCATGAGTATTCAACCTTCACCTGCTTATAGTCTGCAAGAATGCCGTTCTCATCTAGGGCACCCTCTCCATCGTCAGGAGAATCAATGTATTGGATGAGCACACGTTCACTGAACGTTATGCCATTCAGTGTCGTTGTGGAATTCTGAGGAATAGGACCATTGGGAATACCGCTCACGGTGCCGATACTATTGTATGTGAGTGAGCGAATGTATTCGAGTCGTTCATTTGCAAGTGAGAGGGCACTCGTCGTTGCTTTCGATGAACTCATAATCTTAAGGGTGTATTGCACTGCAGTAAAAAGCCCACCAAAGACGAGCGCGAAGACGGCTATTGTCACCAACATCTCCACCAGTGAGAGCCCTCGCGAATGTATGTGGTGAGGGAGTGTGATCATGTTACCCAACACTATCGGTAATCGAATAAATTGGCGTAATCATGGCAAGCGCAAAGAACCCGACCGCACCTCCGATACACACCATGAGAATTGGTTCAATAATAGTCGAGAGATCTTTTGTCTTTTGATCGACTTCTGTTTCATAAAATCCAGCAAGCTCTTGAAGCATATTCGCAATCTGCCCCGTCTCCTCACCTACGAGAATCATTTCCCCTACGAGTACCGGGTAGAAGTCGGTATTTTCAATAAAAACTTCAGAGAGAACGGTTCCCTTCTCGACTCGCTTTGCTGCTTCACTTAAAATTGCTTTGTAGTATACGTTCTGAACAACGTCTTCTGTAATTTTAATTGCACTAATGACATCAACCCCCGAAGCGAGGAGCGAGGAGAGTGTTCGAGCAGTACGGGCAGCGTTGACCTCCTTCACAATCGCTCCGATAACCGGAATCTTGGTGAAAAGGAAGTGAAAAATTCGTTTCCCCACGGCTGTTTTCAATATGTATATAAAGAGAAAGATACTCCCTACCATTCCACCGAGCACAAGGACAGTGTTCTGACTCATGAAGTCGCTTGTCGCGATGAGAATCTTTGTGGACATAGGGAGTTCAATATTCATTTTGGTGAACGTTCCCGTAATAGCAGGCACGACGTACACCATCATGATTGCACCAATGAGCAACATGATAACTATCACGATAGTCGGATAAATCATCGCCCCTTTTACTTTCTTCTTCAAAGTCGAAGATCGCTCCATCTGTACTCCAAGGGTCTTCAGTGCCCCTGAGAGTTGCCCACTCTCCTCGCCCGCACGAACCATAGCAACATAGAGATTTGAAAAGATGTTCGGAAACTTTGCGAGCGTATCGTGAAACGATTGCCCTTTGTTGATCTCCTCGCGAATACTCTTCAAAGTGAGCCTGAGTTTTGGGTTACTACTCTGTCTTTCAATAACCGAAAGTGCGCGCGTGAGCGGAAGCCCTGCAGTAATCATTGAGGAAAGATTTCTCGTCATAGTAACGAGCTCATCTGACTTTACCCGACTGAGGAAATAGTCTATCTTCTCCGTGTTTATCACCCCTTTCAACGAGAACCGCTTTTTCTCATTGATTCCAGAAACTGTATGTCCATTCACACGTGCAATCTCATACACTGCATACCTATCGACAGCCTCAACAGTCTCGGTGACTTTCTCACCGTCTCGTGTTGTCCCTGTGTAGGTAAATGTTGCCATACTCGATGTATATTATTCTGAAATAACACGAAGCACTTCCTCGATACTTGTTTGCCCAAGCGCAGCCTTATAAATACCATCCTCAACCATGGTGAGCATCCCCTCCTTTCGTGCCTGAATCTCGATGGCGTCTGCAGTTCCCGATGCCATAACGATATCTTTGATTGTCGGTGATATGTGGAGTACCTCATGAATACCAATTCGCCCCTTATATCCATCCTCAGCGTCAGCTCCATTCTTTGGCCGGAAGAATGGCACGTTATTCCATGTCGCGCTCTCCTTTACAATCTTCTCTCGTTTGAGCACATCGAGCACACGGTCGAGGTCGACGTGCTTGCCCAAATCTGCACGTTCATTTGCACTCAGTGTGTATGTCTCCTTTGCTTCAGTGATTCTGCGTACGAGTCGCTGTCCCACTGCAACACGGAGTGTCGAGACGAGAAGGAATTTTTCAACCCCCATATCAAGGAGTCGTGCGACCGTAGCTGACGATGAGTTGGTATGCACTGTTGCAAGCACAAGGTGTCCCGTAAGCGCAGCGTTGATGGCAAGACTTGCCGTCTCTTGGTCGCGAATTTCTCCAACCATGATGACGTCAGGGTCTTGTCGCATGAGTGAGCGGAGACCATTCGCAAAGGTGAATCCAATCTCTGGTTTCACCTGAGTCTGATTTACTCTCGGCATTTGATACTCAACTGGGTCTTCGATTGTTGAGATGTTGACTTCGGGAGTATTGAGAATATCGAGGACGGTGTAGAGCGTCGTTGTCTTTCCCGAACCAGTTGGACCGGTCACAAGAATAATTCCCGTTGTCTGTTTTGTTGTGGCGTGAATACGCTCAAGTGCTTGTCCGTGGAAACCGAGTCCTTCGAGCGTATACCCCGAGCGACCTTCACGGAGGAGACGCATTACAATCTTCTCACCGAAGAAAATGGGGAGTATCGAAACACGGAACGAAACCCTCTGCCCATCCATCTCCATCTTGAAACGGCCGTCCTGCGGGAGGCGCTTTTCATCGAGTTTTAAATTCGAGAGTACCTTAATACGGGCAGAGATGGTCGGGGCAGCGTGCTTGGGGAGAGACATGGCGTCATGCAAAATACCGTCAATGCGATACCGTACGAGAAGCTCATTCTCCATTGGCTCGATGTGGATGTCTGATGCTCCCTGAATGATGGCGTGATGGAGAAGCGTGTCGACAATGCGTACCACCGGCAAGTCCTCAGCCATTTTCTTAAGGTCTTCCTCTGAAACTTCCTCCCCATTTCCATCAGCAATAACAGTAAGTGCAGACGATTCTCGTGCAATAAGATCACCAAATTCATCTTTGAGCGTCTTCTGGTACTGGAGGAGCGTATTCCGCATCGAGTCGCTGTCGGTGAGGCGAGGGAGAATTTTAAGACCAACTTTTTTCTTTACGAAGTCGATTGCGGGAAGGTCTGCGGTGTCGAGCATTGCGACCTCAAGTGTATCTTCAGTCTTTCGATAGGCGACGATATTGTGCGTACGCGCAATCGGCTCAGGTATAAGTGAGAGTATTTCAAATGGGACCTTCACCTCCTTAAGCGACACAAAGGGCACGCCGAGTACATACGACTCGACGCGACGAAGGTCATCCTCCGACATTGCCCCACTTGAGACGAGCGCCTCTGCGAGCGTTCTGTTTTCATCCTTCGTTATTTTTTCTGCACCATCAACATCCTTCCGAGACACGAGTCCAGAATCAAGAACAAATCGTTTGAGTTGTGTATCTTGTATACGCATAACCTCAGAAAGCATCCACGCTTTCTTACCTCGCTCAAAAGAGCACTTCTATACACACAGTATAGCATCACACCGACCCAAAGATTTATTTTCAAAACAAAAAAGTGTTAAGAACATTTTACATATCACTCTTCCAAAAATTTCTGCATGGAGACCTTCGGTCTCCATGCAGACGAATCAAAATATACAAAACAAAAGGGCCCAACCGAGGTCGGACCCGAAGAACTATCACCAAAGCATCACAGTGTCCTAAAGACCAAAGTGACGGAGTGTTAGTTGCAAGAGAACACAACGCGCCCAGCACGCCACTGACGGCCGTCGAACTCCCAAACGAACACGTCCCACGCCCGGCCATTCGAGGGCCAGCGGACGCGCACAGCGAGGCGCCTGCCATCTTCAAGTTCAACGTAGAAGATGTTGGCATAGCCGTTGTTGAGGAGGACCCCTTCCGTCCCACCCCACTGAGCGAGGATGAGCGACGCAATAACTTGCTTCAGTTTTCTCTTCCCTGCTTCACCCTTGAAGACGTAGCCAGGCTCGAGCCCACTTGTGATAGCACCGTCGGAAGCATCCTTGGTGAGCTGGTGTTTGCCAAGCTCGATGCTCGCGCCTTCTGCCGACACCTTCGTGCCAAAGATGGAAGCGAACGTATCTTCTACCCACAGACCTTTGCGAGTCTCGAAGGTGAATTTTTCCAGCTCGCTTTTCGAAGCGAGTGGAACCGTGACGGTTTCGAGGTGGCGGAGGATTGAGGTGATGCCTTTGCGTACGGCTTCGCCACCAATCCAGCACGGTTCCTTCCGGAGAAACTTCTTTAGCTCCACCAACCACATTTCCCCAATGTCGGGGTTAACGAGATTGGTAATCAGTTGCAGAAGCGGTTTGAGGACTTCCCAAAGCGCTTTTCTGAGCATGGTGTCCATGGTCAGACTCCTTTCTAAAAGGCTGTTCTATTTCACCAAATTGGTCATAGTCACAGCAACGCATATTATACAACACTTATTTTAAAAAGCAATGTTTTTGAGAGCACACGCGCTTTGTTGTTGACTCTCCAACTTATGCTGTAAGCAACACCTGTTGCCTACAGTGTAGATTGGGGAAAGAAAAAAGCCCTGAAGGTATTACTACCCATACACCCCCTGCCTATGTGCAACATCTACCACAAGTACGACGAGTTCCTTCTTTATGATGGTATATATAATCCTATACGGCCACACACGAACAGAATAAAGATCTTTAAATTCTCCTGATAGTTTTTTACCTGAAAAAGGATCTTCTTTGAGTGACTCTAAGACACGCGCCACTTTCTGCTTATCTTTTAATGATAATTTTTCGATACTCTTTACTGCGGTATTTTTAAAGAACAGAGAATACTGCATAGGCTACTTGGAAGGTGCTCGTAATTTCTTTGCTTTTGCTTTTACCGTTTTCGTCGTAGGAAAAACAGATTCAAACGTAGCCCACTTTTTATATGACTTGTCTTTGATGGCTTGTTTCGTCTCCCTCAAGTCCTTTTTGAGCTGTGGGAAAAGTGACATAACCTCAAGTGTCTCCGCCCAACTTTCAAAATTTTCTGCTGACATCATCACCACCTTCGGTCTTCCTTTCTCAGTAAACGTAAAAACTGTTTGCGGAGACTGCACTTCTTCGGCAACTTCAAAGAGTCTCTTGCGAGCTTCTGATATAGAAATGGTTGTTTTAATATTCATAGATCAATCTTAGCACATGTACATAAAAACGTACATGTGCTCAATACGGAGGTCCCACGAAAATAATTTGACTTTCAGCGGTTTTCCTCTACTATTGAGTCTATACAGGAAGTCGGCTCTACCAGCCGGCCTTTTTTGTATAAAAATAAATATTAGAAGACCAATAAAGGAGAATACTCCAAAATTAGGCGAGCTGTGAATTTAGATGCAGTTCAAGGCGAAACGAGATTTATGTACGAGCCTTACTCAATGTAAGGTGAGAAAGAAATCGAAGTTTCAACGCAGAAATGCGCTACATTCACCGCTCGCCCCTGAATATGTTTGATTTAAAGGTGATTAATTCGGTATTAGACCAAATGGAAGACGAGCGTGGAATTGCACGCGAGAAGATGATTGATGCTATCGAGCAAGCGCTTGCAACTGCATATAAAAAAGAATTCGGAAAACGAGGGCAAATTATTCGTGCAAATTTTGATATTGCGACGGGAAACACTGTCTTCAGCCAAATCAAGATTGTCGCCGATGACACCACAGTACGCGTCGACGAACCCGTCGACCATACCGCAGAGGTAGACGAGCGACACCACAAAGACGAAGAGGAAGTCCCGACTGTTGATGGTGATCTTCGTGTCCGTTTTGACCCTGAGAAGCACATCCTCATTGAGACAGCACGCCTTATTAAGAAAGACGTTACCGTCGGTGATGAACTTGTCTTCCCACTCGAGCCAAAGGATGACTTTGGTCGCATCGCTGCACAGACTGCAAAGCAGGTCATCATCCAGAAGATTCGAGAAGCGGAGAAAGAATCTGCGCTCAAGGAATTTGGCCAGAAAGAGGGAGATATCATTATTGGTCACGTACAGCGCTTCGAGCGAGGCAACCTCTACGTCGACCTCGGTCGCGTCACGGGCGTCATGCCATACGATGAACAAATCCCTGGAGAGCGCTTCCGCCCTGGAGAGCGCGTACGCGCGATTCTCCTTGCGGTTGATGAAACTCCTCGCGGAATCTTCCTCAAGCTCTCACGTTCACATCCTGACTTCCTTGCAAAACTTTTTGCGATTGAAGCGCCCGAACTTCAGAATGGTACTGTTGAAATCAAGGCTATTGCACGCGAAGCTGGCTCACGTTCTAAGGTGGCGGTCTGCGCGCATGATGACCACATCGACCCCGTTGGTTCTATGGTAGGACAGCGTGGTGTTCGTGTCTCAACCGTTATGAGCGAACTCGGTGGAGAGAAGATTGACATCATTGAATGGTCTGCAACTCCTCGTGAATTCATTGAGGACTCACTCTCCCCAGCACAGGTACTCGGTGTTGAAATCAAAAACGAAGCAGGAACAGGTGATGAAGACAACCGCGGTCATGCAATCGTCACCGTTGCTCCAGACCAGCAGTCACTCGCTATCGGACGTGGAGGCCAAAACGTTCGCCTCGCTGCGAAGCTTACCGGATGGAAAATTGATATTGTCTCTTCACAGGACGATGCAGTGAGCGCAGAGGCAGAAGCTGTCACCGCAACCGACGCTGAATAACTCAAGTTACAAAATGTATTAGCACATAACACACGACACCTATGAACCTATTACACGACATCTCCTCAGGAACCGCTGAAGAAATGAATGTCATCATTGAAATTCCTCGAGAGTCTCACAACAAATACGAAATCGACAAAAAGACTGGGCTCATCAAGCTCGACCGAGCAAATTATTCTTCTGCAGCATACCCATTCGATTACGGATTTGTTCCTCAGACATTGTGGGATGACGGTGATGCACTCGACGTGATTCTTCTTACAACCTACCCACTCAATGTTGGAGTTCTCGTAACTGCACGCCCTATTGGCATCCTCCGCATGATTGATAGTGGCGAAGCTGACGACAAAGTCATCGCTGTTCCTGTCGAGGATAAGCGCTGGGATGACGTACAGGACATTACTGATGTAAACAAACATCAGCTCAAGGAATTCGTTCATTTCTTTGAGACCTATAAGAATCTCAAAGGAAAGCCTGCTGACGTACAACTCAACGGATACGAAGGAGCTGAAGAAGCACGAAAGGCATTTGCACGAAGCATTGAAATGTATAACGCAGACAAAGCAAAAACTGCTTAACTCAATTAATTTGAGCAAAAACAAAACGACCATCTCTAAAGATGGTCGTTTTGTTTTTGCTAAACAGCGCGGTTGTTTTATACTAAGAAGATACCGCACACATATCTCTGTGTTGGTTTGTCATTTTAATTTTTCTCTACTATGAAACATTCCATAACACTTCAGAAGAACGCGTTACTCCTTCTTACCCTCCTCTCGCTTGTGCTCGCAAGTTTTGCATACGCACAAGAAGATGCTGTAGCACCAGAACAAGGAGTGCGGGCTGGAGAGGCGCGGCAAGAACTTCGTGAAGAACGAAGAACTGCAGTTCAGAGCGTATCCCATGAACGAATTTTTAACCTCTCACGTAATGTAAACGACCGACTCACCTCTGCACTGCTCCGTATGGAAAAGATTGGAAAGCGTCTCGAAACACGAATCACAAAACTACAGTCCCTTGGAATAGATACTGCACCTGCTGAAGCAAAACTCTCTGAGGCAATGACGCTCATCAGTACAACACAGGGAACCCTCGCCTCCATTGCATCACAACAAACGGCACTCACCGGCGATGACACGAGAGAAGCGTTCAAAGCAATCAGAGCAGAATTCATCACTGCCCGTGACACAATAAAGCAAATCCATGGACTCCTTCGAGAGGTGGTATCACTTCTAAAAGAGGCGGTCCGAAATGGAGAACTTGGGACTGGAGTCTCTGATGCCGTACGGGAGAATACCGAAAGTGAGACACCAGTATCAGAATAGCTATTACAATATAACTACACATACATAATTATATGACTGAAGAAAATCTCAACGAAAGCCACCACGCACACATGGGCCCCATCCTCGCAGGACTTGTCATAATTCTCGTCCTCATCTTCACCGGCATGTATCTCTGGGGAGCGAGCCTCGCAACCGACCCTGTACCTACACCAGCGCCTGCAATAGTCAATAATGAACCCGAGACACCACGCGCCGTTGCCGACCAAGAAATCTTCGAGACACTCAGTCCCTCAGATGAACTCGAGGCAATTGAAGCAGACTTGAACAGCACCAACTTCGATTCACTCGATACCGACATCACCACCATCGACGCTGAACTGAACGGAGACCTACAAGTACAGTAATTTTTAATCCTTTCTAACACAAACCCCCGAATGCGCTCCGCGCATTCGGGGGTTTGTTACAGCTTCTCTTAAATTAGGACATCGGATGTCCTAATTTTTAGAACTCAAAATATTTTTTAACTTTTTTCTCCATCGCGGTCGTTTTATTTTCTGAATATTGAATGGTGAGTTTGAAAATTCCCCTTTCTCGTACAATCGCATCAATTCTCGACTGATCTTCTCGTGTAAGCGGAAGCGTTGGATTACTGGAAATAAACTCCTCGAGCATGTGTGCTACTTTTGCATCGAAAGTTACTGTGAAAAGATACGGCCCAATGATGTTGTAGTACACCGCATTCTTTTGCTTGAGTGGGTTTTCGTTCAACGTGTACTCAAAGAGATTCCCGAGTGATTGCTTCCGCATACGCATGACTACCCTGTCCAATTCACCACTGTGGGTGAGGAGCGTACGAGAGAGTCGTCCTGAATCACGATGCTTTGTAATCCAATACGAATCTGTCTCAGCGCGAACATACGAATACCAATCGTGCGGTTGGATTGAGTATGTGGGTATTTTCACGTCCACCTGTTCCATACAGAGTGTATATGTATGTGTCCAAAAGAGATCCAGTTCGTTCAGTGTATGGAATGTCCACGAATTGTGCTTCTTTGAACCCTTGAGGAGTTCTTCTATATATGGAACAGAGCGGTATACCGACTCAGCAAAAATCATCTTCTCTTTCTCCTTTGAAATCCAAATAAGGGACAGTGAGGCCTGTTTATTATGTACAGACAACACCTCAGCTTGCCGAAGTGCACGAAGTGCTTTGTACACGCCCTGTGGGGTTACGTTCAGTAACACTGAAAGCTCTTCCACAATATCAGGAATGAATTGTGGTCCTGGCAAAAGCTTTTGAATAAGCGCTGTTTTAATCGTTTCATTCTGCATTTTTAAACTTTGAGTTTAAAAGTATACGACATTATGCAATTATTTTGATAGAAAAGCAACCCTTCGGTACACTCATGATCAAACGTAGTTCCCTGTTCATTCACAATTTAAGGAAAGCGAGGGTTGTATGTTTATGTATGGCACATGTCGCGCTAACCGCACTCAAGTAGAACTGGAAGGCCTTGAAATCCTTGAGTTCAAAAAAAGAATCAAGGAAGCAAACAGCGCCAAGGAGCTTCTCGTGCTTTGCGAGAATCAGAGGCATGGGGAGGATACCCGCAGACTAAGCGGACACCGCAGACTCGTTAGGAAGGTGCTTGCTCTAGCGACAACCTCAGAGCAGGTAATTGCTCTTTGGAATGTCGTGGGATATATGGGGCCACAGACGTGGGACAATCCCATACTCGATAGGATGATTGAACTAATTCAAACCAGGAAAGACCTTGATTCCGTCTACTACGTCTTTTGTATTGAAGAGATGGAACTAAAAAGACGGAACTTCATTAGGAAAATTTTCGATACAGCTGACAAGCTCAAGTACCCCACAAACTCGTGACAGTCCACTTATTTCTTCTTGAGGAGGTACCATGAAAAGTAAATGGTCGTTTGAAGTTACTCGGGGCGGGCTCGTCCCTGTTCTTATTGCAGACCTCGTCGTAGCGTACTTCTATTTCGGGTTCTTGCTCACCGAAGGGAAACAAGGGCTTCCGCCACTCCACACAAACATCTACCTTGTCGGGACACACTCGTTCCTTCTCCTCATCTTCATTTTTGAGCTGATTGGGAATACCGTTGTCACCATACGGCAGACAGTTCGTGGGTTAATAGCCAAACATAAGGAGCTGTCATGAACGTACTATCCATCACTCTACGCATCATTGCTGGTTGCGTTGTTTCCTCCATACTCATCGTGGGGGTGATAGAAGATAATTTCTTCCGTGAGTTCTTTTTCATAGACGAGCCACGAAGCACATCACTGGGATATCTTGTGGGACACCTGATCTTGCTTCTCAATTTCCTTGTCTCACTGCTTGTAGTCATCCTGCAAGCACTGGACGCTTTACCCGCAATGCGTATTTACTGGAAGAAGCTCAGTCACCGAACTCGCACATGGCTCATCTTCGGTGGAGCAGTAACTGTTCTTATTATCTTCCGTCTTTTATTACTCAGAATTTTTGGGTAATGATTTCTCCCCCAATGCGCTTCGCGCATTGGGGGATTCTTGTTGCAATTCAACAATTCCCGTGTACACTAATCACCCTATGATCAAAGACACACTTACAAAATTCACTATAGAAAAGAAGGCGGGTTCACTCGTTGTTATTACTGGAGAAGTTCCCTATGAAGAGCTTGCGAAACATCGAAATTCCGCTGTTTCTGCTATTGGAAAAGAGATTGAAATTGATGGATTCAGAAAGGGGCATGTGCCTGAGAGTATCATTGTCCAGAAAGTCGGCGAGATGGCGATTTTGAATGAAATGGCAGAGCGTACCCTTCGTGAATACTACCCACACATACTCACCGAGCACACACTCGATGTAGTCGGGTATCCTCAGATTTCCATCACAAAGATTGCCAAGGACAATCCACTCGGTTTCACCATCACTGTTGCCGTCATGCCTGAAATGAAGCTTCCCGACTACTTCGGTATTGCAAAGGATATCAATAAGGATAAAGAATCAAAAGAAGTGACCGATGAGGAAGTAACGAAGCAAGTCAACGAAATCCTCCGCCAAAAAGTTGCCTACGAGCGCCTCCAAGGAAAGGCGAAGGACAGTGAGGGTCACGTACACGACGAGAACTGTAAGCATGACGAAGAACCTGTTGAAGATATTAAGGATCTTCCGCTTCCAGAACTCACCGACGAGTATGTGAAGACATTTGGAAAAGAAGGGCAATTCACGAGCGTTGAAGATTTTAAAACAAAAATCAAAGAGCACCTCACCATAGAGAAAACTCGCGACGTCGACTCACGACACCGCGCAAAGATCACCGACAGCATCATCGAAAAGACAGAACTCGAACTTCCTCAGGTAATGATTGACGCAGAGATCAATCAAATGCTCGCGCAGATGACCGATGACCTCACAAGAGCACAGCTCAAGATGGATGACTACCTCGGACACATCAAGAAGACGAAGGAAGACCTCATTAAAGAATGGACACCGAGCGCAGAGAAGCGTGCAAAACTCCAGCTCGTTCTCAATGAAATTGGAAAGAAGGAGAATGTTGTCCCCGACCCAAGTCTCGTGGACCACGAAGTATCAAATCTCCTCGAACACTACAAGGACGCCGACGAGAAGCGAGTGCGTGTATATGTCACTTCAGTCCTGACGAACGAAGCGGTCCTCAAGAAACTAGAAGCAGTTGCATAATTGCATCATAAAATCCCCGCGAGCATAGCTCGCGGGGATTTTACGTATCAACACTCAGTGAATAATAATGTCATCCGCAGTATCAGAGGGTGGTACGATTTATAGATATCAATAATTTTCACGCGATGAAACTCTCAAAAAAAACCGTTCTTACTATTTTTGAAAACCCCAAGTCCCCTTATTTTTCAATTACGAACGACGTCCTTGCCGTCGCAACAATTGTTTCCGTCTTTACGATTGTTTTAGAGACCGTCCCATCACTCTCTATATATTCTTTTTGGTTTCATATTATTGACTGGACTGCCGTAACCCTTTTCACACTTGAATACTGCATGCGACTTTGGTCTGCTCGCAAACGAAGCTCGTATGCATTTAGCTTTTTTGGGGTTATTGACCTCCTCGCAATCCTCCCTACTTTTATAGGGCTCGGGAATCTTATGTTCTTAAAATCAGCACGCGTCATTCGTATCATTCGATTCCTTCGAATTGTTCGTCTCACAAAACTTTCACACCTCAACATCGAGAACGCAGAAGAAACACTCGGTATCTTTGGCTTCAATATTGCACTTTATGCATGCGCCCTCTTACTCGCGTTCCTTTCTGTTGGCGCCCTTCTCCACATCTTTGTCACAAGTGATGGACAGTACTGGAGCGTTCCTGCAGGAATGTATTGGACATTCTCACTCTTCATTGGTGGACTCCCCGCCCCAATTCCCCCAGGTACCGCAGGGACTATCGTTTTCATTATTGCAAAGTTCCTCGGTATGGCACTCTTTGGACTTCTTATCGGTGTCATCGGAAAAATTTTCAACCAGTTGATACTTGGAAAGAAATAGTGGTCGCTTATTTGACACTACTCCCCGCTTCACGTATTCTCCAACTCAGAATGGGGATGTCCCTCAGCATATAAAGGAGAGTCACCGTGAATGACGAGACGAATGTAGTGAAAGTCGAGGCCGATTGCCCTACGTGCCACGGAAGTGGTATATATCGTGGACTGATCACCCCACCACTCATCGGCGAGGTCTGCAAAAAATGCAACGGGTCTGGCAAGAAGGTCTTCGAATACACCCCGTTCACCGGACGGAAAATTCGCGAAGACATCCGGATTGTATGCCGTGATTCATATTGCAAACCAATAGGCGAAAGGACTGGCGTCGAAGACATCACCTATGAACAGTTCCTTGCGGGAAAATTACCGCCAAACAATTGCCGAGCCTGAAGCGATTCATCCACCACCCAACAAAGTCGCCCGACTGCGCTGGGTGATTTTGTTTTTAAAATTCACCACTAGCAACTCAGTTACGGTTTTGGTAGTATCATATGCATATGGAAAAAGAATCAACAATCAATAGTTACCTCGTCCCAATGGTAATCGAGAAAACCCAAGGGGGTGAGCGCGCCTTCGACATCTTCTCACGTCTCCTCAAGGAGCGCATCATATTTGTCACTGGCCCTATCGAAGACCACACGGCAAACCTCATCGTCGC
>JANLIJ010000178.1 GCA_024653575.1 Candidatus Kaiserbacteria bacterium
CGGCATCTTCAAATTTGTCGTGGCTGAAGGTGTTATCGACATGTGCATGACCCAACGAAGCGCTGACCTACCCGTTGGTGTGCCGTTCAATATCGCTTCCTACTCACTTCTCCTGCTTATGGTGGCACAGGTAACCGGTCTTACTCCGGGAACTGTCAGTCACTACCTGACCGATATCCACATTTACAACAATCAGGTGGACCTCATGACAAACATCCAACTTGCTCGAGAACCATGGGCGTTACCCAGAGTATTATTGAATCCAAGCGTGAAGAACATCTTTGATTTCAAGATTGATGACTTCATACTAGAAGGATACGATCCGTATCCATCCATCAAATATCCGGTAGGCGTATGAAAAAAATAATCATCGCTGCGGTTGACCTCAATTTTGCTATTGGTAACCAGGACCAATTACCATGGCAGGGCCACCAACAAGCCGACATGAAACGATTCGTTGAACTGACCACAAAACCCGTAGGATTTCCTCTGGTCATGGGTCGCAAGACGTATGAGTCGTTTCCTAGACGACCACTATCAAGGAGAACAAATATCGTTATCACTCGACAAACTTCCTACAAAAGTTCTGGGTGTATAATCGTAAATTCTCTTGAAGACGCCATCCGAACTGCAGAGTTAGAACAAAAAGAAAATCTCTTTATAATCGGTGGTGCTGAAATTTATCGACAAGCAATTCAGGTCGTCAATGAGTTATACATCACCCTAATCCACTACCGATTTAAAGCTGATGCATTCTTTCCCCCTATTAGTAAGCGGATATGGAAACAAACGAGAAAGGAAAACTTCAAGTCTGATGAGGCGAATCAGTACTGTTATTCGTTTGTCAGATTCGAAAGAAGACCATGAAAAAAAGAGTCGTTGACAGGCATTATGCAAAATCAACCACATACGGTCGGGTTCTTGAGACAATAGAAGAGGAAGGCCTCTGTCCGTTCTGTCCCGCAAACTTTCGTCACCACAAAAACCCGATTCTGCGACGCTCAGGAAAATGGTTCATCACGAAGAATAGCTGGCCCTACAAAAAGACAAGACATCACTTCTTGATTATCAGCTCTGAGCACAAAGAACAACTCAGTGATATCACAGAAAAAGACATGGTGGATATCTTCAAGCTGTTACACTGGGCCGAACATAAATTCAAGATTCCCGGCGGTGCACTGGCCATGAGGTTTGGTAAGACCTCCCACACTGGAGCAACAGTCAATCATCTCCACTGCCACTTGATCGTGCCTGAACTAAATCGCAAAACCAAGCGAGCCAAAACAGTCACGTTTCCAATTGGTTAAAACCCCCCGAGCACTGAGAACAGCGCGCGGGGGTATTTCATTCCACTTTTATGATTTCAATTCCTTTCTTTTTGAGGATTTTCGCGCCATCAAGAGAAGCATGACCTCCTCTGAAAAATAGACGTCTCACTCCTGAGAAAGCGATCAATTTGGCGCAGTCTGGACAAGGAAAGACTGTCACATACAGATCAGCCCCAAGAAGAACAGGTCTTAATACTTCAGCAAACACTGCTTTCTCTGAATGGATTACAGAGGAAAACTCACTGTGAGTTCCTGCTTTAATCGAGTCTCGCGGATCCCCATTAATGTACGGAGTGTATTCAGTCGGGACGTGTTCATTGTGACTCTTGATTATCAGCTCTGAGCACAAAGAACAACTCAGTGATATCACAGAAAAAGACATGGTGG
>JANLIJ010000192.1 GCA_024653575.1 Candidatus Kaiserbacteria bacterium
TCCATTGAAATGAGTATATCACGACCTCTCAGCTCGTATGATATACTTTCGGGTATTAGTAGGTTCATTAATGTATCGCGGTAGAGTAATCCAAATATACTCTGCTCACGTATTAAATAAGCATGCAAGAAGAACACACAACACAATCCCCTGCCCCTGAGACACGTTCATATCAAACATCGTCACAGAAGAGTACTCTTGGTGTGCCTATCGCAATCGTCGTTGGAGCTCTCCTCATTGGCGGTGCAATTATCTATACAGGTAACCTCAAAAATGCTGGGAATCCAGTGCAGGTTGGAAATGATGCACAAAACGAGCAAGTAACCGCAGATGTTGAAATAGCGCCAGTCACTGAGAAAGACCATATCCTCGGCAATCCAAATGCGCCAATCATGATTGTGGAATATTCAGATTTCGATTGTCCATTCTGTAAGAACTTCCATGGCACGATGCAAAAGATCATGGAAACCTACGGAAAAGATGGCAAGGTCGCATGGGTATATAGACATTTCCCCCTTGAACAACTCCATCCAAATTCACCAAAAGTGTCTGCAGCGTCTGAATGTGTTGCGGGTCTTGGAGGGAACGATGCGTTTTGGAAATTTGCTGATGCACTCATCAGTGATAGAGGTACCAACGAACCAACAAACATTCTAAAACTCCCTGAATACGCACGTGATGCGGGTGTCGATGAGGCAAAGTTCACGGCATGCTATGAAGCGGGAACATACAACGAGAAAATCCAGAAGGACATAGAAGAAGCGCTCAAGACAGGTGCCCGTGGTACTCCATACTCAATCATCATTGTCGGAGACCAACAGGCGGTTATCAATGGTGCTCAGCCATACACCGCAGTAAAATCGATGATCGATAACATCATCAAGCAAATGGGTGGCGAGGTAGATTAAATTCCTTTTTGAAATTCCCCTGCAAGGTGGCAGTAATCTGATTTCTCGGGATCACACGGCGCGTTTAAAAACGCGCCGTGTGCTATTTCATGTGCAACACGAATTATGTCTCCTTTGAGTAGCTCAATCTCCTCATCAGTAATCGTGAAAAGTTCCTCATGTATTCTTCCCTGTTCATCAGCCTCAACGAAGGAGAGGAGTCCATTTCGTGTCCTTAGCATTTCATTATCCTGAAGTGAAAGGAGGAGCGCATAGAACGTAAGCTGTCGCTTGTAGTCTCCGGTCGAATCCTTTGTCGTTCCTTCAATATATCCTCGCGTCTTCGGCTTTCCTGTCTTGTAATCCACGACGCGCGTCAGCATACCCTCATTGTCAAAATCGAGCCTGTCGAGCTTCCCCGTGAGGAGTACTTCGGGCATATCGGGGTCACCGGTCGTGAGTGGTACTTGAATGGAGTATTCTTCCTTCGTAGCTGATGGAGCACCGTGTTCAATGTGTCCCATATAGGTAAGGAGCACTTCAAGTCCGCGCTCGTGGTGTCGCACATACTCATTGTGTGTTATCGGAAGCTTCCCTAACTCTCGCTCAAGGAAGGTCTTGACGGTGGTGGCATCCGGAAACGCCCCCTTGTCTGTTCTGAACTT
>JANLIJ010000212.1 GCA_024653575.1 Candidatus Kaiserbacteria bacterium
TTACGAAAGCACTTTCTGCTGCGGCATCTCCTGATGAGCAAAGAGTCGGACTGACGTTTCCCGGGGTATACGGACTTCTTGCGCAAGTGTACCTTCACAAGTACGGATATAACGAAGAGCATTTGGCAAGTATTTCTGTCAAAAATCATGCGCACGGCATGCTCAATGAAAAAGCTCATTTTCGAAGATATGTGACAATTGACAATGTCCTCGAAAGTCCGTATGTTGCATATCCTCTCAAAGTACTTGATAGTTCTCCCATCTCAGATGGTGCAGCAGCACTTATTCTGACAAATAAAAACGAATTGATTCAAAAGACGAAAAGCGTCTCAATTTTAGCATCAGAATCAGCGACAGATTCGATATCAATTGCAAAACGTGAGAAAATCGACTCACTTGAGGCAACTTCACTTTCTGCTGATAAAGCGTTCAAAGCGGCAGGTATTGATCGATCCGAAATACACATTATGGAAGTTCACGACTGTTTTTCTATCGCAGAGATTCTCGCGCTTGAAGATCTTGGCTTCTGGAAAAAGGGTCAGGGTGGTGCTCAAGCAAAAGAGATGTCAACATCACGTGATTCAGGAAGTAACCTCATTGTGAACACATCAGGTGGTCTCAAAGCGGCAGGACATCCTGTCGGCGGGACGGGTATCAAGCAAATTGGTGAGATTTATTTACAGCTCACTGGACAAGCCGGAAAGCGTCAAATCAAGGACGTGAGGGCAGGACTTACACATAATGTTGGTGGAAGCGGTGGCGTCGCAGTTGTAAGTATTTTTGCCGTGTAACAATTTCATTTTCAATCTATGCAACATGCAGTTCAGGTCTGGAGACGTCAGAAAGACAGTAAAAAAAATCTGGGTACAACCGGAGTTATTCTTTCGTGGACGGAAATCTTTGTTGCGCCACCACGATTTGAGTCGCAGCTTCCGTACTCCGTAGTCCTAGTTGAGCTTGAATCAGGTGATCGGATCTATGGCCAATTGGTCGACTTTGATGATTCAGAACGTTCGATTGGGTCTCGGGTAGTCTCGATTTTCCGACGGACTGGGGATGTGGGACCCGAAGATGTTATAGAATATGGAATTAAATTTCGGCCGGACAAGTTGAAGACTACTCAATGAAGATTTCATATTCAGCACCAGGAAAAATTATTTTGTCAGGAGAACACTCCGTCGTCTATACGAAGCCTGCACTTGTCACCGCAGTTGATCTCATACTTACAGCTACCATCTCTGATGGTGTCATGCCTGTTTCAGATAAAAAGCTTCATGACTCAGTCATGTCTATTGACACGATTGTGAAAGAATATCTGTCGAAAGAACACATCCTATTTGAAGCTCGTCCATTTATGTATTCATACCATTCTCAGATTCCAGAAGGTCGAGGAATGGGTTCATCTGCCGCGTTTTGTGTGGCGACCGTTGCGTCTCTTCTCCATTTTTATACAGGAAAAGAATCCACAAAGGAAGTAATTAATTCACTCGCATACAAAGCTGAACATCATTTCCATGGGATGCCATCAGGGGTTGATGTCAGTGCATCTTGTTTCGGAGGACTTGTGTACTACCGAAAAGAGTTTGAGTTTTTGAAGTATATCTCGGCACTCAACTTTAAAATCCCCAAAACCATTCAAGATTCGCTCATTCTCATCGATACCGGACGTCCTCTTGAGTCAACAAGTGAGATGGTGCAGCTTGTCGGAAAGCGATATAATGC